>JAIOZV010000112.1 GCA_021740425.1 Bacteroidales bacterium | reverse complement strand
TTCTAGCGAAAGCAGTAGCAACACCGCTTGGAGACAAAACTTCACTGATGGCATCCAGCATTACAGCAATAAGACCTACAAATTTAGGGTACGTGCCGTTCGGACATTTCCAACACAAAACCTTGCCCCGGTAGCTTACTATGCAACTGTTAGTGGGGTTTTGGAAGTAGGCGGAGCCCTTACCGGATCATACACCTATGCTGACTTCGAAAACGACCCTGAAGGCACAAGCACCATCCAGTGGTATCATGCAGATGATGCAACAGGTACAAACCAGTCCGCAATTAGTGGTGCAACAGCTGAAACTTACGAGCTTGCATCTGCCGATGCAGGAAAATACATTTCATTTGAAGTTACACCGGTGGCAGCAACCGGCACTTCGCCTGGCACACCAACAATGACGGACTACGATGGCCCGGTTTTCAGTTGTGGTCAGTCTTTTGTTGACATCCGTGATGATAAAAGTTACACTACTGTTGGAATAGGAACCCAATGCTGGATGGCTGAAAACCTGGCGTATTTACCGGCGGTGGTGCCGTCAGCCACCGGGTCGGAAACCAATCCTTATTATTATGTGTATGGTTACCAGGGAACCAATGTTGCAGAAGCCAAAGCTGCTGCAAATTTTCAAACTTACGGTGTGCTATACAATTGGCCTGCTTCTTCAACAGCCTGCCCCGATGGGTGGCATCTGCCATCCGATGCCGAATGGATAACACTGGAGGAAAGTCTTGGTATGTGTACAGGTACGGGCGTGGGATGTTCAGGTGCTACAGCTTGGAGAGGGACAGATCAGGGCAGTCAAATAGCAGGTAACGCGGGTTTATGGGCAAATGGCGGTCTGGATCAAAACCCTTCATTTGGTTCCAGTGGTTTCAATGCCCTTCCGGGGGGACGTCGTTGGACGGATCTAACATTTGACCGTCTCACAACCTACGCATTCATTTGGACATCGAGTGATGATTTAACGAACGCCTGGCGTCGGGCCCTTAGCTCCAACTATAGTATGATAGGCCGTGACAGCAACGACAAATCATCCGGGTTCTCTGTGCGCTGTGTAAGGGATTATTACACTATCGGTTCCGGCAATGCCTGTGAGAACACTGTGGTGAATGGTGATTACAATACCACATTTGCACTTACAGAATATGAATATGTAAGCCTGGATGTGGATGTGACCAACACAGGCGTCTGGAGCATTTCAACCAATACCGTAAACGGATACAGTTTCAGCGGAAGCGGAACTTTTACCTCCACCGGCACACAATCAGTAACGCTGGCAGGTAGTGGTACGCCTCTCGCTATTCAAACGGATCAATTCACGGCAACTGCCGATCAAAACGGGGGTAGCTGTACTTTCAGTGTGGATGTGGTGGCATGGAGTTGCGGCGATCATATCACCGATTCGAGGGATGGCAATGTGTATGAAACAGTGCAAATTGGCGACCAATGCTGGATGGCCGAAAACCTGAATTATGACCAAAGTGCTTATGGCAATGATTATTGCTATGATAACGAAACCTCGAATTGTGATATCTATGGGCGGCTTTACGATTGGGATGCAATAATGCAAGGTGCTGCATCAAGCAGCAATAACCCCAGTGGAGTGAAGGGGGTGTGCCCCGATGGCTGGCATCTGCCCTCTGATGCCGAGTGGACTGAGCTTACCGATTATGTAAGCAGCCAGCCGGAATATTTGTGCAACAGCAACACCTCCTACATTGCCAAAGCACTGGCTGCAACTTCAGGTTGGAATCCTTCAACTAACACTTGCGCGGTTGGCAATGATTTAGAGGCCAACAATGCCACAGGATTTGCCGCACTTCCGGGCGGCTACTACTACAGTGGATCATACTTAAGTCTGGGCTCCTTCGGCAACTGGTGGTCATGTACGCAGTACCCATCCACGAAAGCCTGGAGCAGGCCTATGTACTACTATAACGGCAGCGTGATCCGCGTTTTCAACAATGAGGCTCGCGGGTTCTCAGTGCGCTGCCTACGGGATTAGCGGCCTTTAGGCCGCATTGACTATTTTCCAATTTATCTATTTCCGCGAAGCGGCGAATTTTTTTTTGATTTGCAAAAGTCAGGGCTATGCTCTCAAGCAGGTAAAGTCAGGGCTTGACTCTCGGGGAATAGTCAGGGCTTGACTCTCGGGAGATAGTCAGGGCTTGACTTAAAGTCAAACCCTGACTGAGCCAGAAGCCCAAAGTCAAACCCTGACTGAAAGGAGGGGATTGCCCCTTAGGAATGCTTCCGGCACAACCCTTAGAATTTTTGAAACCTGTCAGGTTTTTTCGCATAGCGATGCCAATGGCAGAAACCTGACAGGTTTAACCCCGGGAAAGCCGGTTTCTATACTTTGCCGCAAAATCGATTAGAGTAAATGTGGAATGTAATGAAACATCATTTATTTATCCCTTTCACAGAAACATGCAAACCAAACTCGTAAACTGTCGGATTGATTTGCATGCAAGGCAAACAAAAAGAGCCATCCGCCTAAAGGCAGATGGCTCTTTTTTTTATACAAATCAATACTTTATTCGTTAATGCGCATTTTATAAAATGAGCGGTAAACAAAGTAGAGTGCGATGATCAGGAAGGCTACTCCAACATAAGGAGCGTAAGGCCTAAAATGTTCTGCCAGAGCAATTTCCATTGCCAGCAAGCCAAATAAGGTGGTAAACTTGATAATTGGGTTCAATGCAACCGAAGAGGTATCTTTAAACGGATCGCCCACAGTATCGCCAACAACAGAGGCAGCATGCAATTCTGTGCCTTTTTCTTTCATATCCACTTCGATAACTTTTTTGGCATTATCCCATGAACCGCCTGCATTTGCCATAAAAATTGCCTGGAATAAACCAAAAAATGCAATCGAAATGAGGTAACTCACAAACATCGAAACCGGCAGGGAATACTTGAGTGAATCGGCACCTGACATACCTTCTTCAAGGCCTGTTGGTGATGAAAGGAAAGCAAAGGCCAGGGCAAAAGAGAAAATAGCAATAAAAATATTCCACATCCCTTTTTGTGCATATACGGTACAAATTTTAACCACCTGCCTCGATTTTTCCACATCAGCTTTTTTAGGTGCATTGGGATCGAGGTTGATGTTTTTCTTAATAAATTCAACAGCCCGGGCAGCTCCAGTGCTAACCGCCTGAATAGATGCTCCGGTAAACCAGTAAATTACAGCGCCACCCAACAGAAATCCGAAAATTGAATAGGGGTTCAGCAAATTGAGGATGGTTTCGGGCGTAACGCCCAGTGTGCTTTTAATCACCAGAATAAGGGAGAAAATCATGGTTGTGGCTCCAACAACAGCAGTACCAATCAAAACAGGTTTGGCAGTAGCCTTAAATGTATTTCCTGCACCATCGTTTGCCTCGAGGTAGTATTTTGATTTTTCAAAATCCGGTGTAAACCCAAAATCTCTTTCGATTTCAGGTGTGATTTTTTTTATGTCTTCTTCGATGAGTGAAAGTTCATAAATGGATTGTGCGTTGTCGGTTACCGGGCCGTAGCTATCTACAGCAATGGTAACGGGACCCATGCCCAACATGCCAAAGGCCACCAGGCCAAAAGCAAAAATGGAAGGATAAATCATCAATTCACCCAAGCCAAAAGTACTGGCGTAATAGGCGATGAACATCAAACCAAAAAATACCATGCCCATCCAGAAAGCACTAAAATTTCCGGCTACAAGACCTGAAAGAATATTCAGTGAAGCACCTCCTTTTTTGGAGGCTTCCACAACTTCGTTGACATGGGTTGATTTGGGGCTGGTAAACAATTTGGTAAATTCAGGAATCAGGGCGGCACCAAGTGTTCCGGCACTAATGATAACCGAAAGGATAACCCACATATTATTGGGTAAATCCTTAATGGTAAGATAGCTGATGATGAAAGTAACTACAATCGAAAGGAGGGAGGTAATCCAAACCAATGAGGTTAATGGCTTTTCAAAATCCAGATCATCAACATGTTGATATTTGGCTTTGGTTATTGCTCCATTTATCCAGAATGAAACCACAGAGGTAACGATCATCAGGATGCGCATGAGGAAAATCCAGGTAAGCAATTGGACCTGAAGTTCAACACTGGTCACCGCCAGCAGGATGAATGAAATTAATGCAACACCTGTAACGCCATAAGTTTCAAAACCATCAGCGGTTGGACCAACACTGTCACCGGCGTTATCACCCACACAGTCGGCAATGGTTCCGGGGTTACGCGGGTCGTCTTCACCAATTTTAAAAATCACTTTCATCAGGTCGGAGCCTATATCTGCAATTTTGGTAAAAATACCACCGGCAATCCTCAAAACCGAAGCTCCCAGAGATTCACCGATAGCAAAGCCAATAAAACTTGCTCCTGCATACTCGCCTGGGACAAACATCAAAATGATCAACATCATAATCAGCTCAAGCGAAATAAGAACTACCCCAATGCTCATACCTGCATTCAAGGGAATGTTTAAAAGCTTAATAGGTTTTCTTTCTAAGGAAGCAAACGCCATTCTTGAATTGGCCAGAGTGTTCATCCTGATTCCAAACCATGCCACGCTGTAGCTGCCTAAAATCCCTACCACGGTCCAGCCGAGGATCATCAATACACCCCCGATACCAAAATTTGCTTCTGAAAGATAGCCAAAATAAAAGGCTACGGCAGCTCCGATGAATATGAAAAGGATGGCAAGGAATTTCCCCTGTTGAACAAGATATGTCTTTCCTGTTTCATAAATTACATCTGCCACATCGAGCATCGATTTATGGGCTTTAATTTTTCTTACTTTCACAAACTGATACAGTCCGAAAAGAAATCCTGCAAATGTGATAAGGAAACCCCAATAAAGTATGGGCTGGTTATGAATCCCATCAGGAATGGCAAGGTCGGCCTCACTGGCAAATGAAAATGCCGGCAGTAATGCCGCAGTTAAAATGGTAAGTGCTTTCTTCATAAGTTTTCGTAATTTGTTGATGTTTTGATTAACTGAGGGCAAAAATAAAATTATTTGCAATGTTGCAAAGAGATAAATGCACAGAAAATGAATTTAGCCTGATTAATTCACGAATTTTTCAGGTTAGTAGTATTTTTGACAAATAAATAATTTCACTAATGAAAAACATGATACAAAGAACCCCATTCCTGCTCATTGCATTTGCCCTGCTGATATTTTTGAATCCGGCATTTTCTCAGTCCAATGCATCCACCACATTTAAATGTGTTGTTTTAGGCTCGGGTGGTGGTATCGAAGAAAATAACCTTTCTGCCTACCTTCTGGCATCCAAAAATTCAAACGATTTTATCTGCCTTGACGCCGGTACTGTTTATACAGGAATTGCTCAGGCCGAAAAAATGGGGAATTTTAATAATGTGTTTGTCCCTTCCGGCGATAATATCACAAAAACAGCTTTTATTTTCAGGGAGCTGATAAAAGGATATTTGATTTCACATGCCCATCTCGATCATGTTGCAGGACTTGTAATTGCTTCTCCTGCATTAAAACATTCAAACATTTACGGCAGTGCCCAAACCATCGACTTCCTAAAAAACAATATTTTTGATTGGGAAACATGGCCAAATTTTACTGATGACGGATCAGGGTTGAAATTGAATGTTTTGAGCTATAAAACCCTTATCCCAAAACAGATACAGAACATCGAAAATACAGGTTTTAAAGTAACTTCATTTATGGTCAGCCATCAGGAACCTTATACTTCCACTGCTTTCCTTATTGATAGTTTTGGAAACTACGTCCTTTATCTCGGCGACACCGGCGCCGATGAAATTGAAGGTTCAGGCCATCTTGGCGAAATCTGGAATTTTATTGCACCAATAATTCGCGAAGGAAGGCTAAGCGCTATTTTTATGGAGTGTTCCTATCCTGATCAACAACCTGAAACCCAACTTTTCGGGCATCTGACACCTAAATTATTTTTTGCTGAGTTGGAAAATCTTGCAAAAATTACCGATATGGAAAACTTTCATGAAGCGCTCAGGGGAATTCCGGTGATCGTTACCGGGATCAAACCTTCGTGGAAAGAAGCTGATGAGAACAAATATTTAATTTACAAACAGTTGTTGCTTAAAAACAAGTTGGGTGTAAAAATCATAATCCCCGAACAGGGCCAGCTCATCGAATTTTAAAATCCTGCTGCTTTAGTACACTAACTAAACCACAAATACCAAATCTGAGTGGTGAAAAAAGTTACAATAAAGCCTAAAACGATGGGAAGAAATGTTGAAACCATAGTCCACTTTACACTTCTCGTTTCCTTGTAAATGGTGTAAATAGTAGTTGAACATGGGTTGTGCAGCAGGCTGAACAGCATCAGATTTATTCCGGTAAGTAAAGTCCACCCTCCGGCGTGAAGAATGTTTGCCGTGTCGCCAACTGAATCGAGCTCAAAAATTACACCGGTTCCTTCGCCCATGCCATGAGTTCCTGTGCTTAAAACGGTTAGCATCAGCACAGTTGGAATAACAATTTCGTTGGCTGGGATGGCAATGATATAAGCCAGTAAAATAACCCCGTTGAGGCCAAAAACCAAGGCAAAAGGACCAGACCATTGGATGAAATGTTCAGCAAGGCTGAGGTCGGCAATATGGATGTTGGCAACCAGCCAGATAACAACACCGGCAGGAATCGCGAAAACGATGGCGCGCCACAGCACAAACACGGTACGATCGATAAGTGAAGTGTAAATGGTTTGTAAAATCCGTGGTGGCCTGTAGGGGGGAAGTTCAAGACTGAAAGCCGATGCTTCGCCTTTCAATACAGATTTACTCAATCCCCATGATACCACAAGGCTGAAAAAAATACCAAGAATGGCTATTCCCACCACGGCACCTGCAGAAACAAATCCTGCAATTCCTGCCGGAACAAGGCTGCCAATAAAAATGGTTGCAATGAGTATTTGTGTTGGCCATCGTCCGTTGCACAACGAAAAGTTATTTGTAATAATAGCGATCAATCTTTCGCGCGGACTGTCGATAACCCGGGCAGCAATAACTCCGGCAGCATTACAGCCAAATCCCATACTCATAGTTAAGGCTTGTTTTCCGTGAGCACCTGCCCTGCGAAACATGCTGTCCATGTTAAAAGCAACTCTGGGTAAATAGCCCAAGTCTTCAAGCAAGGTGAAAAGTGGAAAGAAAATAGCCATAGGAGGAAGCATTACTGCAATTACCCATGCCATGGCAAGATAGGCTCCATCAATTAAAACACCATCGAGCCACCAGGGCATATTGATGGAAGCAGCAGCCTGTTTTAAAATGGGGTGCATATAATCTATTAAAAACGATGCCAAAAGTCCTGAAGGATAATTTGCACCTGCTACCGTTAGCCAGAAAACTACGGCCAGCATCAGGAACATCAGCGGAAACCCAAGCCACCTGCTGGTTACAATTTTATCAATTTTCAAATCAAGGCTATAAGCGGCTTTTTCGCCCTGCTGTTTTACTGTTTTTCTGGCAATTCTTGAGGCATCTTCATAAATTGCTTCAATTACGGTATCGTGGAAGTTAACCCCAAGATCCCAGCGTGCTTTGTTTGCCTCTGACAGTATTTCGTTTCTTTCTTGTAATTCGTTCTTGTTCATCGTTTTCAGTTTTAGGCCTGGGCGGTTTCGGTTTGTGCATTTATGCTCCCCAGTTCGCCCGATTGAACAGCTTCGATAATGCTGTTGTCGCCTTCGAGCAGGCGCAGGGCTACCCAATTGAGGTTTGGGAGTTTAGGGAAATGTTTGGCAAGTTTTGCCGACAAGTTTGAAATGGCATGATTTAATTTGGCAGATCGGCTTTTTATTTTGTGGGGCCTGCAAACATACTTTCCCGAAGCCACCTCTTCGATGGCAGCAAGCAGTTCATTCATTCCGACTTTTCTGCGTGCCGAGGCCGGAATAACCGGAATACCCAATTCCTTTGAGAGTTCTCTGACATCAATTTCGATTTGATTTCGTCTGGCTTCGTCCATCAAATTGAGGCAAAGTACAGCCCTGTCGGTGATTTCAAGAATCTGTAATGCCAGATTGAGGTTGCGTTCCAGCCTTGTGGCATCTACAACAATAACGGTAACATCAGGCTGGCCGAATAAGATGAAGTTTCGTGCTACCTCCTCATCCGTGCTGGTTGAAAGCAGAGAATAAGTGCCGGGCAAATCCACCACTTTGTAGCGTTTTTCGTTGTAAATAAAACCACCTTCGGCGCGGGTAACCGTTTTTCCCGGCCAGTTGCCGGTATGTTGCCGCAAACCTGTAAGATTGTTGAAAACCGTACTTTTTCCGGTGTTGGGATTGCCTGCCATTGTAATTACGTAGTCGATCTCATCCAAACTGAGCCCGAGTTTTATCAGGTTTTCTTTATTATGTACCGGACAGGTAGCGCAATTGTTTAAGTTATTTTTTGGTGTCGTCATTGTTTTTATGGATAAAAATTAAATCAGCTTGTTGTTTTCTAATACCAATGGTGGTTCCCATCACCCTGTAACCTACCGGGTCGCCTGAAGCACTTTTCATTTCAGCCGAAACCATACTTCCGGGAACAACACCCAAATCCATAAGTCTTCTGCGTTGCTGCCCCCTGCAATTCGGCGAAATTCCTGCAATTTCAGCTCGCTCTCCCAATTCCAGCGATGATAAAAGCTCGTGTTTTGCCGAAACCGGAGTTTTGTCTGAAAGAGCTTCAACGGTAATTTGTGCAGCGAAAAGCGGCGTAAGAATACATTCATCGCCATTTGCTGCAAAAATAATTTTCCCGTTATCAACACCTGTAACAAAAACCGGCATGCCCGGATATAATCCTTGCGCCACCAATTGTTCATAGATGCTTCGCGGTTCATCTTCGATGTGGATAATCTGCCCGGATTCACCTTCTTTCATGTGATTCAGCAATTTTCCTTTAGGCTCGGGCAAATCACCATCAATCGAGGGAATGGGATCTCCATGCGGATCAAATACCGGGTTGCCCATTTGGGCGGCCAGTTTTTCGGTATCTTCGCGGGTAACGAAATGCTCAATGCGGTCGGCCTCATTGTGCCAGTCTGCCTGAGCAATACTGGTTTCATCGGCAAGGTATCTTTCCCATATCCGGTGTACCCTTATCACCCGAAGTGAATAGGATTTTCCGGTGTCGGTCAGCGAAATGTTTTGATTATCCATTGTAATCAAACCCATGCTGAGCAATCGTTCAATCAATTGGCCTGCCTTGTCATCCGAAATATTGAGATTGCCTGCAATACTGTTCATGTTGCACATATTGCTGTTGTATTCGCAGTCGAACAAGTATTTGAGGGCATCTTCAAGTTGAACCCTTTCATTGTTCATTTTTATTTTTTGCAGCAAGGCCAGCAACCCTCTTTTTGGCCAGAAAATCCAGAAAATGATTCCCAGAACTGCAAAGCCTGCTACAATCATTGAACCTGGTGGAATACTTAAAATTATGAATTTGATCATTTATTTTGAATTTAACTTTTTAACATATATGGTCGTTGCTAAATTTTGGTTCAGCAACAATTTCACCTCGTCTATTTCTATTTCGGTCATGCAATTGGTACTGTATTGCTTTTTTACCACCAAATTATTTCCTACAGAAAGATGATTTGATTGGCAGAAATCAAAAAATTCTTTATCGGAGCCTGAAAGCCTTACGATTTCATAATCACATCCGGGCTCTGCCAAAGATAAAGCAACGCTAAGTGTATCCGGGTGAATTTCGCCATGTTCATCAGGAATTGGATCGCCGTGCGGGTCAGTTGTTGGATTGCCTAAATACTGACTGATTTTATTTGCAAGAAAATTAGAAGTTGAATGTTCCAGCAATTCGGCCTCACGATGTATTTCATGCATCGACAATCCGAGAATATTGTGGAGAAAGGTTTCCCATAAGCGGTGCTTGCGAACAATCGACAAGGCGAGTTTTTCTCCATCAACGGTAAGTTTTAATTGTTTATATTTTTTGTAATCGATTAATTTTTTTAAAGCCAGTTTACGCGCCATGTCGGTTGCAGCAGCACTCGAAATCCCCAGCTCTTTGGCAATCGAACCGGGTTTTGTATCCGATACTTCGCCTTGCTCGAATTTGTAGATAACTTTAATAAAATTTTCAGTTGCAATCGAAATGTTGTTGTTCATTAAAATAAAATTTAAGTATGCTTAAATTAAAGAACAAATGTATCGAAAAAAAGTTGTTGGGGCAACAAAAAATAATAAATTATTGAAATACAATTTTATAAATACCTATGTTTTTGACGGTTTTGCACGGGTATTAAAAAATTTTGCAGACACTGATTGGTAAGTGCAAGCTTTTCTATCTGTTCCAAATAATATCTTCCACTAAAATTGCAGTGGAACCAAAAAATAAAATGGATGGGGTGTTTTAAAAGGTGTCAGGATTCATACTGTCCTGCAATGGTTTGTTTCAGTTAATCTACTTCAAACTGAAGTTGCTGAATGTTCTGATCCTCATTGCGTTTTTTAATCAAAATGTAAACCCTGTAATTTTTGAGGGAGGTGGTTTTGTAGGATCCGATGAGGTAACGGGAACCGTTGTTAGAATTTCCTGTGTGTTCGAGTGAGAATTGGCTCACCGGATTTTCTGAAAAAAACTTTTTAACAATTTGTTCAGCCTGTTTTGCACTGTAAGCACCTTCATGTCCGGGAAGTGTGAGGTCGAGCGAAGTATTGAAATAAGTGGCCAGTTTTGAGGCGTTTGCAGAACTCAGGCATTTTACAATTTCGTTGGTTATTTCGGATTCCTGAGCCTTTGCATTGCTGGTGACTCCCGAAAAAATTAAAATGCACAATGCAGCAAATATTGATGTAGCAAGTTGTTTCACTTTTTATACCTCGTTTTTCGTTACTTTTGCTTTTACGGCAAAGTTAAATTTTTTTTATTGTTTTCTGAAAGATCAGGAAATATCTTTCAGATTGTATGCCAAAATCAGTAATATGAGAATCAGATTAATAGTTGTTGGCAAAACCCATCAAAGTTTTGTAAGGGAAGGGTTTGAAATTTACAGGAAAAGGGTTGAAAATTATTTACCTTTCGAAGAAGTGCTTATTCCTGTCCTGAAGAATACCAAAAGCTTTTCGGCTGATGATTTTAAAAAGAAAGAGGGCGAATTGATACTAAAAAAATTTGAACCTGGTGACTATACCATTTTGCTGGATGAAAGAGGAAAAATGTACGATTCGGTGGAGTTCGCAGGTATGCTTCAAAAAAGAATGAATGCAGGAGGCAAGGCCATAAATTTTGTGGTTGGCGGTGCTTACGGATTTTCTCAGGAAGTGTATCAGGCGGCTGACGAAAAACTTTCACTCTCCAAAATGACCTTTTCGCATCAGATTATCCGCACAATATTTATGGAACAATTATACAGGGCTTTCTCGATCATCAAAAACGAACCATATCATAATTCCTAATAAACAGGATGCGCCATCCCTGCGCTCTGATGAAGTGGCTGAGAAAAAAGTTGTAATGTTTTTTCAATTAAATGACTATATTGTAAACTTGAAAATGATTAAATAATAATCACTTTAAGTTTATACTTTGATCCTCAACGCACATTCATACTACAGTTTAAGATACGGCACACTTTCCATCGAAGAATTGGTGGCCGAAGCTAAAAAATATGGTACAGAAGCCATGGCTCTCACCGATATCAACAACTCCACCGGTACAATCGATTTTGTGAAAGCCTGTAAAAAAGCAGGCATTAAACCAGTTGGCGGCATAGAGTTTCGCCGTGATGATAAATTGTTATACATCGGCATTGCCAAAAACAATGAGGGGTTCAGAGAACTCAACGAGTTTTATTCACATCACAGCCTCAATAAAATTGAACTCCCCGATGAGCCCTTTGAATTTCAAAATGTGTTCGTGATCTGGTTATTTTCAGGTTTACCCAACAGAAAACTAAACGAAAACGAATACATCGGCGTGAAGCCTTCGGAGGTGCGCAAAATTATTTCCTCTCCTTTTTCAGGCGATCTTTCCAAATTGGTCATTTGTAACCCGGTGACTTTTCGTGATGAAAACGGCTATCTGCTTCACCGCAATTTGCGGGCAATCAACAAAAATACTTTGTTCACCATGCTCACGGATGCCGACCTTGCCGGCAAAGATGAGGTTTTCAGAACCCATGATCAGTTGAGGAAGATTTTTGAACCCTATTCCGAAATCTTCCTGAACACCGAAAAACTAATGGCCGGCTGCTCCATCGACTTTGATTACAAATCCGTAAAAAATAAACAACGCTTTACCGGCAGCCACTACGATGATAAAATTTTATTGGAAAAACTGGCTTTGGATGGCATGGTTTACCGCTATGGCAAGGAAAATAAAATCGCCAAACAGCGGATCAGCCATGAGCTGGAAATCATTGATAATCTGGGGTTTTCGTCTTATTTTTTGATGGCATGGGATATCGTGAGGTACTCGATGAACCGCGGCTTTTACCATGTGGGGCGAGGAAGTGGTGCCAACAGTGTGGTGGCCTATTGCCTCAAAATTACGGACGTGGATCCCATCGAGCTGGATCTGTATTTCGAACGCTTCATCAATCCTAAGCGGAGCAGTCCGCCTGATTTCGACATCGATTATTCCTGGAAGGAGCGCGATGAAGTAATCGATTATATTTTTAAACGCTATGGCCGTCTGCACACCGCCCTCATGGGAACCATCAGTACTTTTAAAGATCGCTCACCCATCCGTGAGCTGGCCAAAGTGTATGGCCTGCCCAAAGCCGAAACCGACGAACTGGTGGATTTTCCCGAACGGCGGCAAAACCGCGACAGTGTAACAGCACAAATTCTGAAGATCGCCGCAATGATGACCGACTTCCCCAACCTGCGCAGTATTCATGCCGGAGGGATGCTTATTTCCGAAGAACCCATCACCTGCTACACCGCGCTCGACATGCCTCCAAAAGGTTTCCCCACCACCCAGTGGGACATGTATGTGGCCGAAGATATCGGTTTCGAAAAAATGGATATCCTCAGCCAGCGAGGGATCGGGCATATCAAAGAGTGTGCTGACATCATCCTGCGCAACCGGGGCGAGGAGGTGGATGTGCACAACGTGAGGAAATTTAAAAAAGATGTTCAGGTGAAAACTCAGCTCAAAAATGCGGAAACCATCGGCTGTTTCTACATCGAAAGTCCGGCCATGCGGGGGTTGCTCACAAAACTTCATTGTGACAATTACATCACGCTGGTGGCGGCAAGCTCTATCATCAGGCCCGGCGTAGCCCGTTCGGGGATGATGCGCGAATATATCCACCGCTTTCACAACCCGCACGACTTCGAGTACTTCCATCCTGTGATGGAGCAGCAATTGCGCGAAACTTACGGAGTAATGGTATATCAGGAAGATGTACTCAAGGTGTGCCACCACTATGCCGGCCTCGACCTGGCGGAATCGGATGTGCTGCGCCGCGCCATGAGCGGGAAAGTCCGCGGCAGGGAGGAGTTTCAGCGGATTGTTGAAAGGTTTCATGAAAAGGCAAAAGAATTGGGGCGCCCCGAAGCAACCACCAAAGAAGTGTGGAGGCAGGTGGAGTCGTTTGCCGGATATGCATTTTCGAAGGCACATTCGGCATCCTATGCCGTGGAGAGTTTCCAAAGTCTATACCTCAAAGCGCATTATCCGCTGGAGTTTATGACGGCGGTAATCAACAATTTTGGCGGCTACTACAAAACGTGGGT
>JAIOZV010000111.1 GCA_021740425.1 Bacteroidales bacterium | reverse complement strand
AAAATGTATTATCCACAACCAAAGGTATATCATGTTGGTGAGCAATTTCAGCCAAAGCTTTCAGGTCGGTGATGCCAATAGTCGGGTTTGCAGGGGTTTCGGTGTAAATCATCGTGGTATTTGGACGAATGGCTTTTCTGACCTCGTCAAGGTTGGTGGTGTCCACATAAGAGTATTCAACACCGAACCTGGAGAAAATTGTTTCCATTACTCCGCGTGCAGGTCCATAGAGAGCATTATGACTAACGATGTGTTTTCCTGCACCCAGAAAAGTCATATAAACGGTGGTAATTGCAGCCATGCCTGAGGCAGTTGCAATTCCTTTGTAGCCACGCTCGAGATTGGCCACTGCATCTTCCAGTGCGTCTATGGTTGGGTTGCCGAGACGGGTATAAATATATCCATCGCTTTCACCCGAGAAACAGGCTGCACCATGGTCTGCATTCTTGAATTTAAATGTTGATGTTTGATAAATTGGTACAGTTGCACTACCTAACGGATCATTAAATTCACCTGCGTGAACCTGCCTTGTCATAAAACCTGCATTCTCTGATTTCATTTGTTATTTTTTAAATTATTAAAAATGTAAGTATTTGACGACAAAGATATTTGGATTATTTAGATATAAAATTTTTAGGCTTTTAACAAACTCTAACAGCTATTTATCTTCTTCACTTTGTGTAAACTAAACAAAATATTATTTTCCTGAATGCTCTCACCTCAGCTTCATATGATCGCAATCCGGCGGAAAATGATTTTGATGAATTTAATAAAAATATTATTGAGAAATCAATGGAAATGCGACATTTGCCCGATAAAATCATTTTTACATTATGAAAGAGAACAATGAACTTTGGGCAATATCGCCGTTGGACGGCAGATACAAAAGCAAAACCGGAAACCTGAAGAAATACTTTTCGGAGGCCGCACTCATCAAATACAGAATTTTGGTAGAGATTGAGTATTTTATAAGCCTTTGTGTTTATCCCTTGCCAGAACTTGATGATTTCGATTTTTCGATGTTTGAAAAGTTGAGGGCTGTTTACGAAAATTTCAGGAACAAGGATGCAAGAAAAATCAAGGAGATTGAAAAAGTAACCAATCATGATGTGAAAGCAGTGGAATACTTCCTCAGGGATAAATTTGATGAGATGGGTTTGGGGAAATATAAGGAGTTTATCCACTTTGGGCTTACTTCACAAGACATCAACAACACCGCTGTTCCTATCTCGCTAAAGGATGCCTGGAAAAATGAAATTTCTCCATTGCTCGAGGAAATACAGCAAAAGCTCTACGAAATTTCCTTTGAGTGGAAGGATGTCCCAATGCTGGCTAAAACTCACGGGCAGCCGGCCAGTCCGACCACCCTCGGGAAAGAAATTTATGTTTTCAACGACAGGCTTGAGCAGCAACTCAGCCTGCTGCGCGGCATCCCTTTCACCGGTAAATTTGGAGGAGCTACCGGGAATTTTAACGCCCATTTAGTTGCTTATCCTGATATCGACTGGGTGGATTTTGCCAATGCCTTTCTTCGTACCAAACTCGGACTGGAACGACAGTTTGTTACTACACAAATTGAGCAGTACGATACCATGGCTGCATTTTTTGATGCCCACAAACGGATCAATAATATTCTGATCGATCTCAGCAGGGATATGTGGAGCTATATCTCGATGGAGTATTTTAAGCAGCAAATTAAAAAAGGTGAGGTGGGTTCATCGGCCATGCCACATAAAGTTAATCCCATCGATTTTGAGAATTCGGAAGGTAACCTTGGCATAGCCAATGCCATGTTTGAGCACCTTTCGGCAAAACTTCCCATTTCGCGTTTACAGCGCGACCTTACCGATTCTACCGTTAGCCGGAATATCGGGGTTCCCATTGCTCATTCCATCATTGCCTTTAAATCCCTGCTCAAAGGGCTTGACAAAATAATTCTGAATAAGGAAAAAATTGATGCAGACCTCGAAAATAACTGGGCAGTGGTTGCAGAAGCCATTCAAACGATTCTTCGCCGTGAAAACTACCCCAACCCTTACGAAGCCTTGAAGGTGCTAACCAGAACCGGCGAAAAAATTACCAAAGAAAGCCTGCACCGTTTCATTGAATCACTGGAAATAAAGGATGAAGTGAAAGCAGAAATGAAATGTGTCAGTCCTCAAAATTATGTGGGCATCAGCCCGTTCATAAGCTAATATCAAAATTTGTTCGTTTATAAGCTGAAAACTAAATCCAAGTATAATTATCTAATTTTGCAGAAAAATTTTAAATATGGAATTAAAAGACATTTTAGCAATATCAGGAAGACCCGGATTGTATCAAAACATTGGGCAATCCAAAAACGGAGTTATCGTTGAGTCATTAATTGACGGGAAAAGATTTCCTGCTTTTGCTCACGAAAGAATCAGCTCACTTGCCGAAATCAGTGTTTTTACCCACGGTGAAGATGTTGAATTAAAAGCAGTTTTTAAAAAGGTTTTTGAGAAATATGAAGGCAGGGAAGCCATCGATTCAAAATCGGATGGTGAAATTCTGAAAGCTTTTATGAAGGAAATTCTCCCTGATTACGATGAAGATCGGGTTTATACCTCAGATATTAAAAAAATGCTGGCCTGGTACAATTTGCTGGCATCAAAAAACTTACTCGAATTTCCTGAAGAGGAGCCGGAAGCAGAAATCAGCGAAGCTGAGGATGTTGCTGCCGAAACACAAGGAGAGTCCCTTGAGAAAAAAGAAAGCACCGGCCAAAGTTCCCCCGAAGACAAGTAATGCTGATGTACAAATCATTGGTCAGGCCACTTTTTTTTAACCTCTCCCCTGAAACCATCCATCATTTGGTGGTTTCAGGTTTACAGGCATTGTATAAAATTCCCGGCCTGTCGTCCCTTTCAAAAAATTACACCAGTGTAAATTCTAAGAGCCTTGAACGTGAACTTTTAGGCTTAAAATTTCCCAATCCTGTGGGCATTGCTGCAGGCTTCGACAAGCAGGCCATCATGTACGACCAGCTTGCAAATCTCGGGTTTGGCTTTGTCGAAATCGGAACCATCACCCCACGGAGCCAGCCCGGAAATCCCAAACCCCGGCTTTTTCGTTTGCCGAAGGATAAAGCGCTGATCAACCGCATGGGCTTTAATAATATTGGAGCTGACGCGGCAGTAAAGAATCTGCGGAAGCGCAAATCAGATATTATCGTTGGGGGGAATATTGGTAAAAATACCGCTACTCCCAACGAAAAAGCCATAGATGATTATGTTGAATGTTTCGAAAAACTTTTTCATGTGGTGGACTATTTTGTGGTTAATGTGAGCTGCCCCAACATTACCGATCTTCGTGAATTGCAGGATCAGGATAAACTCATGAAAATCCTGAACAGGTTGCAGCAGATCAACCACGACAAGCCCCTGCAAAAGCCCGTGCTTTTAAAGGTTTCGCCCGACCTCAACGAAAAACAACTGGACGAAGTCATCGATATTGTTTCCCTGACAAAGATTGATGGAGTAGTCGCCGCCAATACCACCGTGGCTCGAAGCGGACTTGTAACACCCGCTGCTGAGGTATCACAAATTGGCAATGGTGGATTGAGTGGCTCCCCGATCCGCGAAAGAGCAACAGAAGTTATCAGGTATCTTGCCGAAAAATCAGGGAAAGCCTTTCCAATCATTGGCGTTGGTGGTATTTTTACCCCCGAAGATGCACTTGCAAAATTGATGGCAGGCGCTGACCTTGTACAGGTCTATACCGGCTTTGTGTATGAAGGCCCTTTTATTGCCCGCAACATCAACAGAGCCATTGCAAAAATGTAAAGTCTATCTGCTGGCTTCTTATGATTTTTTCCCCAATCTGCTGATTTTTTTCTCAAGTTTAACTCTCCAAAAAAAACACTGCAAATCTGCCATAATTGTGGCATAAATTGCAGGCTATGCAGCAATTATGCGTACTTTTGACGCTATGACAAATTGCATCAAACATTAAAACGGGAAATCAATCATGCACATGCCAAAAACTATTTTCGAATCAGGGTTATTTTTATTCATAGCGATACTGTTTAGCCTTCCTGTATCAGTAAAATCTCAGCATCCGGGCTATGGCATCACCGATGAGCTGACTTCAAATTTACCTATCGTAGTAATCAATACCTACGGTCAGGAAATTCCGGATGAGCCTAAAATAACTGCTCACATGGGAATTGTGGACAATGGCCCCGGGATGATGAACAATCAAAACGACCCCTTTAATGATTATGACGGATATGTTGGCATTGAAGTCAGAGGGCAATCATCCCAGTATTTTTATCCTAAAAAATCTTATAGTTTCGAGACCCGCGATTATCAGGGGGAAAATCTTGATGTTTCGATACTTGGTATGCCCGAAGAAAACGACTGGGTATTGTATGCGCCTTACGGAGATAAATCCATGCTTCGCAATGTGGTGTCGTATTGGATATCCCGAAATATGGGAGAGTATTGCACACGTACGGTTTTTTGTGAGGTAATTCTTAATGGTGATTATCAGGGGGTGTATGTGATGATGGAAAAAATTAAGAAGGATCAAAACCGCGTGAATATTGCAACCCTCAAGCCCGATGAAATTTTGGGAGATGATCTTACAGGTGGTTACATTGTGAGGGTTGATAAAATTGATTCAGATTTTCAGATGAACGTTGATGGCTGGTTATCGGTGCCTGATCCTCCTTATCCAAATGCAATGCACATCATTTTCCAGTATTATTATCCGGCTTCCGATGAATTGGTTTCTGCACAAAAAGCCTACATCAGGAATTACATTTCCGATACTGAAAATACACTAACCGGTGATGATTTTAATGATCCTGATCTGGGCTATAACAGTTACCTGAATACCGGATCATTTGTCGATCAGATGCTATTGAATGAACTTTCGAAGGAGGTGGATAAATACAGATACAGCACCTATTTTTTTAAGGAAAAGGACAGTGATGGAGGAAAATTATTTGCAGGGCCGGCATGGGATTTCAACCTGGGTTACGCCAACGTGGATTACTGGCAGCCCGGAGTAGAAATATCAGGTTGGGTTTACCCAATGGTTGAACCCGTTGATTGGGGAATTATGTTTTGGTGGAAAAGACTGATGGAGGATTCCTACTTTAAAGGTTTATCGAAAATGCGCTGGCTCGATTTGAGGCAAAATCAGCTCAGCGATGAAAGTATTGAATATTTTATAGATTCAATTACTGTGTTTATCGATGAGGCTCAGGAAAGAAATTATGAGAGATGGCCCATTCTGGGTGAATATGTCTGGCCAAATTACAATTGGCAAAACAATACCTATGAGGATGAAGTGGATAATTTCAGAAACTGGTTGCTCAGCCGGCTCAACTGGATGGATTACAGCCTGCCCGGAATTTCACTGAATCCTTCGGCTGAACTTACAACAATCCAAAGTAATACTCAATTGGAGATCAAGCTTTTTGATGATTATTTTAGCAGGAAAATTCTCAAGAAAAAATATTTTTCTATAAACAATGCCCCTTCGGGGCTTGAAATTGATACGGTAATTTATCAGGATGCCTCAACAGCCGAAGTGTATCTTTCCAACGAAGCAAAAGGTAGTGTTGAAATTACCATTACCATGGCCGCCAAAATCCTCAATACATGGGATGACCTAACTACTGATACTGCTACAATTGGGATTTCTTCTCCGGACAATAATGCAGATGAGTTCAGGATTTTTTCATCCGGAAAAGGAATTTACCTTGAGTGTTCCCGCCCGGAATTGTTGGGCCGGGAGATTGAAATATTTAACCTTTCGGGACAGAAAGTTATTTCCTTTAAATTACAGCAACAAAATTTCAATAGTGTTGAAATGGAAATCCCCGAAGGCATTTACCTGTGTCGGTTCAAATTCGACGGCAAGAACCAAACAGCCAAGCTATTGCTGACACAATAATGGATTCATCTCAGCCAATCTGCTGATATTAATGACAATATCCTGGAAAAAAATAAAATGGGAAATGCTGCAGAATTTTAATAAGCCTGGCAGGTTTACCTCCTCAACGGTGTTCTGACCTGCTGAAAGTTGGAATGAAGTGTTTAAACAAAAACCTGCCAGGTTTCCCATCTTAATCGGCGGATTGTCGTAGCACTTTGTGGTGACTTTTTCCGGGGCTTGTGACTATTAACGAAAATATCAAAGGGAAAACAACAGATGTAAAATGCTGCAGGATTTTAATAAACCTGGCAGGTTTACCTCCTCAACGGTGTTCTGAATTTCTGAAAGTTGGAATGAAGTGATTAAAGAAAAACCTGCCAGGTTTCCCATTTTTAATCTGGTGATTGTCATCTCAATTTTAGGCCACTTTTTACGGGGCTGGCTCCCCGGAATGAAAAAGGGTTTGTGATGTCATAAAATGGAGAGGGGTTTGAAGAGCTGCGCTATGCCGCAGCCATTCAAACCCCTCTCATCAAAAACTCTAAGGTCTTTGCGGTAAATCAGGCCTTTTAGTTTTTAATTATTTTAAAATTTTGAGTGTTTATGCTATTTGCAATATTAAAGAAATAAATCCCTGAATTGAATTTCCTCATATTGTAATCATAAAATTCACCATTAACCGTAAAATGATCCAACAGGTTTCCTCTGATATCATAAACATTAACAATGTTTCCCTTTTCAGGGAAATGTAATGTCAAGACATCGGATACCGGATTTGGACTGTATGAAACAAGATCGTTGCTTGCAAATTCTTCTTCAGGTAAATTTGTGGGAAGGCAATTGCCAACTTCAAAGGCTACAATATGATCGAGGGTAGTGTGTTCACCGCCTCCCATATAGGAATAGGTATAATAAAAATACACCGTGCTGCCCACTCCGGCGGTAAGTTGAAAAGGTACATTGGGCGAAACCATGTATCCGGGGAAAGGTTGATTTCCGGTAGTGTTGTAGTACAAAATGCACGTAGGGCTTCCGGTACCGGGATCGTTCGGGATAAAGGTTAAAGTTGGATTTTCCTCGTCGGGCGAGAAAACATAATCAAACTCGCCATTGTACGCCGTTCCTTCGCAGGGTGGTGCTTCGGTGGCAATAATGGTTACGGCTTGTGATGTTGATGTGATTTCGTCATTGTCGGTGGCCTCAGCAGTTAAAACGTGGGCTCCAAGCTGGTAAAAAGTATGTTCCAGTATATAGGGCGGTGTTGTAACGGTTCCCAATAAACTTGTTCCATCATAAAAATCAACCTTCACTATCATTCCATCCAAATCAGAGGCCACCGCTGTAATGTCAATTTCTTTTCCAATACTAAACTCATCGCCATCTTCAGGATATGTCACGGCCACAGTGGGTGGGATTTCGGCAGTTTCATTTACGATTACGTACATTTCGTCAGCATCTGAATAGCCGCTGTTGGCAACAGTCAGGCGGATTTGATAAACACCTTTTTCAAGATTGGATATTTCAGGATTGGGAAGTGTGTTATCAGAAAAATTTACAATGGTCGGGCCATAAACCTGTATCCAGTCATAAGTTAAAGGCTCAGAACCGGGATCGAAACTGCCCGAACCATCTAAGGCGGCAGTTGTTGCAGGCATGATAACTACCACATTTTCGCCGGCATCGGCTACCGGTTGATTGTAAGAAAGCGGCCCGGAGTATGTAAAGGTCATTTTACCCAGATTAAATTCCCCATTCGAAAAGGCGAGCTTCAATATGTGCTCACCGCCGGAGAGGGCGATTTCGCCGGCGGTTGCAGTTGCCCAGGTATTCCAGCCGCCGGTTGAGCTTGTTGAAATCGGATCAGTCAAAACATCGCCATCCAGTTCGAGATAAAAAGGGCCTCCTCCGTTGTCGTTATCCGAAGCATACCTGAAATCAAAGGTGTAATTACCTGGTGTTTCAACATCAATAGAGTATTCCAGCCATTCGCCGCCGGCAATCCAACCAACGGTTGCACCTTCAGGAACCACGACTAAAGCATCAACATATTCAGCAGGGCGAAATCCTCCTTCGTTTACCACCGATCCATCTACATAAGAAATGTCCTGGCCATTTCCGCCTTCAAATTTGTCGTACCAGCCTGCTTCAATCGTTCCGGGAACAGCATTTAAAAAGCCGTTGTAGGGCAATTGACGGCCAATAATTACCGGTGCAATATTGGATAAATTATAGTCGGTGCCATCATAAATCCGGGCATAATAGTAGTGTTTGCCTGCACTTAAATTTTCGGCTTTAAATGTGTAAGGTTCCTGCATTACCTCGCCTATTAATTCGGTTCCATCGAAGAATTCAATTTTAGTGGTTGTTCCGCCAATAATCGTAACATTCAAATCCACACTTCCATTGATGAAGGCTTGTGGGAAGCTGGAAGTCAGTATGCCTGAAATTGCAATATCCTTGCTTGTTACCATTTTATGCGCCGGTACTTCCAATTCAAAACCATCTGAAAATAAAACAGTGATAGGTGCATCGTTATAATTATGCGCGGTGTAAATGGTTTCTCCATCCCTGCTAAAAGCAGCCGCAAGCGGATAATCGGCGGTTAAGGATGCGTCAACATGGCCTAACACATTCATCGAATGTAGCCAGTGGTAGGTTTGGGCATCGGTAATGCCAAATTTTAGTGAGCGATCGGGGTATGAATCATACATTTGAATGGCAAGTTCCGGATCGAGGAAAGCACAATATTCCCAATACACATCGTGCCATAGGTTGTCGTTGGCCTGATTATTTAAAATGCCTGTATTCTCAGTCATCTCGGTCCAAAGTTTCTGCACATATTCCAGGTTTTGCCCCAGATACAGCGAGCCTCCATGAATGGGGTACAACTCGATGCCATAGGCTGCGGCAATATCTCCGGTCCAGAAAGTCTGGTTATCGTAGCCATTGCCCCAAATGCGGGAGGCAAGGCTAAAATTGTATTCGGGTTTAAAAGTGCGTTCGAACATATCAAACCAGTATTCTTCAACGGCTGATTGTTCGGTGGTATATAAATAAATGCCGAGATCGCGGATTTCGTCGTTTCCGGTTACGCTTCCCCAATGAATGAGTGAAGAGTTAAACTGCATACTTTCAGAAGTTGATTCCTGGTCGTTGCCAAAGGGAAAAGTTGCAAAGCCGTTAGCCCAGCAATGTCCGGCGTAAGGACTGAAATTCCTCAGGAAGGGAAACAGGGTGTCGTTGCGGTCGGCTGTGGCAGCATCCCGAATCAAAAGGTTGATCATTCCTCCCCAATCTTCTGCCCATCCGGGCTCAAACTGTTCCATAAACGAGGCAGCATGAATAAAATATCCCCAATGAAAATGGTGGTCGTTCAGGTTTCCATCCTGGCCATGTCCGGCAGGGTATCCTATCATGGCCGACCAATTTGAATTGTAGTAAAAAATAAAGGCCACTTCCTCCGCTTCGGCGGTTAACCAATCTTCGAGCCTTTCCTTGATGGTTGCCACCATTTTATCCCTTCCTTCATAGTTACCGGTGAGGTCGGCAATTCTGGCGGTTTGAATCAGGCGGTTCATTACCTGTCCTTCGTTATAAGAATCTGTCCAGGTGGCCAGGCCATCATTTTCTATTAATTGAATTTTTTCGTTTAATGCCGAAGGGCTGAACCCTTCGCTGTATTGGTCTATGTAGGGGAGGGTAGGCAGGATGCCGTGAAAAGTGTTTTCGATTTGAAATCCGTTTCCATCCAAAGTTTTTATCTCACCCCTGATTGAAGAATAAGTGTAGCCTTCGGGTTGGGGCGACGATGGTGCGAGATTGCTCCATTGGTGTGGCAATAATCCCAATAAAACGTTGGTATTGCTGCCTTCTTTAATTTCGGTGCTAACTGTGAATGCGGAACTAACTATCGAAGTAGTTTCATCATAATCCCAGGTGGTGATTGTATTGACAGGAAAAACATAAGCGTATTTTTTATATTCCTGAGCCACGGCTGCAACACTGGATGCTGATGGTGGCAGATAGGCTGCCGACCAGTAATTTTTATTGTTTAAAGTTGAGGTGTAGCTATTTCCGGATTGAATCCAGGTACTTCCCGAAGGCGCATAAATGGCGAAATCGGCACCATAATGTGCATTTTCGACGATTAAAATTTCAGCACTAACAGTTACTGTTCCTTCGTTGACAGTAATTATTGCTACGTTGGTTTCATTTTTTGTGAAATAAATAAAGGGCATGGCAATTCCGGTGGTGGCATTAAAACTATAGGTGCTGTTTGTCCAGTTCATGGTTACCGTAAAATCAGAAAAATCTGAAACGGTAGCGCTTGAAGCATTTAAACCACTAACGCCAACAATGACCGGCATCTGTTCATCCATAGGCTGGCTGCTACCGTTAGGGCCTGATGGTGCCTCGATGAAACTCATCACCAATCCTGAGTTTACGGTTCGCAGTGCCATAGGATAAGTAAACAGATTGTTTACGTGAGGTTCTTTAACCTTTGCCGACCACCAATCGTTTGTGGGAACCGGCTTTGTAGCCGCCACACCCGAAACGTAGGGAGTTCCGGAAGGATATGTATTCCTGCCGGCAATATCTACCCCGGGAAAAACGGTGGTGTAACTGCCACTTCCTACAGGTACAAATTGCCCGAAAATCGGATTTCCAAAAAGAAATGAGATCAGGATTACGAATATGACTCCCTTAAAATTGTTTTCTATCGGTTTCATGGTGTTTGGTTTTATTTATTTCTAAAAATGTTTTAAAAAAAAAGGAGCATGTGATCTTCATCCTTTAGGATGCTGTAAAAATGATAATCAGCATTTTTGGGATGATGATCACATACTCCATGAAAAAAATTACACTACTAATTATTCAACTACAATTTTTTCGATTGATGTAGAAGTGGTATTTGACAGCCTGATGAAGTAAACTCCTTTAGGCTGATCGCTTAGGTCGATGGTTGTGCTTCCGCTGGTTTCTGAAGTCAGAATCTGCTGACCCTGCATGTTTACAACCACGAAGTTATACATATCATCGCCTCCAGTAACAAGGGTAAACCTACCGTTGTTCGGGTTTGGATAAATGCTGAATGAGGAAGCATTCTGATCGCTGATGGATGTGGCTCCCATTTTGAATTCGTTAATTATCGAAAGTCCGTTTTCGACAAACAACCCATCATGATCAACAATGGATGCATCATAAACTGCATTTACTTCCATTTCCTGGCCATTGCGATAAATGCGGAAGTTCATTGCTTCGTTTTCTGACATACCATCTTTTGATGTGGTAGTGATGTCGTTGCCAAAAACTATCAGAGGCATCATTTGGGATGCTCCCTTATATTGCGCCAATCCTGTGCAGGTGCTTTCGGCATCGAATACGCCTACAAAATCGCCACTTTGAAGTGAAGAAGTGTTCACGGAAATAATATGTTGTGAGCCTGTGGCTGATACATCATTCCAGGTGGTGCTATTTACCATCTTGTTAGTGTGCGAAGGTGCAGAATTTGATTTTCCGGGTACGGTGCCAAAGTCGATGGTGGTGGTTCCTGTGAATCTGGTAATATATGCAAAACCGGGCTCAAGGGTTTCGAGAGCTCCGGTAACACCTGGAACAATTCCGCCTTCAGGCCAGTACACCATGTTTGTGGACATATCGAACATGAATTCAATAGTATTTTCATGGGGAACAATAACATCATTCACACTTGCGGGGCCTTCGCTTAGCACGGGAACAAAAAACATACCCGGTTCAAAAGTTACCGTTCTGTCGGTGAGCGGAGCGCCTGAAAATTCAAAGTTTACTCCGTTTGCAAACTTTACCTTGTATCCCTGATAAGTATCCCATTCGCCAATGGTATTTATACTTTGTGAGGGCCAGAAAACACCGGTTTGTCCAAGCAGAATTATCATATCGTCTGCAATAGGAGCAAATAGATCTTCCAGCATTATTTTAGCTTCGGGCATAACATTGCTTGAAATGCCACCCCACCCGGCCTGATAATCCGGGCAAATAGCACAACTGTTCCAACAAACCAGCGGTAAAGCTTCCGATTCAGAAACTTCCACAAATCTGTTGGTAAAAGCGCCAACGGTAATCGTACATGGTTCACCACCGGCAAATTCTTCCTGCTGTGCCCAGTTATCGAGAGTAAACTTATATTCGTAAGCACCCGGGTTCAGCGAAAGTGTAACTTCATAAACCATATCCATTTCAGGATCGAGCATTTGGTTACATTCGCCACACCATCCGTTGAGCGATCCGCTTACATAAACATTGGTGTAGGATCCGCCGAATTGAGACATGTCAACGCTAAAGGTTACGTCAACAGGTTCGGGGCATGGTCCGCATAGATTCCAGCAGACAGTAGGTAAAACGGTACTTTCAGACACTTCGAGAAGACGATTTACAAATCCTCCTGCTTCAATAGTGCATGGTTCTCCACCAGAAAATTGTTCCTGAGCAGCCCAATTGTCGAGGGTAAATTTATATTCATAGGAGCCGGGTGCAATTGTCAGGGTAGTTTCATAAACACCATCCATGTCAGGGTCGAGCAATTGATTGCAGTTTCCACACCAACCGTTGAAACTGCCGCTTACATAGGCATTGCCGAAAGAACCCAGGTAATTGTTCATATCAACGCTGAGTGTAACATCATAGAGTATTTCAGGGCATGCTTCGCAGCTATTCCAGCAAACAACAGGTAAAGTAGCATTGCCGCTTACTTCAAGCGCTCTGTTATTATATCCTTCAATTGTAACAACACATGGTTCTCCACCTGAGAACTCTTCCTGAACAGCCCAATTATCGAGGGTAAATTTGTATTCATATGCACCATTTTCTAATTCCAGCGTAGCCTCATAAATATTATCCATATCTGGATCGAGCAATTGATCTCCTTCGCCTGACCATCCGTTAAAGGAACCACTCACATAAGCATTTGTAAACTCGCCAACATACTGCGACATATCCACTCTGAATTTAACCATTGCCGGTCCGCCAACATTACAACTTGCTTCAAAGGGAACAGTTATTGGCGCCACGCTTAATTGCCAGTTGCCACCAAAATCCTCAAAACTCCACAAAACATTCATTTCAAATTCAGCTGGTGGGGTATCGTTCCAAATCATGGTATTACTGATTTTCCCCGGAACTGAGAAATCATTTCCCGTTAGTCCGACACCTGCAGGGACATTAAGGATCAGATCATCTACAGGTGATTCTCTTGCAGATTCGATTTCCACAAACACCGATTGAGCATCAAAATTTGTTATGGTAAGATAGATTGCTGAGGGAGTATTGACATCTCCAAAATGATACACTTCAGTTTCGCAGTATTCTGATGAGGGAGTTTCACCGGCAACTGTAAATTCAATTGAATAGGTTTTTGTGTTTGCTTCATTCTCTGAAGTTACTACTACCTCGGTAGTTCCTGGTAAAGCGGCAGCATTATTTACAACATGACTTGCTAAAGGATCAGTAGTAACAGCTGTTACTTCAGGTACTTCGGTTGTACCAAGAGGCAACTCAACCACGTAGCTCAATGTTGCGGGTGTAAATCCATCAACGGTGATTCCATCAACCAAAAGATCGCTTAAGGTTGCATCTGATCCGGGAACTACCGGCTCTTTCCAGAAATACCAGTTATCGAAATATACAGTTCCGTTACCGTCAACTTTAAATTGAAAAACATCTGCAAGGTTTACCGGAGGAACATAACTTGATAATGGAATATTCACACTGACCCAGGTTTCAGGAGTAATGGGAAGCGCATAAGGGGTTTCATTGCCGGGACTGATAACATAAAAATTAAGTAC
>JAIOZV010000110.1 GCA_021740425.1 Bacteroidales bacterium | reverse complement strand
ATTTCGATTGTAAAATCCTCTGAAATTTCCAGAGGAAAACTTATCTCAGGTAATTTAAAAACCTCATTGCTGATGTTGATACCATCGATGGTCACAGGAATTTCGCCAACATTGTAAATAGTAAGAGTTTCGATGGCAGTGTGCCCGGTAAAGATGATGCCAAAATCGATATTATCCGGCAAAACATTATAAGCCGCAACATCCTCCAAAGATTCGTAAGCCCCGATATCGGGCTCAGGGCCGTAAGGGCGAAGGTTTCCATCAAAATCAGTGACAGGGGCAAAATCGGCACTTGCCCCATCAATTGCAGGACTTAAGGGTGCAAGGTGAAAATCGCCGGAGCCGGAGCCTAAATATATTTCACTTACAGCATCAGCCGTTATTGAGTTTTCATCCTGCCCGCTGAATGTGGCCCAATTTCCATTTTCGATATTCTGTATTGAAAATTCCGCTGCTCCACCAATATTAATTGCACGAGCAGGATTGTTATTTTGAAAGAGGTTGAAATCACCATGGTAATTTGCCGCAGAGGGCTGTTCAAAACACAGTCCGATATTATCGCCACCCGAAACTATACAATTGTACATATTGAGCACATCATTGCTGTTGGCCTGCCAGATGGTGTAAACTCCGGCATTGCTGAAGGTGCAATTTCTCAATGTAGTTTCGGAGGGAAATTCCTGCCATCCCAACTGAACAATCGAAATATCTCCATGATGCCCGATACAATTAACCAGCTCTATCTGATCCTGCCATAATTTATAGCAGGTGTTCAGGCAATCATAGGCCAGGCAATTGGTCAGGGTGGTGGCAGCAGAGCTGATGTCGAAACCATCGAATACATTAAATGCCGTACAATTTAGGAAACTGAAATTGTGTTGCGCTCCGTGCCCCAGCGCAAAGCCATCCACATTTTGTTCAGGGTCGCGCCCGGAGTGTGCAGAGCAATTGACGAAAGTTCCGTTGTAACAAAAATCCTCTCCCATTGGCGAAGCATCAAATCCATACAAATCGAAATCATGAACGGTGGTTTCGATAAAAAGAAAATCGTGAGATCCGGCGGAAATGCCAATTCCGAAAACCGATTCGTGTACCTCAGCATTGTGAATTTCAGAAAAACCTGAACCTGTCATCCAAATACCTGTTCCTGACCAGTTATATATTTCGAGATTGTAAAATTTCAGGTAGGAATTTTCTATTCTGAGACCAATATTTTCGGTAGCATCCGTGCCATCGATTACAACTGCTTCGCCCGGGAAGGCTGCAAACACGATGTGGCCTTCCATGGCATTTCCATTGTTTTTGCTTGTTAATGCTTCCTCGTAAATTCCTTCGCGGATGAGCACCGAATCGCCGGGAAGGGCTACATCTAAAGCATGTTGAATGGTAAGCCAGGGGAGGCTTTCGGTTCCGGGATTTTCATCATCGGCTTCAGGATGATGTTTATCCACATAAAATACTTCCTGATGTTCATTCCAGCCTGAAATCCGGGCGAGCAAATACCAAAATACCCGTCCTTTCATGTTGCAGTTGGCAGGCTCGGAATGAGCACAGGAGCAACTGCGGCAATATTCGGATGCCGGATTATCCGTGCAATATTCATTTGCCCAATTTCCAAGATACCCCCATCCGGGCCCTTCATAGTAATTACAGTTATCGGTGGCATATTGATAAAAATTTCCATCGGGATCATAGCTTTCGATGTCGGCAAAATCGAAGAGAATCTTATCATTTGCCAAACAATAATCTCTGATTTGCTGATTTCTTGCTTTTAAATTTGCATCCGACCAAATGTCGAGGTGGCCGGTCATATACACAAACATTACTTCCGGATAATCCTGCTCCAGTTGGCTCATGGCGTTGAGGTATGTATTTATACCCTGAACGGAATTGTCTGATACACCGCCACACCACGACCAAATGACTACATTTCGGTCATTTGCCGGATTGTTGAGTTTCTGACGTGTCAGGTACTCCCAGTATAAATCGCCATTGTGCCCCAGATCATAACCATTAAGTTCCTGGTAGGACAATTGTCCGCCGGAACCTGATTCGTTAAATGTATAGGGCTCACCAAAGTGTGATTCGATGTTGGAAATACCTGTTGTGATCTGGCTTCCATGCGAGGTGTGCCCATACCAGATTTTCAATTCGGCTTTTGCAGTTTCAATCCAGCTCACTGGAATTGCTTCAAGATTGATATTCTCGTGGTTAGCTACAATGGGTTGGGCTTGTGATGAAATAATGCTCAAAATCATCATTTCAAGCAATGTAAACGAAAGAAAATTTGGTTTCATAGCGATTAAGTTTTTATATTGTTTAAGAATGGACGACACTTTCTGCCAACTTTATCTTAAAATAAATGGTTGTGAAGATAATACTTTCTCAGGCCAAAACCAATACTACCACTGAGTTTTAACATCCGGGACAAAACATCCTGAATTAAGGATTTATTTTTTGTGATTTTCCACCCATTTTATGGGAACTTTAATTTCCTTAAATGTATTTTTAAAACTAAAACCGTATTTTTGTCAGATACTTCATAAATGGAGCACATGATGAAAATTTTAATTGGACTGACAGTGTATATGATATTGACTCTCCAATTTGGCTTTTCGCAAACATCCGGCACAATTGACAGCCTCGAATTACTTGCAAGCAGCGAGGCACCTGCCAATCAGATGAAAACCTACAACAAAATTGCTGACTTGCTCCTTAGCACAAATACAGAAAAATCTTACGAATACACCAAAAAATCACTAAACATTGCTCTGGAGTTAAACGATAAAAAAGGACAGGAGGATGCTTACATCAATTTGGGCTGGTATTATATGCAGGTTGCAAAATTCGACTCTGCAAAATATTTTTTATTGAAAGCCCTTGAAACCGGGAAGGGAAACAACGACACCCGCTCAAGGTTAAATGCCCTGACCGGCCTGTCGAATACACTTTCTGAACTGATGAATTACGATTCGGCAATTATTGTGCTTAACGATGCACTCGAAATTGCCCAAGAAAAGAATGAAGTTTCGCATCTTGCCAATATTTACGCCGTACTTGGAAATGTGTACAGCACGGTTGGCCAGTCCGATACCGCTGTTGCCCTGTATTTTAAAGCAATGAAATTCTACAGGGAGGACGGCAACCAAAGCGACCTGGCGGTGATGCTCAACAATATTGCCACCATTTTTGTGAAGTCAGGGAAATATACCGACGCCCTGAATATGCTCGATCAGTCCATCGAAATAAATTCTGCCTCCAATAATGTAAATGCATTGATGATGAATATTTCCAACGCAGCCATTTGTTACAGAGAAACGGGAGCTCCTGATAAAGCCAAAATAGCATTGTTGAAAAACATCGCCCTTGCCAAAGAAAACAAACTCAATTCCCTGCTTGCCATCAATTACAACACCATGGGAAGCACACTTATAAACATGGAGGAATTTGAATTGGCACGAAAATATTTCGACAGCTCGCTGATGGTATCAAAGGTCGAAGGCATCGGCTATGGTATCATGGTTAACCACATCGACATGGGATTCATGTTTCAGCAAACCGGACAGGCCGACTCAGCGCTTCTATATTTTCAAAAATCCCTTTTTCATGTCAGGCAATATGGCCTTAAAAATGAGGAGTTAAAAATATTAACAGGAATGTACAAATGCTTTAAGTCATTAGGCAGTTTTGATAGTGCGCTCTATTATCATGAAGCATTTAAAACCTTATCCGATACACTGCGAAAAATTGATGTGAACCAGAAACTTACAGAGCTGGAAGGCAAATACAGGCAGGAAAAAAATCTCAAGACTATTGCTGAACTCAATGAGAATATTTTCCGGCAGAGAGCCGACCACCGGTTAATGCTGGTTTTGGTTATTATCGCTTTTTCAGCCATTGTATTCTATTTTGTTTACAAACGATATAAAAACCGCAACAGGCTTTTACAAGCCAGGGTATTGGAAAAGGAAAAAGAAAAACTGGAAACGGAATTCCAGGCACAGCAAAAGGAACTTGCCGTAAAAGCCATGCACATGGCACGTTTGAATGAGCTTTCGTTTGATGTTTCTCAAAAGTTAAAAGAATTATCAGGAATGGTTTCTATGGAGGCCAGGGAAAAAATCAATACGCTCATCGGCAGCATGGAATTGGCCACTCCCAACAGTGCATGGAAAGAATTTGAAACCCGTTTTGAAAATGTCCATCAGGATTTTTATCATGTTTTAAGGGAATTGCATCCGGAACTTACTCCTACCGAAATAAAAATTTGTAGCCTCATCAGGCTCAGCATGACCTCCAAAGACATTTCCATTCTCACCAACCGCAGCATCCGTACAGTCGAAAGTACCCGCAGCAGCATCCGCAAAAAGCTCAATCTGGGCTCCGATACCTCACTTTCCGGATATTTGTTATCCTTTTAATATCAACACCTTAAGACATACCCCCGTATTTTTCCCGTAGTACAAAATTGCGTACACCGTGGTTTTCACGTGGCAGATTATTTGACTTTTCATGCCGATTGGTTTTACTTTATACGTTTTAATGCAAGTTTCAGAATTTATATGATCAGAAAAATGAAAAAAAAGAAATATTCCATCGATGAATCTTTAATGCACTTTAGAGAAAGGAAACTTGCATTTGAAAAACTTTCCGAAGCTTTAACCAAAGTAAAATACGAAAGAAGAAACCACTCCGGTAAGCAAGCGAACAAATCCAAATATTCTTAAAACAAAATTTTATCTATCAATTTATTAAACAAACATTCAAGAAAATGAAAAAACAGAATTTACTTTTTGGAATTTTAATGTTCCTGTTATTTGGAGCAGGAATTCAGTTACAGGCGCAAAACGTCAGCATCAACAACGACGGCAGCAAGCCGGACTCATCGGCTATGCTGGACGTGAAATCCACCGAAAAAGGGGTGTTGGTACCCCGAATGACCGAAGCACAGAAAAATGCCATCATTAATCCTGCTACAGGGCTGGTGATTTTTCAAATTGATGGTGGTTCAGGATTCTATTATTACGCCAACAGTGGGTGGCAATACATTTCAAGCTCGACTGCTTTAATGAATAGAATCATTGACGAAGAAAACACCAGGAGAATTGCTGACAGCACCATCCAGGCAGAACTGGATGCGCTTGGAACAATGGCCGACCAAGATACAAACGATGTAGTTATCACCGGTGGAACAATTGACGGAACGGTCATTGGAGCCTCCCAGGCTTCAAGCGGTGTGTTTACAGGTTTGAAAATGCCCACCGGCGCCGCCGGCGGTTACTTGTTAAAATCCGATGCCGAAGGAAACGGTAGCTGGACGCAAAGCCCCATCCTGAGCAGAAATGAAGATACCATCTTTATCAGTGGTGGAAATTATATCGTGCTTCCGGGAGTAACCCAGGCCATGCAAAGCACCAACGGCGTACAGGAACGTCTTGACAATGGCGACCCTCTGGCCCAAATCATCGCCGACAATGGAATCGATGCACTCATCGGTAAAAAATATGGCGGTGGCGTGATTTTTTATTTAAATGATAATGGTGACGGACTTGTAGTTGACACCACCAATTATGACGATGAAACCTATCCGTGGGGCCACATGGGCAAAAACTTTGCAACAAACAATTCAACATTGGGTTGGGGATATGCCAACAACCAGGAAGTAAAACAAAATGGCCCCGAATCGGGTTCGGCATTTTATTTTTGCACCAACCTCTCCACAAACGGATTCGATGATTGGTTTTTAGGCAACCCACCGGAAAACAGTGAATTATGGAACTTCTCATCAGAATATCCCGGTATCCGCACTCTTTTGCAGGATAAGAGGATTTTGACAGGCAGCGATGAAAATCTTTTTGTTATGATTTACCAAAGGAATTCCACACAATACACTGCCAGCAGTTATGAAGGATCGGGACCGCGCTTAAAAAGCGATCAGAACATGTATGTACGTCCCATCAGGATGATTTGCTATGATGTTACGGCACTTGGTGGATCAATCAACGGCATTAATGCCCTGGCGTTTGGCGAAACTGTTACATTAAGTGTTGATCCTGTTTCATGGGTAAAATACTATAACTGGACTTTTCCATCGTGCATTACCATCAACAATGGGCAAGGATGGTATGAGGTCAATGTGACGGTGAATGCACCTCTGGAGGGTACTATTTCTGTGACAGCGATGAATGATTGCGGAGAAAGCGAACCCATTTCCGTCAATTTTCCCGACCTTGAACAATTACTACAATCGGGCGATATTGCACAGATCATTGACTCGCTCGGTGGAAATACCAATCAGTTGCTAGGCCAGCATTACCAGGGTGGACTTATTTTTTATGTGGATGAGGGTTATGTTTTGATTACCGCACCCGAAGACCAAAGTAACGGCGCCGGATGGGGCTGTCAGGGAGATTACATCGGCACGACGTTCGAAAATCCTGGAACTGGCAGTTTCAATACTACGCAAATTATTCAACACTGCGCAACCAGCGGAATAGCCGCTGCTATTTGTGAAGCCCTCACGCTGGAAGGTTATGATGACTGGTATCTGCCCTCTCTCGATGAAATGGAAAAACTCATCGAATTCCACCAGGCCACCGATTCAGGTAATTTCGTAGCCGATACCTATTATCACACCTCTACGGAAACCGATTCCGATAACAACCATGTTTACAACACAAATGCAAGCTCACAATCACAGACAAAATCCACGTTGAACCATGTGCGAGCCATTAGAAGCATTGCACTGGATGCACCACCAACACCTTTGGAAATTACCGGGGATTTTTACCCGCCAGTGGAAGATACCGTGAGTTATACCTGCGTTTTTGAGGGTTTGGTTGATGCTTTTGAATGGCAGGTTCCTGCAGGATGTACGACATTATCAGGAGACGAAACAGCAACCATCAGGTTAATCATTTCGGGCATGGCGCCTGGTGAGCTGAAAGTGAGGACACATAACCCGGAAGGCTGGAGCCCATATCAATCCTACACCATTTTTCCCGATGACATCCAATATCGCCTCGATAACGGCGAAACACCATTTGAGATATACCAATCGGACAATGCCTTGCTTTACAAACTGTACGGAAAACGATATCAGGATGGCATAATTTTTTATCTGAATACATTAACTGGTAATGGAAAAACGGCCGCTTTGGATGCATTGAATAGTGATTATTGGGATAAGGGCTACAGCGCCTTGATAGGTGCCTCCAGCAATACCGATGGAAAAGCCAATTCCATTACAATTGTACAAAATTACAATACAAGTTCCAATCCTACCTGTGCTGCACAACAATGCGTTGATTATGTAAGCTCCGCAAATTACACCAACTGGTATTTGCCCGCCAGAGATGAGTTGGAAACACTGTTCACCAATATTCCTCCCGGTATTCTTGCCGAATATGGAATTGAAAAGACATTTGATTTTAACAAAAGAAACTATTTAAGTTCTACTGAGTGGACTTATTACTGGGCAGCCTGGATCTATAATTATTATGATGAAGTGCTTGAAAATAAAAGTAAGAATGAGAAATTCAGGTATATCCCTATTCGTGAGTTCTCCGACCTGGCTTCCACATTAACTGTTCAGCAGCGGCTGGACAACGGTGAAACACCCTACGAAATTTACCAGTCGGATAACATTTTATTGATTGACCTTTATGGCTGTACCTATCAGGACGGAATCATATTTGAACTGGACACATCAACCGGCGAAGGAAAAGTATATTACAATCAGCCGCTGGGTAATACAACCTGGGGTTGCAGCGGCACCAGCGTCACGACAAGCACTACAGATGGGCAAGCCAACACAAACGCCATTTTAGCAGCCTGCTCCACAAGCGACATTGCAGCAGATTTGTGTGACGATTTTGTGAGCACCAATAATTACAGTAACTGGTTTCTTCCAACAAGGAATGAATTTGAACTTATTACCGGCAATACCTGGAATGTTTTCGCTTCATACAGCTTAGACCAGGGTAACGGCACCTACGGTAATCCGTACTATTATACTTCAGAACAATATTCATCTACAGATGCGTATTTTTTTCATGCACAAGACAAAGCATTTTACAATGCTTCCAAGTTGGCTCCTTTCAGAGTACTCCCGGTGCATAAATTTACTGCTGATTAATAAAGACATGATAAAATGAAAACAAAAGCGATTTTTATCATCATGCTCCTTTTGCCGGCATTACTACCAGCACAGGGCTTTGTAAACAATGGGGCATCCATTGTTGTAGAACAGGGTGCATATATGGAAATTGACGGAAACAAGGGGAATTATTCCAACCTGAACAGCGGGGGCAACAATGGTTTCATCTATCTCGATGGCCAAATCACTCTAACTGGAAGTTGGTACAACAACTCCGACAGCACGGTATTTGCCGCTGCAGATTCGGTGGGGCTTGTCAGTTTTGAACATCCAGCCAGAGTTGTTCATGAATTTAGCGGCAACCGATGCACTACATTTGAAAACCTCACCATTTCTTCGGATAATACCGCTAAAATTACTTTTGGCACGGAGATTCGTGTGATGTATGATTTTGTCCTGAACGGTACACTGGAGGTAAATGGTAAGCTGTATATTGAAGGCGGTTTCGAGAATAACGGCGAGATTACCGGAACAGGAACGGTTTACTACCAAAGCACAAAGCCGCAGATGGTGGCTCCGGGCAGCTATCCCAGCCTGGTGTTGGATAATCCGGGAGGTTTGATTATGGAAGATTCGGTGTATGTGGAGAACCAACTTGAACTATCACAGGGAGCACTTATACTGGGTGAACACAACCTCGTTCTCGGCCCAAACTGCATTGTGGTAGAAAGCAAAGCGCCGGGTGCCTGGGTAGATGCCACAGGAGCAGGAATGGTCATTAAACTGTTCGACAAAACAGGAACTTTTGAATTTCCAGTGGGCAACTTTGGCAGCAACCCTGCCTATTCGCCGGTGGAGATTAATTTACTATCTGCAAATTTTAACAATGGCCAAATCTCCGTTAGGTTAAAACCAGAAGTTCATCCCGACAACAATACCGGCACTGATTTTCCTAACTTCCTCACCCGCTACTGGGTAGTGGAAAGCCAGGGGCTGACCAATCCACTCTACGATATCACTTTCTGGTACGATCAATTAGATGTAATCGGCAGCGAAGACTCCATAGACGGAGGTAAGTTCAAAAATGATGAGTTTACCCATTGGCTGCATTATTCACGCGTGAACACCGATGAAAATTCCTTTACTGCCACAGGCTTGACTTCTTTTTCTGTTTTTAGCGGTGTGCAGGGTTTCAGGGCTCCCACAATTACAGTAAACAGTCCTGCCAATAACACAAAAATTTATGAGTACAATATAAACTTTACCGGCACAGCCAACGATAAGGATGGCGACCTTGAAGATGTTTTTGTGAAGCTCAACGATGACAACTGGCAGCCAGCCACCGGAACCACAACCTGGAACTCTGCTCTGACATTGGTGCCAGGGATCAACACCATTCAGGTAAAAGCTAATGATAATCAGGACATCGAATCGGCTAATACAACCATCAAGGTACTCTTGAGCATTCAGGAGATTAATATTCCCCAGGGATGGTCATATATTTCCTCATTTCTCGATCCGCTTAACCCCGACATTGTAGAAATGATGTCAGAATTGGTTGGCTCAAACAGCCTTTCGATACTCACAGGTACTAATGGGATTTATGCGCCGGCACCATTTTTTATCAACACGCTCAACACCTTTGATGTAAATCTGGGTTACAAAGTAAAAATGAATATGGCCGATAAGCTTGTGGTGAGAGGTGATGCTTTGGATGATGGTTCTTTAAACTTTTGCAGCGGAACACATCTTATTCCGGTGCTTACCAATCAAACATCGCCGGTGTATGATGTGATCGAAAATCCGCAAAACAATGTACTGTACATGCTCGATTTATACTGCAATAAAATATTTTGGCCAAATGGCGGTATTTTCACACTTACCGATCTTGAACCTGGCAGAGGATATTTGGCCAATTTCGTAAATGAAGTAACGATGGATTTTCCGCCACTGAGCAATTTTTCGCTACCCGAAATTAAGACTTCACCGCCACTTCCCGGCCCATGGCCACTCGTCCGCACGGGTAATGTGCATCTGATTTCGGTTTCAGCCGATGCCATCGCAGATTTGAAAAACGTGAATTACATCGGCGCTTTCGACAGCAATGGATTTTGTGCTGGCTTTGTCGAAATTAACAATGCTTCCGAAAACGTGCTGCTCACCGTTTATGGTGATGATCCTTTAACTAACGAAACAGATGGAATGGTTGAAGGAGAAACCATCAATCTGAGTGCCTATAATGTTTTTTCGATTGATGTAACCCCGGTGATGGCAGAATGGAATCCTGCTTTTAACAATGCCGATGGTCAATTCTACAACAATGGGCTTTCGCAAATAACAGGATTTAAAACTTCTGTAACAGGTATTGAGAAAAATGAAATGAGTGTCGCCGTTTTGGTTTATCCCAATCCGGCAAAGAATATTCTGAACATTAGCTGCACAGGGTTTAATCCCGAAGACGAAGCATGGTCAGGCTTGAAAGCTACCCTCATCTCTGCCGAAAGCAAATTGATAAAATCTTTCAACTTAACCAAAAAAATCACAAAAGTTGATATTAATGATTTGCAACCCGGAGTTTATTTATTGCGCTTAGCCAACAATGAAAATGTAATTGTAAAAAGAATTGTTGTTCAATGAAAAGATTAGCACCCACACGCGGTTTCTCTAAAGCCCGGGAATTAACTTGCAATATTAAATTAACCTTTGAAATAATTCAAGGAGTATCTGATATTTCTCATCAGTTGCACCTCTCTACAAATTCTCATAAACACTTCGTGATGAACGGATAAAATTGTTCTTACAAATAATGAATCCTGGCTATGAAGCTCCAAACTACTGATTTTTAGTGTTTAATCACCCCTAACACCAAGGGGTGAAACACTAAAAATCAGTAAGTTTTTAACAAAATTTGAAACCCGTTTCGAAAATGTCCATCAGGATTTTTACCATGTTTTAAGGGAATTGCATCCGGAACTTTCTCCTACAGAAATAAAGATTTGCAGCCTCATCAGGCTCAGCATGACCTCCAAAGACATTTCCATTCTCACCAACCGCAGCATCCGTACAGTCGAAAGTACCCGTAGCAGCATCCGCAAAAAGCTCAATCTGGGCTCCGATACCTCACTTTCAGGATATTTGCTATCCTTTTAATATCAACACCTTAAGACATACCCCCGTATTTTTCCCGTAGTACAAAATTGCATACACCGTGGTTTTCACGTGGCAGATTATTTGACTTTACATGCCGATTGGTTTTACTTTATACGTTTTAATGCAAGCTTCGGAATTTATATGATCAGAAAAATGAAAAAAAAGGAATATTCCATCGACGAAGCCTTAAAGCACTTTAGAGAAAGAAAGCTTGCTTTTGAAAAACTGGCCGAAGCCTTGACGAAAATGAGCAACAAAAAGCGCCAAATTAAAAACAAATGTACCCGCACAAGAGGTGAACAGAAACAACAAACATAAAAACAGGTATAACAAAAATTGAACGACATGAAAAAGAATCTACAATTAGTTTTAGTATTACCTTAAATCCGCAAACTAAATATTTATTTGGAATGGTATCAGTTTTTGTTTGAAAATTCGAGATGAAAAGGTTTTTTATAGTCGTTTTACGGCTATTTTTTTGCATCTGTGCGACATTCTATTTTTTTGTGCCATATGTTTTATTTAGGCATCAAATTGGGAAATGCTTTTGCATATGTTTTTAATCTTGCAATAAACTTAAAGTACAGATATTTAGACTTTTAAGTAATATTTTGTAGGTGGTTTTTAGGCATAGGTATCCCTTGCTCCATAGTGGTAAAGGGCGGATAGTTATGCCATTAACCTGTCGTAAGGTCTTTTTGTGTACAATTTGAGTACCCACTGCCTTCCCTGGTACACCCATTTGCCGGCCACAGATATAAAACGAAATACAAATCTCTTCACTCGTGTTGTAGGATTGATCCCATCGAAAGTCTTTGATACTTTTGCTATAAAATAATTGTAGAAATTTTTGATCATGGCAGTAATGATCATGAATGCCCCGTTTTCATTCAAAAATGAGAATGGTAAATGTTTCCAGCCAAAATCATTGTTCATTACATCAAATACCTTTTCATTCGTGCCTCTTTGATTATAATATTCAATCACTTCTTTTTCAGAGCCTTCCCAGTCATTGGTCAAGATGGAGCGGTATTTAAACATATCTCCTGTAAATATGTCAAGCTGATTGCTACTGCTTTTTTCCCTCATGATAACCAAGCGGTAATTTCTGTCTTCGAAAAACTGAGTAAAGGGGATTGATGCTACTTCATAGTTTATGTAATTGATTTCAACGGTCTGCCAATTTGTAATTTCCATTATTTGCTCAATTAGGCTTGTGCTTTTGTTTGTCCTGATGTAGAATAATTCACTGTTGTTGTCCACCACATCAATTATTTCTTTGGAATATGAGCCCGCATCCATCCTTGAGCGGTTTACCTTGATGTTTTCTGATTTTAATAAATCATAAGCCCTGGTAAGCGTTGCAGCCTGCTCAAATTTAACATTTGCATTTCCATCCCGGTTTTCAATGTATACGATCTTATCGTCAATAGTAGCTATCCCCGGAACATACCCTTTGTTCTTTTTGTATGTTTTTTTCGCATCGTATTTCTTGTTTGCCAAAACCTGATTGTCATAATCAAAATCATAGTATTTGCCGGCATCCAATTGTTTGGTAAGTAATAATGACTTTAGGTTCAGTCTGTTCAGGCTCATGTTAATGTTAAAATCGTATGAAATATCGTTCTTTGAAGTGTACACGTTATTAATGGTAGTCAGTTCTTTTATGCCTCTCAAAGATGTGTCCGGACTGGGAACTTTGTTGTTTGGAATCGATTTTAAATCCTCGCCAAGGTGTGCGCCAATATCTTCAATGCAATCACCTCCACTTAAAAATACATTCACTAAATTTCGTATAATATCACTGTATTGATAACCAAATAATTTTACCCGATTACCAAGCTCTGAATCAATTAGTTGATTCATTCCTGCCTTATTAAAACTATCATTTACAAAAGAAATTCCGGCAAAAGGGCTTATCGTTTTATTCAATTTTTGTACTTTCATCACCTTAAATATAAATTATCATCATTTGTTGTTTGCACCTCAAAGATAGGTGATAATTTTGACCTGTCAAACACTGTGTATGATATTTATACACAGTGCTTTGGCTGGTTCTGTTAGTAACTTATTTGCGGATTTAAGGATATATTTTTGCCGGGAAGAGGATTACAAAACCAAAATGAAAACTAAAAAAGGAGGAAATATGGTTAAAATGAAACATTAATTGATTTTTATACGATGGAAAATAAGAAAGAATTAATTGGTAAAAATGTTGGTTGTGCAAACTCAACCTTTGATAGCAGAGATGCTTTTTTAAAAGATTTTCAAAATGTAAAGGACATCAATGATTTCAAAAAATTAATGGATGAAATGAATTCATTGAGTATGCAATATAGTGCAGTGATAAGAACTGCCCTGGAAAAACGGAAAAACTGGGTGATAAATCATGAATATGAAAATCTGTGTACGATTTGGTTAAAAACATCTGATGTTACCAAAAATTATCCAATTTGCAGCAATACCCTGCGCAAGCACCGAAACAGCAA
>JAIOZV010000109.1 GCA_021740425.1 Bacteroidales bacterium | reverse complement strand
ATGACAGATAGTTAGCTGTTTTTGGAGGGGGTATGCGGCGGCAGAGCCGCCGCATACCCCCTCCACCACCAAAACCTTTGAAATCCTTGTCATTTTCCCGAAGGGATGCCTATGGCGCAAGCGTAGCGAGAAATCTCATAGTTTTTGTCGGTCAGTGGTGAAAATAAACAATAAGTTTCTGAGAACCATTAGAAGCCTTAAATAAGTAATTTTTTAACCATTGATTAGTTCCGTGCTGTTTTTTTGATGGTAAAAAAAAATTGATGGTTGCCATGAAAATTAGTTGAACAGGTGGGAAAATGGCACAAAAAAAGGGTAAGCTACCTGTGTCGCACCGCTTCAACCGCCTACCCTTGCTGCCTTCCGACCCTGGGGGATTTCAGCAGGAGCTGGTCGCACAGGACTTACCCGGCGGCAAAAGTAACACTTCTTTAACCATTGACAAGATTTTCCTGTTATTTTCATAAAATTTGTTGAATCATCAGTTTTTGTTTCATATTAATTTTTCATGATTACTTTTGTTGGCACTAACCAAAATATTTAACACATGGAAGATAATACATTAGACCAATTTGACGGAAGTAAGCCGTCGAGTAGTAAAGTTGCGCTGATAAATGGCGTTTACATGGGCATTGCATTGATTGTAGTGTCACTTATTCTTTATTTGCTGGGGCTTAACTCAGAAAGCTATGCACAATATTTCAGTTATGTTGTGATGATAGTACTCACCGTGGTTTTTGTCCTTCAATGGCGCAACAAATACAATGGTGGCTACATCAGCTATTCAAGCGCTTTCGGAAATGGCTTTTTAACCATTCTCTTTGGTGCAATAATTTCAGCGATTTATGTTTATGTCTTTTTTGCTTTTATTGCTCCCGGAGAGTTGCAGGTAATGCTTGATACAGCCGAAGACGGATTGTATGACAGGGGTATGTCGGAACAGGAAATTGAAATGGCTATGAAATGGACCAAAATGATGATGACGGAATGGATGATGCCTATTTGGGTTGTTGTGGGAAGCGCCTTTTGGGGAGCAATCATATCCGCAATCCTTGCTATTTTTCTGAAAAAAGAACAAAAAGCCTTCTAACAATTTAATATGCAGTTATCGCTTGTAATACCGGTTTATAATGAAGAGGAGTCGCTTCCGGAGCTTGAAAGCTGGATCAGGAAAGTGGCTGAAAAGGAAGGTTTGAGCTACGAAATTATTTTTGTGGATGATGGTAGCTCCGACAAATCGTGGAATGTGATTGAAGGGCTGAAAATTAACAATCCAAACATTAAGGGTATTAAGTTCCGAAGGAATTATGGCAAATCTGCTGCTTTGCAAAAGGGCTTTACACTTGCCCGGGGCGAGGTGGTGATTACCATGGACGCTGATTTGCAGGATAGCCCTGATGAAATACCTGAGTTGTACCGCATGATCAAAACAGATGGATTTGATATTGTGTCGGGCTGGAAAAAGAAAAGATATGATCCCATCAGTAAGCGTTGGCCATCCAAGCTTTTTAATCGTACTACAAGTTACATTTCTAAAATTAAACTGCATGATTTTAATTGCGGATTAAAGGCCTATAACCGGAATGTGGTGAAATCCATTGAAATTTATGGTGAAATGCATCGCTACATTCCGGTTATTGCCAAATGGGCAGGTTTTTCCAGAATTACCGAAAAAGTGGTACAGCACAGCCCCCGCAAGTACGGATCTTCCAAATTTGGAGGTGGACGCATTATTAAAGGTTTTCTCGACCTGATCACCATCACTTTTGTTTCAAAATTCGGTAAACGACCCATGCATTTTTTTGGAGTTATCGGCACCCTTCTCTTTTTTGTAGGCTTTGTTATTGCTGCTTATTTGTCGTATGCCAAATTTTTCTGGCTTGAACACAAAATGACCGAAAGGCCGCTATTTTATCTGGGATTGCTTTCGATGGTAATGGGAACACAGGTTTTTGTCGCAGGCTTTATCGCAGAAATGGTATCGAGAAACGCTCACGGACGAAACGACTATCAGATTGAAAAAGAACTTGGCCATTGAAGGGGTTATTGATAGTTCTTCAATTTTAAATTTTAAATAATCCAATGATACATCGAAGTAAATCGCCATTGCGATTAGGCCTGGCAGGGGGAGGAACAGATGTTGCTCCCTTTTCTGATTTACATGGAGGAGCCATCCTCAATGCCACAATCAGCATGTATGCTTATGCCACCATCGAGCCCCGCAGTGATGGAAAAATTATTCTCTCCTCCATCGATCGCAATACAAGGCTGGATATTAAAAGCAGTGAGATGCTGGAAATTGATGGAAATCTTGATGTTCTCAAAGGAATTTACAACCGTGTAGTCCGGGATTTTACCAAAAAACCGCTCTCATTCAAACTTACTACTTTCGTTGATGCCCCTCCCGGTTCAGGGCTTGGAACATCTTCAACTTTGATTGTTACCATTCTGGGGGCTTTTGCCGAATGGCTAAAATTGCCATTGGGCGAATATGATCTGGCGCATTTGGCCTATGAAATTGAACGCATTGATTTGAATATGGCCGGCGGAAAGCAGGATCAATATGCTGCAACTTTTGGAGGTGTCAACTTTATGGAGTTTTTTAAAGATGATAAGGTGATCGTAAATCCCTTGCGCATCAGAAGCAAATACCTCAACGAGCTGGCGCATAACCTTGTGCTTTATTACACAGGAACAAGCAGGCTGTCGTCGATGATTATTGAAGCACAAAGCAGAAATGTCATAGCCGAAAATAAAAAATCCATCGAAGCCATGCATCAGCTCAAAAAACAATCGGTGATGATGAAAGAGGCCATTTTGAAAGGAGAGTTGGATAAAATTGGTGAGATTCTGGATTTTGGGTGGCGATATAAAAAGCAAATGGCTGACGGAATAAGTAATCCCATGATTGATGAAATTTATGATGCAGCAAAAAAAGCAGGAGCCACAGGTGGTAAAATTTCGGGTGCAGGTGGTGGTGGTTTTATGTTTTTCTATTGCCCTGAAAACTCACGTTCGGTAGTTGTGAATGCCCTGGAAAAATTTGGAGGCCAGGTGAAACGTTACGATTTTACAAGCAATGGGCTTACCACCTGGACCATTTAACCCTCTCATTCTGGTATTTAATAGCATGTATTTAGGAAACCACCTCCCTGTGTTACTAACTAACTGCCTATAACAGCATAATACTATCTGATTTAACAATCACTTCATTAACCCAAATTCACGAGTTGTTGAATTTTGCGCTTAAAATGATTAAAACTTGCGGAATTATTTACTTCGAAATTCATGTGTGTAGCGATCTTCTTAGCGCGACTAATCTTTGTGCCGTCATTGCACAATTTGTAAAGTTGCTCGGAAGCATTTGCTATATTATCGGGAAGCCTAAACAGCTTAGTTTGTTGACGTTTAGCCAAATTATTTAAATTGTAAGCCTTTTGAACTGCCACCAAATCCCCAAGAAACCACGATTCTAATTCGTGAACAGCAATAATCACAACTGTATCTTTTCGTCCGGCTTCTTTGCATATTTTGGCTATTTTATTTTTTACCTCAACGCAATCTCCTGAATCTTTATCCCTGATAATAATGAAGTGATACTGTATTCCTTCGTAATTTGTCCATGCTCTCAGTTTTCTTGGAATGGATTTCTCAAGGTCTTGTTTCCCTTCATGAGGGATAATCTGATAATTTGTAATTTGTGGAACTAAAACGGGCAAGGCAACTTCCAGAAACTTTTCCATGGAAGCTTCCTCGGTCATAAACACATACTTTTTCATAGGTTAATACCTTTAAAAAGTTTTTGTTTCCACAAGTAGCCCGGTTTGTCTCCTTCCTTTATCAGCTTCACTAATTCAGGGTAATTACCAGCTTTATGTATGCCTGAAAAGCCATTGGCTTTTTCAAGCCAAAATATTTCATCCAGATTTACTCCATTTAAAAAATCAGGTGAATGGGTGGTAACAAATATTTGTCCGCCACGATCGCCATATTGCCTAAACTCCTCAGACAATTGAGCCATTAGTTCCGGGTACAATTGGTTTTCGGGCTCTTCGATGCATAGCAAGTTGTGTGGCGTGGGATCGTGCAATAGAATTAAATAGGCGAACATTTTTATTGTTCCGTCTGAAACATAACGGGCCACAAAGGGATCTTTGAATGTTCCATCTTTGAATTTTAATACCAGACGTCCATCCTCCATCGGTTTGGCTTCAACCTGCGATATTCCCGGCACTCTGACCGACATCTTGTGAAGGATGATATTAAAAATATCAGGATGGTGTTCGTAAATATATTTGGTAACCAAAGGCAGGTTGTCACCTTCCTCTGACAGATGTTCGGCGTACCCGTCGTCTTGCACGTTGCGTGCTGCACTGATATGAAAATCTGACACATGCCACTTTTCAATCATTTCGCGAAAAGCATTCACTACCTTGAACTTTTTGAATTGCCCCAGGCCTTTTATTGCCAGTGTGTCGGGGGAGGTAAGCGTTTGTTGTTCCCGCTTTATGTCGACGAATTTAATGTTGTCGTAGTTGTCTTCGTTGGTTATAGCTTCGCCTTCACCTTTGGTAAAATCCAAAAAATGCCAGGGTTGTCCTCCGCTGCCTCGCCTGAATTTCAATATTTCTCTCAGCACTATGGGTTTGTTATTTTCAAGACCTATAGCCAGGAAATAGGTGGCTAATTTTCCGGATGGTTCTCTGAATTTTATTTCAAACTCAATATTCCCTGAAACGCCTCTGCTGATTACTTCTTTATAGCCCCCGCGTTTCGATAAGGCCACACTTACGTTATGAAAAAGTGCATCTTTTAAAAACCCCAACATATCAAAGAAGGTTGACTTTCCGGTTCCATTGGCTCCAACCAGCACGGTCATGCTGCCCAGGTCATCAAAAACAGCATCCTTGAATACTTTAAAATTTTTGATGGTTATTTTTTCAATTTTCATTTTACCCTCCGATGTTTTTTAAACAACAATCATCATACTCCAATACTTTGAGTTTAGCACAAAACTATCTAATCTTTTAATTTGGCTGGCAATAGTCTCCGATAATTCCTAAAATAGCGATTCGTTTGCTCTATGTTTTGATTCTTCATCTTTTACAATTTTATTGCTTCGTATTCTTGTTCGCTTAATGAAAAATCGGGCCTGCATGCCGCAGCCCTATTCTAATTTAATGTTCTCATACTCTTCTTTTGTCAGGGCGAAGGCAGGGTCTATTACTTTTACTTCGTCATAGGTGAGTTCGTAAAGTTTGTAGACTAAGTTGTCGATTTGCTGCTCAAGTGCGGTGGTGTCTTGTGATTGGGATTTAGCTTGTAAAATTTTATCCAGCAATTCAACAATGTGTTTTTCTTCTGAGTCTTTTGGATAGTAAACCGGCAAAGGCTCTAATGCCTGGACACTTATGATTAAATCACCCATCCCGGTTTTTGGGGCAGTTTCGAACAATAAATAGCAGCAAAGTTTCGAGTTTAGCAAAGCAGTTAAGTATTTGATCTTTTCACCCGTTGCAAATGCTGTGCTATCAAGGCTATAAATCTCATCCTTATAATAAGTGAATCTCAACTTAGAACCAATTCGTTTCCAGATGATCTTTTCTTTTTTATATTCTTTGAAATAACCAATTTGATCCTGAGTCTCAAACCACTTATTATTAGTTTTTTTTCTGGTTTTTTCTTTTTTACCATCAGAATTTATGAATGTTTCACCCGTTTGATTCAATTTTGGTTGAAAAGAATGCAAATAATTATGTACGGCAAGGTATTTTGAAATTTCAAGTGATAATGATGGGAATGTAGCTATTATAAACCCACCATCCCATTTCGTTAAATACTTATCAATTTCCCTTCCCCTTAAAATTGGCTTAATAATTTCATCGCTCTTAATGTCTTCCTTAACAAGTTCATCCCTTTTATCTCTATCAATTATAAATGCTTCATTGTAGCCAGTTAAAATTCCACGATAGGTATTTAGTTTCCATTTTTTTAATTGTTTTCCCTTTGCATTTAGTTTTTCACTTAATCCTTGTTTTAATGCATTCAGAATTGCCCATTTTGAATCTGAAACATAGGTCATTGGTGAAAATTTTATGTGGTTTATGCTCTCAAGTTCCTTTGTGTGTTCTATGGCAGCCCCGGATAATTCCTTCTTATATTCTTCATTTTTTGAAATCAAAATGTTTGTATCAACCACTGCACTAACAAAAACTCCGGGACCAAGGGATATCAGTTTTATAGGATTCTTGGTAAGAAATAGCTTCCGTAGTGAAAGGCCATAATTTGCTTTCATCCATTGGCTGGAGGTTATAAATGTGTGGACGCCTTTAATTTTCAACAAATTAAATCCTAATTCATAAAAAATTGAATATACATCTCCTGTACGTTCAAAAGTTGAGTAGGCTTTGCTTTTTAGTTCATTTGCAAGATAGCCACCATTTTTCTGCATTTGTACATAAGGCGGATTCCCAATCACAATATCAAAACCCCCATTCCCATTTACCAAAATTGGATTCAGCACTTCCGGGAAATCCAGTTTCCAGTCGAAAAAATTTAAAGGTTCTTCCGGCTTTGCTTTGAGTTTTTTAAGTTTTTCGATTTGTTGCTTCCAACCCAGGGTCTGAAAGTACTTGCTGGTATCGGCTACAAATTTAGCTTTGGGCTTGTTTCGGTAATCAGCAGCTTTTGGCTCTGATTGGATGTTTTGCGCATCAATCATGAGCTGCAACTGATTGATCAGTAAATCAATTTTAAGTTTACGAATATCGGCAGCCAGTTTTTTCTTGTCGCTGTTGGGGTTGAAAAACGCTGCCTGTTTATTGCTTATTTTTTTAAGCAATTCAGCTTTTTCTGCTGCCAGTTCTGCACCAAAAAGCCCGTGTGAGGTTTCGTTCAGGTTCCAGTCAATATCAATAATGTCATTGCCTAATTTGCTCACCAAACTGTTCCCTACCACAATTTTATAATCCAGGTTTGGTAAGGCTTTTGGGGCTTCTTCGTCCACTACCAAACTCAACCAGAAACGCAAACGGGCAATGTCAACAGCGCCTTTTTCAATATCCACTCCGTAAATACTGTTTTGAATGATATTGAGTTTTACCCCAGAAGCATCAAAACCTTCGGTGTTGCCATGCTCAAAAGTGTACAAAGTTTGTTTCGCAGTAAAAATCTCTTTTAATAAACCCATTGGAAATGCACCGGAGCCAATGGCAGGGTCGCAGATTTTCACGCTGTCCAACGCTTTGTGAAACTCATCTGCGTGTTGCTTAGCCAGTTTTGTATCGGGCGCATCTAATTTCTTTTTTAATAATTTCTCAATCAGAAGGCGGTCGATCTGTTTGTCTTTGCTTTGTGTTGGAATTTCAAGTATCATTTGACCTTTTCTGCCTTCGTTTGCAGAAAAAAGTTGGGATTGATCGGGCTTATCGAACCCAATGTAGCCAGATACTTCATAGCCTTTGTTTTCAAAATATGTGGTAAGGTATTCAATCAGGCTTTCCTGGCACATGTAATGCACTATTTCTTTCGGGGTGTAATATGCGCCTTTGTCCTTGTTGTCTTCCAGCAGGTTTTCAAAAATGTGCCCCAGCATTTCTGGGTCAACGGCTACGGTGTGGTCGTTGGGGTCGTCTTCGTAAATGGTAAAATTGTACTGGTTGAAAAACAGGAAAAGGTTTTCAAAAAGTTCAGCCGGAAATATCAGATTCCTGTAATTTTTATTGTCTTCTTCAAACAAACCCCCATTTAGGAATGGAATTTTGATTTTCTCTCCTTTTATCAATTCAATGCTGTCGTTTGGTCGTGGCGTGTTTAAGGTATCGAAGAACAGGCGGGTAAGGATTTCGGAGTAAAAAAGATCTTTGTTTCGTGCATTGTTAAATAAATTCCAAAGAAAATCGGGATCGCCTTGTCCCCATTTAGAATTCTCTGGAACGCCCATCCAGCCTTTTTTCTGAATAAAGTACAGGAACACAATACGTCCGAGCAGTTTTTTATTAAAATCACGGATGGCTTTTTCGTCACCGTTAAAAATGGTTTGGCGGATATTTGGTTTTGAAACCATGTAATCGCAGAAAAGTTCGTAGTGTTTTTTATACTCATCGAAAAATGATTTGGAAAGTTTTTCAACAGAGAAAGCATCTTTTACATCATCGAGTGAAGTTCTATTTCCTTTTTTTGTGATAATGGCAAAACGCTCTGCTGCGGTGCGGCAACTTTCACCTTCGCCTAAAATGTAGGTGTAGCGTTTAGGTTCTGTTTTTACTTTTATCAATTCACCTTCGGCATCAAAACCTGTGAGCTCAGAAACATAGGTAAATCGCCAGTTTGGATTTTCAGGTCGGTGATAAACAATAAATGCAGCATCAATATCTTTCCAGTATTTTCTTAACAGATTTCGCAGTCCGACACGGTTACGCTCAAGAATAATACCCGGAGCGAGTGTAACATCGTAAATGGCAATGTTGCGTTCAATTCCGTTTTCATTTAATGCTATGTAACCAAGTCGCAGAACTTGTGTGGCAACATCGCTATTTATTCCGGTTAAAACATCGGGCGATGAAAGCAGGCGGGCATCAGAAAAAGCCTGCGACAAAAACTGTTTCCAGTTATTTTGATTATACCGAAGCTGAAAAAGCTGTTGAATATGTTGTTGAGTCATGGTCTATTCTTCTGTATGTTCACCCGTTCCTAATTCTTTGAAATTTTTGCGGGTTACCACTTTTTTACCGCTTTTGCGTTCGAGTTCTTTTCGGGCATTTCCGGCTACATTTCCGCCTTCGATAGCTGCTTTTTTGTTCGGGACAAAGCCTTGTGCATCTTTATTGCGTGCAATTTCGGTGGTAGAAGCTTCGCCCAGCATGGTAAAGATGAGTTCGAGGTCGGTCATATGGTCGCGCAGGTTTTCCGAAGGTTTTTCCAAACCTTTAAAGTTTTTGTATTGTGAAGGCGTAATTCCAAAAGTCGCTTTAGAAATTTCGGCAGTGAGGATGGCATATTCCCTGCCTTCTTTTACACCACGGGTTTTCCATTCGTTGGTGAGTTCGTCACGCACGGCAATACCACGCATGCGCTTTTCAATCCATTCATCGCTGTAACCTTTGGCTTTATAGATTTCGCGGGTACGTTTTGAAGCCAGTTCCGGGTTTTCGATTTCTTCGAGGCGTTCGGCACCCACTTTTGCCAACCAGCGTTTAAAAGGTTCGGCTTTAGGTGAGGGGATGGATTGAATGAGCCTTAAAAGTTGTTCGGTATCAGCCACATCAGTATAACGCATTTTACCATCAGCCGCCATCATTTTCAACCGGTGACAATCTGTCACCGTTTCATTTCCTTCTTTTAAAAGACGCTCTTTCAGTTTGTTCCAATACTTTCTGGCTTTCTGAAAATCCGTTTGTTGTGTTAATATGGCCACCACATCCACAATGGCAAAATACCATTTTTGCAAATTGGCATCCCAGTGCGTTCTTACACTTTGTTCCTGAAATAATTTAAGTTTATCCATAACATCACATTATTTGAGAGAAATAAATTGAATGAGGGTACAAATTGTACCCATGTTTCGTAAAAGAAACGACTCCCCTGTATTGCTTCTTTCTTTTGCTCATTACAAAAACGATTCTGAAATGATGATTATCGGTTTTTCTATTTTACTTTTTGAGCCTTTTTGTGCGTCCGACATATCTACGTTGTAGTTTTTAGCGATTTTATCCAGTTCAAAAATGCTGTTGTTCAGATTTAATTTTCGCTTTTGAAGTTTGTCAACTTCTGATGGCAGATTGGTGTATTTACCAATATCAATCAGCACGACCATCTTTTGAATATTTTCCTTCTGTTTCTCTGTCAGAACAGGGTGTTTGATAATTTCTGAAAGGAATTTTTTAGCTCGTTGAGCAACTCCGCCTAAAGCTTCGGGGTCGGTCTGAGCCTGTACAACCTGATGTTCTAATGTTTCAAAATGCTCCACTGCCAGTTTAACGTGTTCATGGTGGCTATCAATCAAATCAACTCGTTCCTCATTTTGTTCAGCTTCAAAAATCCGGAATGCTTCGATGGGTGTTATTTCATTTGCTTGATTGGCATGATTAACCCAATAAAATTCAAATTTTCTGTCTGTTTTTAAAAAGGCTGCTGTTCCTCCCGATAGCTTATCGGGATTCAATTCAGGTTTTTTAATCGAATCTGAATTTCGTCCGGTTCTCGATTTAAGAGGGATTTTTTTGATACTGTCGAACCAGGCTTTATTTTTCTTTTTAAAGTCGCGCAAAAAATGAAGGTATTTAAGTCGTTCGTCTTCTTCTTCCTTGTAAGTGCCGCTAAAGAGTTTTACTTCATCCAATATTTCATCAGTTGAAAATACCTGATTGTCTTCCCCAAATGCGCTATGAAAAGCCTGAATTTTCATAAAGGCAGTCTTGTTTAATCGAATTTGTGCATCGCCTTGTGCAGAAGGATAAAACACGTAATTGTAGATTTTCGAAGCTTTTGTTCCGATGCGATTAACACGCCCGATTCGCTGCATCAGTTTGGTTGAGTTCCAAGGTGTATCGTAGTGAATAACCACATTTGAACGATGGAGGTTAACCCCTTCTGCCAATACTTCTGTAGTAATAATGATATGGAAATCATTTTTCTGTTCTTTGCCTTTTTGTTTGTCATTTTCACTTGGAAAGTTTGCATCAAAATTTTCAACAATGGTTTCGTATTTTGCTTTTCGGTTTTTTGCTGAAATTACCAAAACATCTGTTCTGCCTTCATCTTCCAATGCTTTAGCAAGATAGTCAACGGTGTCTTTTGATTCTGAGAAAATAACCAATTTACCTTCAAGGTTTGTTTTCTTGTTCAAAAATTGTTTCGTTAGCTTGTCGATAAATACTTCCAGTTTTGGGTCATGGTCAACTTTGTTCCAACTTGAAACCAATTCTTTAAGCAGGGCAGCATCTTTTTTTAAATCTCCCAAAAATCCTTCTTTAAAGTCGTCAGCTTTGAAAGTATGGTTTTTGGGATTTTCTTCTGCCAGCCTTTCTATTTCCTTTTCTATATCGTTTTCATTCCAGCCTTTGTCCAGAAGTTTGTTTACATCAATATCAGGTGCAATGAAAACCTTATTATTATCAAACATTTCAATCATTCTATCCGTGGCTTTCCTGAAGGCAACCAATGACATTTTGAAGGCATAAAAACTGCTTTCTAATCGCTTGATCAGTTGGGTTTTCATGATTTGAGCTAATGATTTTGAAACCGTCTCTGCATTCTCGTAATATTTGGTTTGAATTTCTTCCTTTAGGCCAAATATAGCTTGATATCGATTGTATGTTAATTTATTAAATTCTGTGAGTCCAAGAGATTTTCCAAGTTCAATCTCTTTCCTTTTTACTGTTTCATTCTTTGAAAAATCTGTTACCATGTAAACAGTTTTGGAAAATAAAATATTAAGCTTTTCATCCAACACATATTCAACTTTTTTAGGTGGGTCTACTTTGGGAAAAATGATTCCTTGTGCTGCAATATCTGCTTTATAATCTGGTATGTTTTCCAGGTCTTTTCGTGTCCTTCTGATGGTAATGGGTTCGATGACATCTTTTCTGATTTTTCCATAAATATCACGGAGCTTGTTTACATCTAATTCATCAAATCGTTTCAGGTTTTTATATTGTTCCATCAAAGGGCTGAAAAATGAGGTCAGGTTAGTTTTTGGCAGTGTGGATTGTCGTGCATCCTGAAACATTTGGATCTGATAAAATATATCGTCAGGTCGGTTATTCAGCGGTGTTGCCGATACTAAAATAACTTTCTTTTGTAAGCCATCAATCAAACCTTTATTTGCCCGTGGACTTTTACAAATTAATTGCAGATTTTGAAATACTCCGGTTTTATGATTTCGGTATTTATGCGCTTCGTCAACAACTATTAAATCGTATTCTTCTTTATTCCAGTAATCTTCGTGTCCTTCAAGAATTCGTTCCAATCTGCCGTTGGTAATGAATTTTGTGTACCTGTCGATTTTGAAATCCTTAAACGTATTTTTCCAGTTTTTTTCGATAGCAGGAGGATAAACGACCAATATTTTGGTGTAATCTCTGCCATTTTGAAGAATGAACTTTTTAGCAACCATTGCTGCAACTACAGTTTTCCCAAGCCCGACAACATCGGCGAGCACAAAACCATTATGTTTTTGCAACATATTGAAACCTTCGTTTACTGCATCAACCTGATAAGAAAGTTTCTTGAAGTTCTGAGGTAAATCACCCATTGAATCCGGGTCGTAATCAATGTTTTTCCCGAAGTACTCTGCAAGCAGTTTAATGTATAATTCAAACGGTGTTGTTTTATCTGCTATGTATGAATCATTTTTTACTTTTTGAATATCAACCGGAAGAATATTAACAGCATCTTTCCAAAGATTTTCAAATTCATCGCTTGCAAACTTCACATCATCATAGTTGGTGAGCTGCACATTAAACTCGTATTGATGATTAATTCCAAGTCCGGCATCAGTCAGGTTTGACGAACCCGTAATAACACCTGCAGGCGTGTGTTCGTTGAATGGCTCTGGGCGGAGAATATAAACTTTAGCATGAATTTTTTTCTCCGGATGCGCTTTGACTTGAATTTTCTTATCAATTAGATCATAGATGAATTGAAGTATTCCGTTTTCGGTTTCCCTGTCATAATTAGCTTCTTCAATGTCGGCTTGTATTTTTTTTATGAATTGCTCTTTTGTCTTTTCATGGTTTTTAAAAAATTCAAGTCCTGATTTTTGAGCTTCTGCCAAAAGTTTGTCAACATTTATTCCTACCAATATTCTAATTTGAGGCACTTTATCTAAAAATGGTCTGATTCTGAAATAGCCCGATGCCCTGAAATAACCAACCAATGCGTCAAAATACTGAATGTTTGGATTGTACTTAAATACTCCTTCAAATTTTTTGAGTAGTGTATTTTCTTCCTTGTTGGTAAAAAACTTTGTTGACATATATTTTCTTACTGATAATTATTTGGTTTATTTAACTGTTCGATATTTTCAATTTTTGTAACCTTTTTCAATAGTCTTACAAGCAAATGGCATCAAAATTCACGATTTTCGATAGGTCAAAATATTTTAACGCGGAATAGAAGCAATTTCTTCCATGGCTGCAATGGCTTTGTTTATATGGTCTTCGGTATTTAGCGGGCCAATGCTCAGCCTCACGGTTCCATGAATTTTATCGGTGCCGAGGCCTGTGTGTACAAGTGGTGCGCATTGCAGTCCGGTGCGTGTGGCGATATTGTAATCCACATCGAGCATGGTGCCTATATCCCCTGATTCGAAACCCCTGACATTGATGCTTAAAACCGGGTTTTGGTTTTTGGTATTGTTGCCGCAATAAACCGTAATGTTCTCGATTTCCTTCATCGCATTTCTCAATTTATCATAAAGGGCATACTCTTTTTTGTGCAGATTTTCCATGCCCTGTTCGTGTACCCATTTTACTCCGGCATTCAGCCCTGCCACACCAACAATATTTAGTGTGCCACATTCCAAACGGTATGGAAATTCCGAAAGGTGGGTTTTTTGTGCTGACCTTACACCTGTTCCGCCGAAACGTGTTCCCCGAACAGGGAGGTCTTTGGAAACGTAGGACCCGCCAATTCCAGTGGGTCCCATCAGGCATTTATGGCCTGTAAAGGCAACAGCATCAATGCTCATTTCCACCACATCAATGGGAACTGCGCCTGCACTCTGGCTGGCATCCACAATAAAATACACTCCCATTTGCCTGCAAATTTCCCCTATTTCTTTGAGCGGCTGGATGGTTCCTATCACATTTGAGCTGTGGTTTACCACCACCATTTTTGTGTTTTTTCGGA
>JAIOZV010000108.1 GCA_021740425.1 Bacteroidales bacterium | reverse complement strand
AAGGTTACCAGTTAAATCATATATAGACTCATTCCACCAATTGCCTGGTTTATAGTGTACATTTAACGCCCCGTTCACCCTCCTTATAAGCCATGGGATGCCTGTGGCAGGTTCAAAGGCAATTTTTGGATCTTCCCCACCGCCGAAAGTTCCATCACGGTCCCATGAATTTCCATTCCATTTTTTTATATAGATATTCCCATCATCTTCTGACCATGTAACCCAGGGTTTGTGTGTTACCGGGTTGATTGCGATACAATGATCACCCCAGTATTCACGACTTTGATTTAAATGAGAACTTCCAACTTCCACCCATGAATTTCCATCGAATCGCTTAACTCTTATGAATTGTGTAGTCCAATACATGTCGCAGTCTTCAATATTACTGAAAGCCACATAAGGTTCGTTTGAGGAAGTATCAAAAACTATTTTTGGGAATTTTGCTTCACACGTATTAATGTTGAGCTTGTCGCCTACGGAAACCCATTCACCACCGGTGTAGCGTTTTACATGGACTTCTATAATTTGATTACCATCTGTACCCTGACTAAATGCAACATAAGGTTCATTGGTGGTTGGATGGAAAGCAATAGAGGCAGTTTCGGTTTCCTTATAGTTTAGTTGGTAGCCACTTGAAATCATATTGACATCAAGAAATTCCCAAACACCTTCGTGGTATCTTTCTACACTAATAACGCCATATTTTGAAGCTACTTTATACGGCTCACCGGTTATGGGATGAAATGCTATCGGAGATAAATTCCCATAACCCGCCTTTGAACAACTTTCGGGAACACAAACCCAATCTTGTGCATTTGCTACCGTAAAAGCAAATGACCATGTTATTAATAAAAATAACATTCTTTTTTGTACAAACTTTTTCATAATCATAAAATTTAATTAATAAATGTTTTCTATTTAGTTAACTGATTTTTCGCATTGGTTTGGTGGAGCAGTTTACTCACAATCGCACGTTTGGTTTTTTCTCTGTCAATCAAATCATCGATTTCCTTTTCAAGGGGATTCTCCGCCGGATTCTCCTTAAGTGGTGTTTCTTTCTTACTATCGTTCTTTTTCATCATTACATAAATTTTTCGGCGGTGAAAGTACATGCAGCGATACCTAAAATGCAAAAAAGCGACCTTAGCAAAAATCCACCCCCACCTTAACTACACCTTAACACGAAAGTTAACGGGTAGAAAATGAGGGGGTTAGGAGAGTGATTTTTTTGGCTTTTTTGGGGTATGATCCTTGGTTTTTCGGGATTTGTGGTTTGCCAATGACAAGATTTCGATAAAAACCAAAGCTTACTGTTCCAGGTATAAAACACACACGGCGAGAGTTCGGTCAAAAGTTCGAGTCCACGCCGTGAGTTCCTGCATAGCTGAAACCAAAAGCCAGAATTTACTGATTCAGGTTTAAGAGCACTCACGGGGTGAATGATGCCTTTTAAAAAAAACCGGCCACAGGATTGCTCCTGCAGCCGGCATGATTATGAAAATGAAACACCTTTTAGGGGGCTACAATGATCCGTTCGATCAGGATATTTTCACCGATTTGGATATGCAGCAGATACACTCCCGGCTGCAAACCGCTGATGTTAACCTGCGTGGATTTTTCAGTAATGTTGAAAGTTTTCACCAGCCTGCCTTCGGTGGTGGTGAGGGTACCGATGAAACCTGACAGGTCTCCAAGACTTGTCTGGTTTTCGATATACAGCACTTCTTTCGCCGGATTGGGATAAATGCTGATCTGAGTAAGTAGGTCAGAAGTACCAATACCCACAGCCTCTTTCTTGAAAGCTGAGATGGCTGAAAGTCCGCCCGGTGCGAATAAGCCGTCGTGGTTGGGGAAACTGTCGTTGTACAAAGCCTCCAAAACAGCTTCCAGTCCTGTATTGGCATCGTAGGCTCTGAACGAAATCAGCTCACCGCTTTCAGCACCATCCTTAAAACCGGTATATGAATCATTTCCGTACACCGTCAAGAGTTTGTTTTGATCTTTTTCGGTGATATTTGCAAATCCGATGCAATTGCCTTCAGTATTGAAAGCCCCGATGTGGGAATAGTTTTCCAACCCTTCCAAAGCATTTTGGAACAAAGAAATCAGATGCACATCGCCGGTTTTGCAAATGTTCCATGGGCCGGTTTCTTCGTTGACCGGATTACCGGATTTGGTGACTTCAGGATTCATGTCGTAATCCGGGAAAGTAACAGTAACCGGATTGATAAAGTTGGCAAGGTAACCTTCTCCCGGTTTAAATGTATTGAGGGTGAAAATACCGCCTTCAGGCCAGTAAATTTGGTTGGAGTGTTGATTGTAAATAACCAGCACATCCCGCATGGGGTTTTGCAAGGCATCATCAATCGCTACATCCATATTGGTGAGAACAGGCAGGTATTTGGGACCTGTGCCAAACTGCAGGGTGGTTTCACTTAGTAGATCGCCTTTGAAGGTGATCAGGCTTTCCTCGTTCATATAAAGTTTGTAGGCAGAATGTGAATTCCAGTTGCCGATAGTGTTGATGTTTTGGGATGGCCAGAATAATCCGCCTGATTTGTTCACCATAATCCCAACCAGGTTTTGACCCACAGGATATTGCATAATGGTTTCCAAATCCGCATTGATGGGTTCAAGATAGGAAGAGATGATAGACCAGCCCTGGTAGAGGGTAATGTTTTGTACTCCCACAAAAATATTTACTTCTTCCAGGTTGGATGCAAGGCTTTGGGAATCCACCGCTTTGGCTTCAATTTTATGGTTACCAAAAGTAAGCAGGAGATCAATACTCCAAATTTCTGTTCCTGTACAAAGTTGCCAGGCTCCGCCATTTACCCTTACGAATATTTCACTCAGATCATTGTTCGCGTCTGACGCCGTTCCGCTGACCAGCATGGGATAATCGAAGATGTCTGCTCCATCCAACGGTGCTGTGATTGCCAGGATGGGAGGTTGGTTGACCGTTATTTTCACTGTATTCGATTCTGCGGCACCACTCCAGCCTGGCATGCAATCCACACGTGCAAGGCGACGGAACCAGGTGGTTTGGGTGAGCGTGCCGGGCTGATAGCCTGCCGCATTGCTGTTGGCAATATCACTAAAACCTGTCGTGTCGCTTTCGTTTGACGACTGCCACTTATAGTCAATTACCCCCAGATGGCCTGTTGGCAGCGCGGTGCTGGTGAGTGAGTCAGGGGCATCTCCACTGAAGATGGTTTGTGATGCAGTTATCATTCCTCCGTTAGCTGGGTTAAAGCAGTCCTGCCATTGCAGGTAAGGGTAGCCGCCATTGTACAAAGGATTGATGGCCCATGTATTGGTAAAATCCCAGTTTGCAAAAGTGCCCTGCTGTTGCATTTCGGCGGTGGTTTTGCCTTCGATCTCACCGGGTGCCTGGCCTGCCGAGGATGACTGTCCGCTGGTTTGGGTGTCCCAATAGTTGGAAGCGCACGTCCCTGCCTGTTTCATTCCCAGAAAACCTTTGTCAGTCGGGAACCAATCCGGCCCTGATACACTGCCTGTGGAATAGCAGTTGTTTATTGACTCAAAGGTAAATTCTCCGGCAAGCCCGCCAAATGTAACTTCGGTGCCTGATGGTCTTGTGATCGTACCCCTTGCATAAGAATTGGCGATTTTTCCAAAAAGTAAACCAACAAGGCCGCCAACATGGGTTGATCCACTCAGGTTGGCATAAGAAAATGAAGTAAAGATGTTAACACTTAAAGTATTGCCTGCCAAGCCACCAACATATTGATACCCATTTATGGTTCCGGCGGCACTACAGTTTGAAATAGCCCCGTTTTGAACTGAACCGGCAATCCCGCCGGCAGCCATGCCTGTTCCGGTAACTTCAGCATCCACATGACAATTTTCTATCGTAGCACTGAAATCAAAGTCTGCTGAGCCAATCAAACCTCCCACGGCATCCTGTCCGTTAACTGCTCCGCTGAATTCACAGCCGCTTACCGGACTTACACCCAAAAATCCCACCAGGCCTCCAACAGCATTTACTCCGCTGACATTTCCATCAGCACTGCAATCGCTTATTCCCCCACCTATATTCAAACCCGCTATCGAACCTACTGAATTGCCTGTTCCGGTTACATTGGCTTCAATCCGGCAATCGCTGATTTGAATATTCCCCGATAACTTTTGGGCGAAACCAATCAGTCCACCGACATTATCTATACCATTCACAACTCCTGTAACTTTGCAATCTGATACCAGGCCATCACTTATCACTGCCATCAACCCTCCTGTTGAGCCGGAGCCTCCCGTAATATCTACATCAAGCAAGTTCAGATTCCTGATTTCCTTGCCCGAAGCCTGAACATATCCAAGCAATCCGGCCATATTAGCCCCTGGTCTGTTGATGTGCAGCCCGGTGATGCTATGGCCATTGCCATTATAACTTCCGGTGAATGGTGTATCAAAATTACCAATCGGGCTAAAGCCGTCGCTGTCGTCCAGATCCCTCGAACCGGAGGCATCCACATCGGCGGTTTGCTCAATATCGAGGCTCCAGAATATTGGGTTTTGCGAAAGCCTGAGCAAATCATCCCAGCAGGTGATTTCATTCAGCGGAGTAATGGTTGTGAATTGCCATTGCAAAGGAGCGCAGGGTTCCGGATTAGGTAAGAGGTCAGAGATAAGCGGCACAACCGTGCAATAATAAGTAGTGCCAAGATCCCAGGCCTGGTTATGAGTATATTCACTGGCAAAGCAATATTCGTGAATGACGATATCACCGCCATATCCACCGGTTCTGACAGTAAGATCATAGACGGCGGCATACACATCATCCCATTGCATGGCAACGGCCATTATGGGAACTTCCAGTGCGCCATCTTCAGGAACAGGATTCTCTGCACAATTTGTTACCGTTGTAAAATTCAAATCCAGACCCATAGCTGCACCAAAGTCAAAGATTTCCACCACCTGCCAACTATAGGTAGTGCTGTACAGCAAAGTATCCAGATCAAAACTTTTAAAGGTTCCTGCCGGTCCTGAGGCCACTTTAAGCGTATTACCGGGTTCGCCGAAATACAAATCATAGCTCAGGGCATTAGCAGAATTGTGCCAGTTCAGGCTTACGCCGATCAAAGGAATATCCGTGGCGCCGTTTTCAGGGCTGAGATAGGTGAGGGAATTGGGCTGAACGCTGGTAAAACCCCAGACCGGGCCGGGTATGGTATCGCTGCCTTTTATTTCGATGATCTGCCATTGGTAAGCTGTTAAATAGTCCAGACCGGTGTAGCTGTAGCTGCCGGTGTATGTTGCCGGGTCGCCTGATACCAGTGTATCCATGTTACCGGTTTTGCCTAAAAGCAACATATAATTTTCTGTGTCCGATGAAAATACCCAGGTGAGGTTTCCGGAAACAGGAATATCGGTGGCGCCATCCGGCGGATTGGGAAATGCCGGGGCTCCAGGCGCTGAAGTTGTGGTAAAACTCCAGACCGGGCCAGGAAATGTGTTTCCACTTTTATGCTCGATAATCTGCCATTGATGAAGGGCGTTAAAAGCCAGATTGGTGTAGTTGTAGCTTCCGCTGAAATCTGCCGGCTCACCCGACACCAGGGTATCCATATTTCCAGGCGTTCCCAGTAGCAGATCGTAGGTGTCGGCGCCTGAGGAGGACGACCATGCCAGTTCGCCGAACACCTGTATGTTTTCAGCACCATCCGGTGGAGTAGGATATGCAGGGGCAGGAGGAGCAGGAGCTGTGGTAAAACTCCACAACGGGCCCCAGATTGTGCTTTTTGCGGTGAGTGCACGTATCTGCCATTCGTAATTGCTGTTTGGCGCAAGATTGTTGTAATTGTAGTTGCCGGATAGTGCTCCCGCAGCACCAGATACTGCCAAATCCATATTGCCCTGAGGTCCAAGATACAGATCGTAGCTATCAACCTCTTGTGGAAAAAGCCATGTCAGCTCACCGGATAAGGGTATGTTGGTGGCGTCATCGGCGGGTAATGGATGAGCCGGCTCTTTGATTTGCCATTGCAGGTAAGGATATCCATTATTGCAGGTGGGATAAATTCCCCAAGTATTGGAAAAATTCCAGTTTACAAAAGTTGCCTGCTGTTGCATTTCTGCGGTGGTTTTGCCTTCGAGTTGACCGGCGCCCTGCCCTGCCGATGACGATTGGCCGCTGCTTTGGGTATTCCAGTAATTATTTGTTAAAGTGCCTGAAACGTATTCGCCTATAAATCCTTTGTCAGTTGGATTCCAGCCAGGACTCATCACACTGCCTGTTGAATAGCAATGTGTTATTGTGCTTTGATTCATCTTGCCAACAAAACCACCTAAGGAAACGTTTGCTCCTCCATTTCTTGCTACAAACCCCAGGGCATAGCAATCAGTTATCGTAATATTATCTTCCAAACTTCCCACAAAACCCCCGATATTGGTACCTCCCATGACAATGCAGGAAGACTGGCTTTTTTCTATGGTGCATTTGGATTCCAGTTTCCCAACCAGACCACCTGCATCGGAATTGGCTTGTATGGTTCCCCCGGCCTTGCAATTTGCAATTTTAAAATTGGGTTCATCGTAACCAATAAAACTACCTAAAATTCCGCCAACAAAATCGGTTGCGGTAACAACAGCATCAACTTCACAATTATTGATTTCTGCACTAGTAGCATCACAATGTCCAACCAGTCCACCAACCTCATAAGAACCAAATATTTCCCCATGAATATTACAGGAATTTATTGAACCCCTACACAAATAGCCTATCAATCCACCGGTAAAAGCATTTCCTTTAATAACGACGTTCTCAAGAGTAAGATTTTTAAGGCCATCGAATGATTGAACTTCTCCAAACATCCCTACAGAATTCTGTTCCGGCCTCCAGATATACAAATAAGTGATGGTATGGCCGTCTCCGTCATAGCTCCCATAAAACCTGTCTCCTATATTATTTCCAATGGGGCTAAACCCTTTTCCATCGTTGTAAAAGTCACCGCCCGGAGTAAAATCAGATGTTTCAAACTCGATATCCGCGATTTGTTTAAAGTGATAGTCCCACTCGCTGCTGTTTTCACTCAGGTATTTCAGTTGGGCTTTACTGTAAATCAGGTAAGGGTCGTTTATGGTTCCACTCCCGCCGGAGTAGCCATAAGCGTTTGCTGTCAGGCTCCAGCCCAGGATTGCGAGGGCGAGCCAAATTAATTTTTTGTAAGTTTTATTCATTTTTGTAAAAATTTAATTATTGATAAAAATGTATTTAGTAAAAAGTGTTTCATGGTTTTACACTGGTGTGGAAAAGTTTTAAAGATTTTTGAAAATCCGGGTTAGGAATGTTTTTACTTTTCGCAACAAAACACTTCCCGATGGTTGTTCTGTTAAATGTGTATTTACGGAATTTTTATTCATCAGCGGTGGAGCGGTATTTTCCAATGCTTTGGCCAGGCGTTGCATGGCTTCTTTTTTTTCGGTCCATCCACCTGAATTTTTTTCATCCAAATTTTTGGTTTGATCAATCATGGCATTTTGGTATAAAATGATCAGTAAAAAATTTTACGACAAAGTAAAGGGAGAACACAGGCAGAAAGCAAGTTTCAGACCTCACGATTATCTCATTGTCGCCCAAAAAGCACCTCACGATTATCTCACCGAAGGTTATTATGATTTCTCCCGGGGGTTGGAAGGCTTGTGCGTATAGATGTTTTGAGATTGGAAACGCTGTGTTTTCCAGGTAGGTTGGCTTGGTTTAAAGACCTGATCCAATGGATTATTAGGGGTCTGCTGAAAAACTCCGAAATTATTTTAATTGGGAATATTTAGGTGTTTTGCAGCTAATGAAAACACATTCAATTCATAAAACTACAAAGATTTCGCCCCGCCGGGGCCTGGCTGGTGAATTGGTGCAAAGCAATAAAATCTTCGTAGCTACAATATTTTGAAAGCTAAAAAAGGTGCAGTGCACCGAAATATTAAATACAAGGGTTTTGAATAAGGTCCGCTACGCCGGTTAAAAACTCAGCAAAAAGCAGGTAAGGTTCGCCTCGGCATCCAACTTCAGCTTTTTGCGGATGCTGCTTCTGATGTTATCCACTGTGCCGATGCTGCGATTGGTAAGCAGGGCAATATCCTTGGTTGACATGTTGAGCCTGAGGAGGCTGCTAATTTTCAGTTCGGTGGGCGAGAGCTCGGGAAATTGTGCTGTCAGCCTGTTAAAAAATCCCTGGTGAACCTGATCGAAGCGTGTTTCAAATTCTCGCCAGGCTTGGTCGGGCAGCGAAACTTCCAAATCTCTTACAAGAATTTCCAGTTTTTCGACAGCTTCGGCATTGAGCGAGGGCTTGATTTGCAATATAAGATGGTTGATCTTCCCCAAATGCTCATTCAGGTTGGAAACCATTAGTGCCTTGCTCACCAGCTCCTGGTTGCGGAGCTCCATAGTGTTTTTGAGTTCCATGTTTTCCTGAAGGGTAAGTTTTTCCTTCAAAATGGCAGCACGCCGGCGGAATATCAGAAGCAATCCCGTGAACAGTGACAACACAACTACAAAAACCAAAGCTATGATGAAAATTTTGTTGCGGGATTTCTCTTCTGAGACATTCTTTTGCAGTTCGGCTATCTCCCTGGCTTTGCGTTCCGACTGGTATTTTTTTTCAAGTTCAAGCACTTTGTCTTTGGTTTTTTGGCCGGAAATGCTGTCGTTGATATGTTCATACTTCTCGAAATAATACAAAGCCGAATCGTAAACACCGGTTTGCTTAAATGCTTCACTCATCCATGCACTTAGTCTGGCATCTGCTTCAGGGAGTTTGTATCCTGAAAGTAGCTTTTGGGCTTCTCTCAGGGTTTTCAGTGATTGCTGGTAGTTGCCGGTTTGGTTGTAAAACTTACCCAGGTTCATTTTTCCGATAATAATTCCAAAAACAATATTGTTTTTTTCGGAAAGGTAAATCGAACTGTCGTAATATTTCTTAGCATTGACATATTCGCCCATTTTTTTGTGAAGATTGGCGATATTAAGAAAGCATTTTGCCAGGTTATATTCATCTCCGCTTTTGCGGGCATCTTCAAGCACCAGTGTATAATAGTAAATTGCTTTGTCCAAAGTATCAGATTCTGAATAAATGTTTCCCAGGCTGTTGTAATAATTGTAAATGTCGGTAGTAATATTTTCTTTTTTACAAATCTCAACAGCCTTGTTAAAATATTGTATGGCATCCTCAGGGTTTTCAAGGTTGTTATAAAGTATTCCGATATTATTATATACCACAGCCAGAGCATCATGGCGGTTTTGCTCCATGAAAAGTTCCGCTGCTTTTAAATATCCCTCAATGGCTTCAGTACGGTTTCCCTGGTTGCCTGAAATTTTAGCCAGGTTGTTGTAAATATTCGATAACGGAGCTTCGTAATTGTGCTTCACTGCTATTGCCTTTGCTGCTTCGAGCATTATTTTAGCACTGTCGTACTGCAATTTTTCGTATTTAATTTCAGCTAATCCGATCATAATTTTTACAGAAAATTCATGATCACCTTTTCTTTTAGCATATTCCAGTGATTTAGAAAACTCTTGACAGGCCTCTTCAAATTGTTTTTTAAAATAGCTTGCCATTCCTATGGTATAGTGAGCCCGTGCAGCAAGCTCAGTATTCCGGATGCTGTCGGCCAGTTTCAATACTTGCGCCGATATAAACAGACTGCTGTCAGGATAGGCCTGCACCAATTGATCAGCAAGCCCGAGCATATTGCTTAACTTTTCTTCTTCTGATAAGTTGGTGATTCGTTGTTGAATGTTGATGGGATTTGATGTTTCCTGACCCAAAATTGTGCTGCATGAAAACAGTACACTTTGCAGGAACACCAGGAAATAATTGAATTTCAAGATAAACATTTTTATTCGATCATTTTTTTACCAACGAAAGTAGTATTAATAATGATTTAATGTTTGAAGGGATAGATTTTTTGTTAAAAATTTTTATTAAATGAAATTTTAATTCAAAAAAAAACGCCCGGGATTGGGATCCCTGGCCGTTTAATTATTTGCTTTAAAATGCGACTCAAAAACATTGATTAGCAACTGAAGGAAAGGAATATTGAAAACTTATTCCGCTTATTAAATCATGAGAAAGAAGGTGATATCATGCTTTCAATTCAGGGCTTTGCAAAGTGAAGTATGGGAAAAGCCTGTGGCTTTTTTTAGTTTGCTCATGCCGGTGAATGTAAGAAAAGATGAAAACTGGCCTGACTTTTCAGAAGTGTGCGTGATCTGGAGAACATTTAAACCAATCAGGTTGAAAATATTCCAGTGTCCGGAGTATTAAACCTTCAGCCTTTCCTTAAAAGGGAGAAAGGTCATAAAATCTGCATGATGCACACAATAGGCTTCGGTGGTGCGTTTTACCATGTTGCCTTCGCCTGCGTGTGTGGCAATGATGTGGCACACTTCGGGAGGGCAGCCGCATTCTTCGGCTAATGATACACCCGAAAAGGGATGGCGCAGATATTTTCCATAGGTTCCCTGAACGGCTTTCCCGTTTTCATCGAGCTCATATTCCAGCAGTTTGCCAACATCAGCAAGTATGGCTCCTGAAATCAACACGTCCATATCTACTGTTAATTCGCCATTGTACATGCTGTTGATGGTATTGCCGGCATCTTTTGCGATGTGCACCACGGATCGCTTATGATCCATAAAAGTAACTTTAAGGTCGGGGCCGCAAAGGAGGGTAAAGGGAATGCGTTTCAGGTCATCGCCTGTGAGCACACTTCTCTGCAAAGCAAGTTCCCAGGTTTTGGCGGTTTTTTCGCGCAGGTCATTATTTTCGATCCAGGCCAGTTCAGGCCAGAGTTCTGATACTTCTTTATTCATTGTGTTGTTTTTTTATAGAAAACCCGGCAGATTATATTTTTTTAGCAACAGAGCAATGTCTTGTTAAAACCAATGTTCCGAGCCCTTCAGGAATCTGCCAGGTTTGTCAAATTATTTACTATAATTTAGCTATAATGGCATCAGCCATTTGTTTGGTTGAAGCAGCTCCTTTTTCAACGACATCCGGGCGTCCTGACATCTTCATCATATCGTAGGTACGCACTTTGCCTTCAGCTACAACATCTGCAACGGCCTTCCTGATTTTTGATGCCAGATCATTTTCATCAATGAAATCGAGCATCATGCAGGCAGATTCTACCATTGCAATAGGGTTGACTATCGACACAGGATAGTCGGCATATTTGGGCGCTGAACCGTGGGTTGGCTCAAAAACACCAATTCCGGTATCGGGGTTGATTTGTGCAGAGCAGGCAAAACCAAGCCCGCCAATCAATCCTGCAAATCCATCAGATACAATATCGCCAAACATATTTCCGGCTACGATTACACCATAATTTTCAGGATTTTTGGTGAGCCACATCATTTGTGCATCTATGTTGGTGTTCCACAGTTCGATATGCGGATAATCTGCCTTTTGGATTTGTTGGGCCATTTTATACATCATTCCCGAAGTTTCGCGGATAACGTTGGGTTTTTCGCACAATGTTACTGATTTGTAACCATATTTATTGGCATGTTCAAAAGCAGCACGTAGAATGCGTTCGGTATGTTTTTTAGTGAAAATTCGGGTTGAAACCGAAATCTCATTTTTTGGATGGTGTCCGAAATTCTTAGCAAATTTGGGATGAGTCATCAGAGCATCGTAAACCTGTTGTGGTGGGTCGCTCCATTCCACACCACCATACAATCCTTCGGTGTTTTGGCGGAAAATGGCAACATCTACTTCGGGCTCTTCGATGGTATCACCAATCCCGCGACGGATGAAGTTTAGCGGGTTGCCTTTGTAGGTGCGACAAGGGCGTAAGCAAATGTCCAGGCCAAAGTGCTGACGCAGTCCTACGATCGGACTGGCATAAACCAATCCTTTTTCTTTGAGCTCAGGTTTAAGTTCTTCAAATGCTGCATCTTTAGGCTTGGAAGTAATGGCGCCAAAGAGTCCGATTTTATGTTCTTTCAATAAATTGATGGTGCGTTCGGGCAAAGGATTTCCCTCGTTACACCAGAATTCCCATCCAATATCACCGTTTACAAATTCGGCTTCAAAGCCGGCGGCATCCAGCACACGAATGGTTTCGTCCAATACTACTTTTCCGATGCCATCACCGGGCATCGCAACAATTGTTCTTTTTCCCATAACTTTAGTCTTTTTATTCAGCTTTTGTGTGAATCGTTTTACAAAATAAGTCTGCAAAAATATTAACTTCTTTTTCACCGCAAGGCCTCAATCTTTGGTATTTAATAATTTAGAGCGGGTTTAAAGTAGAGGGGGAAGCTGGGGTAGGGGAACCAGGTGATGATGATGAAGTGGAATGGACGAGTGGCCATGATTGGATAAAAAGCAGGTTGTTTTGTTATATAGAATTTTATTTCATCAGATCAATAATTAGCTAATTTTGCCAATCTAATGGATCAACTGATTGAAAATATCCGACCGGCAAAATGCCCCAAGGAAATTGGCGCCCTGCTGATGTTCCTGTACATTTTCTCTGAGCTCTAAAAACTATTCTCCCGCATTTTACATCATTGTTTCTTCGCTTTTCTACCGTTTTGTTTCATTTTTAAATGTTTGTTAATGGAAGCATATTACGCTTACCTCAACGGGCTTGTTAATAATAACAAATCCATTTTTCAAATGTACCCACAAGTTAATTGGATCAATCCCTATGTGCATGCTGAGCTAATCGATCAGAGGGGGCAATTGCTCGAAAAAGTCGGGAATAGCTGGCTCTTTAAAAAAACAAAACCTTTTCATTATCAAATATCGAAAGGGTGCGAGTTGTGTGGCAAAGGGCTTTGGAGTTGTCTTTTCATTACCGGAAAGTGCAATGGTGCCTGTTTTTATTGTCCTGCTGCACAAAATCGGGATACCACACCTACATCACAACAACTAACATTTGATACCCCCGAAGCCTATGCTGATTATGTTAACTTTTTTAACTTTAAGGGAGTGAGTTTTAGTGGCGGCGAACCATTACTATTTTTCCAGCGTACTTTGGATTACCTGTTGAGTGTTCGAAAAAAATGCGACCCTGATATTTATACCTGGCTTTATACCAATGGTATTGTTGGCGACAAGGAAAAATACCAAATGCTTGCTGATGCCGGCCTCAACGAAATTCGCTTCGATATTGGAGCCACTGCATACAGGCTTGATAAAATACTTTCCGCTAAAAATTTGATTAGGAATATTACCATTGAAATACCTGCTATCCCCGAGGAAAAGAAATTGTTAATGTCGCTGTTGCCCGAAATGGTAAAGGCGGGAGTTACGAATCTTAATCTTCACCAGCTCAGGTTAACTACTTACAACGCCCCTAAACTGCTCAAACGGAATTATACCTATGTTCCTTCTGAACGTCCGGTTGTTCTTGAATCTGAAATTGCAGCACTTGAAATTCTGAATCATGCTAAAAATTTAGAGCTGGATTTGGGGGTAAACTACTGTGCCTTCGACTACAAATTCAGATTCCAAAAAGCAGGATACCGGAAAATGGTGGCAGGCAAATTTACCGGCGAAGGCGATTATCTTACAGAAAATGGTTTTCTGAGAAAATATTCACGTGATAGTTTGGCCTATGCAGGTGTGCTTTTGTCTGACAATGATCATTCGCAACTGTTAAATTCAGAAAAATTATATTTGAATGATAAAACATATAAAGTTACAAGAGCTGATTCGTCAGCACCTATGGTGATAAATGATTTATGCCGGGCAGATGTAGAGCAAATCTTCTTGGAGAAATCAGGAACTATTTCCGGTGATGAAACATTGTTTAAAATCTGGCAATATGAGTGGATTGAAAACGGGTTAAGGAATTGGTTTTGATAATTTGTACTACTGCAATTTAAGTTGAAGAAATACATTGGGTCAACCAGAAAATCGGGTAGTTGCCAGTGGATAGATTTCATGTTTTTTTATAACCCGGACAAAAACTTTAAAAATGCAGGTATTTATAGAATTGTATTTCAATAATTTAACATGATTTATTTGTGATAAATCAT
>JAIOZV010000107.1 GCA_021740425.1 Bacteroidales bacterium | reverse complement strand
ATAGCATGAATTTTGCTGTTGATTTCGACAGCGATAATTTCAGGTTTGTGAATATGGACTCCCTTTTAAAAGAAATTACTGTGAATGTTGAAACCCTCGACAGTGGCAGAACCATGATGTTCATCACCTCAGATATGGAAGAGGCGATGGAAGGCATGGAGAAACGGATGAATGCTTTCACCTACAACTTTGAAAACGAACTGTCGGATGGCGACAGCCTGATCAGGGTGTTTGTTAAACAGCTAAACTTTAATAGCGACTCGATGATGAAGACCCATTTTAAACACATGAACATTGATTCGGATGATGGGAAAATAATTATCTATAGTGATGGCGAGGAGGTAAAAATTGATGATGATGGTAAAATTAAGGTAATAAAATTGGGGAAGGATGCAGGTAAAACCTTATGGAGCGGTGATACAATTATTGAGGACGGAAACTCAAAAATCATTATCAAAAGCACAAAAGGTGGCGACGATTTGGAGCAAACCATCGAATATATTATTTCGGATGAAGACTCAGACCTTGGCGGGAAGAAGAACTCCGGAATGAAAGTGATGAAGGTAAAAGGCGCAAACACCATCTGGGTTGGCGATGACGGGGAAGTGCATGAGCTGGATGCCGATAACTTTGAATTTGTTTCGGATGGAGATTCCGCCAGAAAAATGAAAGTTAAGGTGATAAATAAAAATGGAAATATGACTGTTTGGGTCGACGAAGATGGTGAGGTGCATGAGCTTGAAGGCAGAGATTATATGTTTGAATCCGGTGACGAAAATACACCAAAGCAAGTTAAAGTAAAGGTTATTAAAAAGGATAGCGGACAAACCATTTGGATTTCTGACGATAAAGAAGTTTTTATGCCTGACGGTGCAAAATATGAATTTCAGCCAGCCAGCGCAAAAGATAAGGAAGATTTGAAAAGCGCCGGCGTTAAAACAAAAGATCGGGAATTGCTTGTCGAAAATATGAAATTCTCACCCAACCCCAGTAATGGGAAATTTAACCTGAGTTTTACACTGAAGGAAAAGAAAAAAATAACCATTAATATTTATGACATCAACGGCAATGTGGTTTACACCGAAACCCTCAAAGATTTCCAGGGCGAATACAGTAAGGAGATTGACATTTCGAATCAGGAAAGCGGAACCTTTTTCCTTCAAATTGTGCAGGGATTGTATGACATTATCAAAAAGATCATCATACAATAAACCCAAAATACTATCCAAATACATTTCATTTTAAGAGCCTTCAGGGGCTCTTTTTTTATTTACGAAAACATAAAAAAGTGCAGGCTAAATTATTTTTCATTTCATATCTTCTCTTCTAAAACCATTACATTTGTGCATGAAATCTAATTTCCTCTTAATTTACTTTTGGTTTGGCAGCCTGTTTTTATTGATCAGCCCGGCTTATGGCCAGGAAAAATATGAAGGCGTAGTTTTCGACTTGGGAACACAGGCAAATATTTCAGGAGTAAAAGTAAGCTCCCTACCAACGGGGTTTTTGGCACAAACCGATAATTCAGGCTATTTTTCCATCCTGTTAAATACAGCTTACACAGGGTTTGAATCGGGTTCTCCCGGCTATACTTTCTGTAACAACTCCCTTTTTTGGAATTTGAAAAATGAAGTGTTGGTTTCTTTGTTTTCAATGGATGGCCGGCTGCTGTTTTCGCAAAGTGCAGGAAGTTCGGGCAATATGAAATTATCTGTCCCAAACACTGGGTATTATCTCTTAACAGTTCAAAATTCTGATCAAAATATAAATTTCATGCTGCTCTCCAACGGGCAAAACTTTCAGCTTGTTAAAGCTAAAAAGTTATCCGAATCTGTGCCTTTATACGACAGCAGTCTGGTGTTTTCAGCACCGGGATATTCACCCCGGACTATTGCTCTCGGCGAGCCCGGAAAAAACTTATCCATTGGCCTTTTAAAGGAAACCTATGAGGATCTTGGTTATTTTAATGAACTCCTAAACTATGATGCTTTTTATATGCTGCACAGCAGTCCGCCGGTGACCAATTACGGGGAAGTGCAATCCATAAAAGTGCTCTACGATTTTACCGTTGATGAGATTTATTACACCAACGTTAAAAAATATCCGAGCCATTATAGTTTTGCTGAGGATGTTTTAGGCTATGATAAAGGGGCAGTGAATTTTTTTTATTCTCAATACGGAACCCACAGCAGCCGGTTTTTGCATTTGTTCACCATCAATTACCACACCCAGATCGATAAATATGTGTTTATGTTTGCTTCGCTGGATTTGATTACATGCCAGGGCATCACCCAAACCTATAACAAAGTTATGGAAACATCTTATTTGGGAGATCAACTGTACTTTTATCCAAACAACCTGCGATGGGAAGATTGTCCTGAAATACCCATGATTACCTCTGGGGAGCTTTACAACGGCCAAAATTACCAGCCCCTGAATCTTGAAGAAAATTATGGTTATCTGCGTAAGGTGGAGATCGAAAATCTGGCTACAGAATATCTGGGTCGTCATGATATTCCTGTTCTGAATGGCATCCCCAACGATCTTTCCGTGGTTTCGGGGATTATCACCACCGAGTTTCAAACAGCACTGAGCCACATCAATATTTTGAGTCACAACCGGCAAACTCCCAATATGGCTTTAAAAGACGGCTGGACGAATCCGCAAATTGACTCCCTGCTGGGAGCGCTGGTTTACCTGAAGGTTGAGGCAAATTCATTTACCCTGCGAAATGCAGGAGCTGCCGAGGCTAACGCTTTTTGGGAGGCTCATGAACCACATACACCCGTGATTCTGGAAAAGGATGTTGAAACTTCAGGATTGTTGGAACTGAGCAACGAGGATTTTTATTCCGTGAAAACCATTGGTGGAAAAGCAGCCAATTTTGCCGAACTGGTGAATCTCGGAAATATTCCTGTGCCGGAAAACTATTTTGCCATCCCCTTTTATTATTATCAGCAGCACATCCAGAATTATGGCATCGATACGCTTATCGATCAGCTTCTTTCGGATGAAATGCTTTACACAAATCTGGAATACCGCATTGAAAAACTGGCTGCTCTGCGCAATCTTATCATTCAGTCGCCTTTGGATGAAACATTGATCAATATGGTGGAAAACAGGATCGGGCATTTTAATCTCTTTGATGCATTCAGGTTTCGTTCCTCAACCAACGCCGAAGATCTCGAAGGTTTTAACGGAGCGGGTTTGTACGATTCCTATTCAGCCAAAAAAGGGTCATCATCCAAAACCATTGCAAAGGCAATCAGGAAAGTGTGGGCCAGCCTATGGAATATCAGGGCTTTTGATGAAAGGGAATATTTTAAAATCGATCACCATTCTGTGGCCATGGGCGTTCTGGTACACCGGTCGTTTCCCGACGAAGATGCCAACGGGGTGGTGGTCACCAAAAATCTGTACAACAACAATCATGCTTACACCATCAACACCCAATATAAAGAATACAGTATTGTGTATCCCGAACCCGGCATTCTACACGATCAGATTTTAACCTACACCATTGATCTCGAACAAAATGGCTACTCCATCGAATACCTTACCCATTCCAATATTCCCGAACTTCAGGGTCAGCCGGTTTTAACGGATGAGGAATTGTATGAACTGGCCGATTACTGCACCATTATCAAGCACCATTATTACGATAACATTCCCAACAACTGCAATTGCGAATATGAGGCTTTCGCCGTTGACATCGAATTTAAGGTTGATTCGGAAGTTTCCAACCGGAAAATCTACATCAAGCAGGTCAGGATTTATTGATTTTATCATTGGATACCTTGCGCTTGCCCTTGTGGTAAAATATAAACACAAAGTTCGCTAAAGATTAGATCATTCTTTCTCCAAAGTTTGGTGAAAGCAGCGTTCAGTTTACCTTTCGCCCAACTCCAGTGAAATTTCCTTTATTTCACCGGCGCGATCCACCACAAGTTTCACCACATCGCCGGGCTGGTATTTTTTGAGTAAATCGGAGTACTGTCGCAGTCCGGTGAGTTTTACACCATCCAGTTGCCTGATGATGTCGCCAGCGAGGAGTCCTGCTTTTTCGCCCGCTGATCCCGGGCTTACGCTTCCAATTTTTACACCATCGCCCTGATATGCGAAATCGGGGATGGAGCCTGTGCTTGCCTTGCGTGTTTCGCCCGGGGTTTCACCTGGTTTTGGTGTCATTGCCCCTTCGCCGGTAAAGTTCATCGGGTCTTCTCTGTTGGCCAGATATTCTACCACTTCTTTGGCCACGGTGGTGACTTTTACCAGGCCTTTGCTGTCGATTTTTTCCCAGGTGTCGGTGGGGCGGTGGTAATTTCCGGTGGGGCCGGTGAAAAGCTGCACTGCCGGAATGCCTTTTTCGATAAAGGAAACCTGGTCGCTGGCATCCAGAGGTTTGTCGATTACCTCCGACAAAACCCCTGTGGTATAATCGGTGCCCATGAAAATGAATTTCCACTCTTTTGCTGTATTTCCGTTAAGCACCAAAAGTTTGGTATCGAAAAGGCTGCCATCGGTATCGATATTTAAGTTGGCAAAAATCTTCCCCTCGAAAAAATCCGTGCTATGCTCCACAAAATATTTTGAGCCGATCAGTCCGGCTTCTTCGGCGGTACAAGCCAGGAAAACCACTGTTCGGGCCGGCTTTAGGGTATTGCCCAATGAATAGGCGAGTTCGATCATTGTGGCCACACCACTGGCATTGTCGTCGGCACCGTAGTGTATTTTTCCCTCATCGCCTTTATGTACATCGGGCCATCCCAGGCCAAGATGGTCGTAGTGCGCTGAAATTACCACAGGTTCATCTTTGAGTTTTGGATCGGTGCCCGGTATCATTCCAATGACGTTGGTGAGCTCCAGCATGCCTTTTCCGTGAAAAGCATGAGAGAACTTTTGGAAATAATCCTTGCCAACGGGTTGCAGGCCGGCAGCTTCAAACTGATCAGCGATATATTTGGCCGCTTCATCCAGTTCGGGGGTTCCAATACCACGACCTTTCATCTCTTCCGAAGCCAAATGTTTTACCACAGCCATCATTCTGCTTTCAGAGAAAACCGGTTTAAGGATTCCCAAAGCCTCGCGTTTGAGAATCATATTTGGAATTTGCGCCTTTTCATCGAAGGTTTTCACCAAAGGTGATTTGGTAACCGGCCATTGCCCTTTGTCGATGTTGGTGGGCTCATCGCCGCTAAAGGCCAGAAAGCTGTATTTCCCGTAGTGGGGAAGCTTGCGAATCAGTCCGCCAATGGGAGCCTCATTATCGAAAGCAATAAAAACATTTTGTTCATTGATGTTTTCAGGTTTTGCCAATGTGAGTACCACACTTTTTCCTGATTTTTCGTAATAATTTTTATTGAGTTTTATCGAATCAGCAGAAAACCCTGAATTGTAATCCTTGAGCTGCTTGTTAAAACTTGCTGCAAATTTGTTTTCATAGCCCAGTATCCATACCGTTTTATCCTGCGGGAGTTCCTGAAGATCACTATCAAATATCACTTCGTAAATATCACCATCTGCATTTTTCCAGGCATCTGCAAACTTTTCATAAATGGCAATTTGGTTTTTGTTTGCTTTGGCAGGAAGTAGCATGATGTTGTTTACGCTTCCCCATATTTTTGAGAGGGTAGGGGGAACCTCTGAGGGATCCAAAATTCTAAAAACGTCGTATTGCGGATCAACAATCAATTGCAGCGGTTTGCCATCCAGAGAAATCTGAAATTCCTGTTGTCTTCTTTTCATGTTAAAGATGAAAGTGGCCACGCCATTTTCTGTGGCGATATTCACCGGCACATCAATGTTGAAAGGTTCGTCATTCTGCCGCTGTTCAAGTGTAAGGATCACACGGTTGATACCTCCCGACATCTCTCTTTTTACGTCTGAAATAGAAATTTCGGGAGCCCCTTTCCTGTTGACCCACTCATTAAAAAACGCAGCAAGATCGGTGCTGCCTGCTTCCTCGAAGGCTTGTTGCATATCGCTGAAGGAGGCAACTTTGTATTTATAATTTTCATAAAAAAGCTTCAAACCGGCCAGAAAATTTTCATCACCAATTTTACGGCGAAGCATGTGCCACATCATCAATGATTTTCCATAGCCAATCGATTCGCTGGCTCCATCATATCTTGATCTGAATTCACTAAGTGGAAAATCGTTTTCGGGTGTAACAAAGTTGCTGAATTTTTGCAGGGTCTCCCTCCTGTATTCTTCACCCGCACCCCTGCCTTCTTTTATCAGATGATCGGCAAGATAAGCGGTTATTCCTTCGCACCAATTGCCTGTTTCAAAATCAACATACACGCTGTTTCCCCACCAATTGTGAAGCAGTTCGTGGGGGTATGACGAATGAAGGATGAAAGGAAACCTGATGATTTTTTCGCCAAGCAGTGTAAATGAGGGCATGCCATAACCGGTTTCCCAGAAATTTTCAACCAGTGCAAATTTGGAGTATGGGTATTCGCCGATTATGTCCACATACATTTCCATGTACTGTTCTGTAACTTCCAGGTATTTTGCTGCCAGCCCTTCGTCGGGTGTGCGTAAAAAAGCCATAGCCTCAACGCCGCTGTTCATGGTGTGCGAATATTCGTGAAATTTAGCGGCAACCAGAAAAATTTCTTCCTGTGGATGATCACAAACCCAGATGTCGGTGTGCTTCCCCGGTCTGGTTTCTTCAAAAATGCGCTTCCCCTGGCTTACATTTTTCCAACCATCAGGCATTTCGGTGGTCAGGGTGAAGGTCATGGTGCTGTTGTTAAAAATGGGAACCCACCATGTTGAACCTGCAAGATAAACACCTTGTTCGCTGATGATTCCTGGTGATTCAGCAAAACCACGCTGGTAGTTTTCTTCGCTTTGTTCGATGGCCGATTGAATGATACCGCTATAGCTGATCACCACCTTTCCCGATTTAGTTTTAATTTTCCAGTTGTTAATGTCCAGCGTGCTTCCACCACCTGCATCATCGCGATCCATCCCTACATCTTTGGATTTTTCTTTTTCTTTTTCCAGTTTAAAATCTTTGCTGTCACCAAGGGGCATGAGTGCTGCGTTGAGCATAAAGGTTGTGAGCGGCTCACCAATGAAAGTTATGGTATCAGTTACAAAAATTTCTGAAGTTTCCGGATTGACTTTTGCCAGAATGCGATGGTTGACCACAGTATGGCTTTGTGCAAAAGTAAAAAAGGCTATTGCGCTGAAAAGCGCTGTAATAAATGTATTTCTCATAGTTAAAAATCTTTGTGCAAAAATAACAAAGAGAATGAACATACGATGATTGAAATGGTTTTGAAGGTTCGAAATTCGCCTGCCAGCGGAGGTTGGAAAGCCAGAAGGGAATGTGTCATCCGGGTAAAAAATTCAGGTAGTTTTTCTGCTTTAAAAAAATGCTATGGAATCAAAAACCAATTGCATAGTTTTGTAAGCAATTATGAATCATAACCATCACAAGCATAACCATCGGCACAACGGAGAATTTAAAAGCAGGAGATTACTGACAGTTACCTTCCTCAACCTTACTATAACAATTGCCCAGATTATTGGCGGGTTAATTTCAAACAGCCTGGCTCTCATCTCCGATGCCATGCACAATCTGGGTGATACAACGGCAATTTTACTTGCTTACATTGCCAGCAAACTAAGTAAGCGAAAAGCCAACGAAAAAAACACTTTTGGTTATAAGCGCATCGAAATTCTGGCTGCATTTTTCAATGCACTGGTGCTCATTTCCATTTGCATTTTTCTTTTTATCGAAGCTTACCAACGCTTTCTTAATCCGCAGCCGGTAAAAGGTTTGGTGATGCTTGTTGTGGCCATGATCGGATTGTTTGGCAATCTGGCATCCGTATTTCTTTTAAAGAATGACCGGAGTGAAAACCTGAATGTTAAAGCTGCCTATCTCCATTTGCTTGGCGACACCTTATCTTCGGTGGCAGTAATTATTGGAGGAGTATTTATGTTGATGTACGAAATTTATTGGATCGACCCTCTGATTACCGTGATTATTGGGGTTTACATCATTATTCATACCTGGCACGTATTGGCAGAAACTTTCGGCATTTTAATGCAGGGCACACCTCCTGAAATTAATTTGCAGGAAATTATCGAAAGGCTGCAAAAAATTGAACAGGTAAAGGATATTCATCATGTGCATATTTGGCGGCTCAACGACACGTCCCTGTTTTTTGAGGCACACGTTAACACTCAAAAAGATTTACGAATCAGCGAAACCGATGAAATCCGAAGTAAAATTGAAGAGATTTTAAATCATGAATTTAACATCAATCATGTTACCCTGCAAATGGAATATGCAGGATGTGGCAGCCAAAATGGCTTGTTGATGGCAAAATAATGCCATTAATCGCGCTTACCAAAACTTTTGAAAAGTTTGTTTTTTGGGGTAATTCATGTTTTTTCGGAAGAGCATATTTGTTGCAAAATGACGTGTTCCCGTTGGATGATACGCTAGTTTTTGGATTTCTTACGGCTTTGGAAATGGATTCGACTAAAAAAAAACTAAACCATCAGATCTTTCAAAATTCAGAAAGACAATAAAATTTAGTTTAGACTTTTTAAACGATTTTGTTACATTTGTCTATTATTGTCATTTTTAACTATTTGAACTAAAACGAGCTAGTTGATTCATGGATTTTTCCCGCCTCACAGATTTAATTTCCAAAAACCTATTTTGGCTTCTGCTAATTTCAGTTTTCTTCTTTATTTACTTCGTCCCGATTTATGTTCCATCCAACATTGCGATTTCCGGCAAAGTGTATCCTGCAAAAAAATGGATACTTTTTGCAGGTACCAATGGCCAGATGATGAATACCCAGATCGATCTTGTGGCGGGCGTTAGTAACGTTTATGAGAGCCGCGAATTTTCACGTGGCGATGATGTGAGATTTGAAATCAAGCCCGAAATTTTAAAGCAGTCGATCATCGAAAAAGGGGATACCATAGGAATAATTTTTTCCAACGAAACCAATATGTTGCTCAACGCAGCAAAAAAACAGCTTGAGGTGCAGAATGCACTTTTGAAAACCTACATTAGCGGTGATAAGAAAGAAGTGATTGCCCTTGCCGAAAAACAACTGGAATATGCCCGCATTGATGCAACAAGCCAGTGGTTGACCTACAATCGCCAAAAGGATTTATTTGATCAGAAAGTAATTACAGCGCAGGAAATCGAGAATGAGAAGCGCATCGCTGAGCTTAAGCAGGTTGAAGTGGGAATAAAGGAAGCTGAGTTGCAGGCTCTCATAAGTGGAGAAAAACCGGAAAGTATAGAATTGATAAAGGCTGAAATAGCGAAAATTGAAAGTGAAATAAACGACCTTGAGGGAAAACGTGAAATGCAAACAATCATATCGCCCATTACAGGGATTTTTAGAAATTCTTTTGCTTCAGATACTTTAATGGTCATCGAATCGATGGATGAGTTGATTATAAAAATGCCGGTAGGCCTTAAAGATCGCAGCAGGATTTTTAACGGGCAAAGAGCCGAATGTACTGTTTATGGTCAGAACCTCGCGTTTGATTCTGAGGTGGTTCACATCAGTAACCATATCAACGTTACAGGGGGTAAACAAACATTTATTGTAACTGCCATTGTAGGAAGCGAGGGCACAATATTGCTGCCCGGAGTAGTTTTTAAAGGTAAATTGGCCGGCAACAAAATATTGCTTCGCGATTATGTGGCCAAATGGTTCAGGTTTTTTAAAAGTTGAGGCCATCCATGCGAAATGAATTTAAATATTTGGTTCCCAACGAACGGCTGGATGATTTACGCAAAGCCATTGCCGCATTTCTCAATACCGACCCTAACTCCCCCGAACATACCTGGCGGCATCAATACACCGTAAGAAGCATTTATTTCGACAACATCAGTTTCGATTATTATTGGGAAAAACGTCACGGAATTAAAACCCGGAAAAAGATCAGGGTGCGCGGATACAATAACCTGGAGGATTATCCGGATAGAAACCCCAGGGTGTTTCTGGAAGTAAAAAGAAAAGAGATCGACTTTATCGACAAAAACCGGAGTAAGGTGTATTGGAATGATTTGGAGTTGCTGCTTCGCACTGGAGATGTGGAAAAATATGTTATTGATAGTTCAATACCCGAAGTACACGACGAGGCAAGCAGATTTTTATATCATTATAAACGAAAAAATCTAAGGCCGGTAGTGTCGGTAGTTTATGAAAGGGAGGCCTTTTTTTCGAAGTTTGACCCTAATTTTCGGGTGAGTATCGATAAAAATATCCGCTCCCTGCTTTTCCCAAAAGTAAACCAACTGTTTTTAAATAATGGCCTGGAAGTAAGTTTTCACAACGACTTTGTGTTGGAACTTAAATTTTCGGGGAGTTTTCCGGCCTGGATGTCTGATGTTTTATTCAAGCACAAACTCACCCGCCAGGCTGTGTCGAAGTACAAGATTTCGCTCGACAGCCACAGGATATTTAAAACCAAAGAGCGATTGAAAATCTACGGCATGGGAAATGTTTTATAATTTTTTTTCACCTGCTCTGGTAATCTGAATGGCTTTTGTAATCAAGCATTTCTTTTGACAGGTTCAGTAAATTTTCTCTTGAAAAAGGCTTGGCAAGGTAGTGCGTAAATCCGCTTTTAAGCAAATGTTCTCTTGCATTTTTAAGCACATTGGCAGTAACTGCTGCAATCACAATATCCGCACTGTTTTCTAAGGTTTTTATTTTTTTCATTGCCTCCACACCGCTCATGTCTTTGTCGAGGTTTACATCCATGAAAATGAGATTGTATTTGTTTTTTTGAACCATTTCGAGCGCTCTTACACCACTTGTGGAAATATCAACATCAAAAAACTCGGACAAGGTATATTTCATGTATTCCCTGTTGGATTGGTCATCCTCTACAATCAAAACGCAGGGCTTTTTTCCTTGAAAAGTGAAATCTGTTTTATCTTTCCGAAATGTGGGAATTTCTTCATGAACACTTTGTTCCGCTTTGTTTGTTTCGGCAAAGTATGCAGGCATTTTTACATAAAATTCCGAACCTTTCCCGGGTTTGCTTTCCACCCAGATTTCCCCATCGAGCAACTCCACAAAATATTTACATATACTCAGGCCAATCCCCATGCCTTCGTAGGCGCGGTTTTGCCCTTCGCTGCTTTGCCTGAACCGCTCAAATATTTTCCCATAATCCCCGGGTTCAATCCCAATGCCCGTATCTTTTACCTTGATCAGCAACCAACTTCTGTTTCCCGAAGATATTTGCCCGCACGAAATGGTTATCCCGCCTTTCTCGGTGTATTTTATGGCATTGTCGAGTAAATTGTTAATAACCTGGCCCAGTAATCTTTCATCGGTTCTCGACATGATTTGATTTTCTGAAATGTCAATTTCGAGATACAGGTTCTTTGATTCGGCATATTGGGCATAGAGCTTTGATTTATGCATAACCAAATCAGCAACATTCACAGGTTGTTTATCGATTTCATTCTTATTGGTTTCGATCAATGATAAGTCGATGATGGCATTGAGTGTCCCCATAAGCCTGTTTCCGCTTCTGTCGATATGCTCGGTGAGTTCCTGAAGTGGCGAGTTTTCCAATTCCAGTTTCAAAATTTCGGTAAATCCAAGAATACCGTTGAGCGGCGTACGCAATTCATGTGAAACATTGGATAAAAATGTGGATTTCAAGCGATCGGATTCATCTGCTTTTTCCCTGGCTTTATTTAATTCATATCTGAGATCCTTATTTTCCTCAGTCTCGCGTTCCAGTTGCAGTTCCTGCCTTTTATCCTTTGCAATAAAAATGTAACCGGTCAGGTCGCCCCAGCGGTCAGATACAGCTTTGCAAATCATGGCAGCAGGAAGTATTTCTCTGTTTTTAATTATGAAATTTGTATTAAAAGAAATGTTTTCTGATGAGGTTTGCAATTTGGTAATAAATTCAGGATTATTGTTGAGATCGCTGATTTCGTGTATTGCTTTATTGTATAGTGTCAGGGAATCATAACCCAATTTCATCATACATGCGGGGTTACATTTTTTAATGATTAAATTTTTATCAGTAAAAAATACCATTTCGCGGGTTTCGCAAAGTATCCATTCCGAAGCAAATTCAGTGGATATTTCAACATGCCGGTATTTAATTATTGCGTATCCTGTAATGAAGATGAATATTGTGACGGTGAAATGGGCAAATTCGGGAATGTGATGCAAGCCCGCCCACGGCAAAAAATATTTGCTTACAAAAATAAAAATGTATGCAATGATCATGGCCCATAAAATATACATGGATTGAATGCGCTCCTTGTTTATAGATATTTGGGTTCTCCACTGCCTGATCACAATAACCGAAGCTAAAAAACAGCCTGTAAGATAAATGAGAAACAACCATAACCAAAGTGATGAAAAATCAGGAATGAATTTCCAAAAACCTGATTTTTCGGTATAACTTTCGGCATTGCCCTCACTGAATACTGATTGCAAAATAAAAACCAATCCGGGAAGGAACAACAAAGGCTTATAGATTATGGCTGGAAAACGACTGCCTGTTTTGGTGAGGATTAATGCAAAATTGAGTCCCAGAGCAGGAAACAATGCCAGACCTGTCGAAGAAAATTTATACCAGAACATGGCAAATTCCTTGTCAGGAGCAATGTAAAAAAAGGTAAAACCCAAAGCGTAAACAGCTAACGAAAGCGAAAGAAATAAAAAAGACAGATGCAGTGCGCTTTTAAGTTTGGAAAACACTAAATACACACCAACAATAAGATAAATAAAGAATACCAAAAAGGAAAAAAATGATAACAGGTTCATTATGTTTTCATGGTTATTTTTATATTATCATGAACTGGAAAAATGTGTGTAAATATAAACAAAACCAACAAAACCGCAGCAATGAAATTATTTATCAGCAATCCTCAACTGCCGAAGATACAATTGGATGGTGTTTTCAAGGCCAAAATACAAGGCGTCGGCGATAAGCGCATGGCCGATTGAAACTTCGAGAAGCCCAGGGATGTGTTCGGAAAAATATTTCAGATTTTCAAGGCTAAGGTCATGTCCGGCATTTAAACCAAGTCCAACCTTGCCCGCAACAGTGGCTGCCTCTGCAAAAGCCCGGATGGCTTTATCTGGCGAAAGCGGATATTGGCTTGCATAGCTTTCGGTGTAAAGCTCAACCCGGTCGGTGCCTGTATCTTTGGCATTTTCGATCATTTTTACATCAGTTTCTATAAATATCGATGTGCGGATATCATGGGCATGAAACTCTTTAATAATATCGCGGAGCATATTTTTATGTTTCACAGTATCCCATCCTGCATTTGAAGTGAGCACATGCGGGGGGTCAGGAACCAAAGTTACCTGTGCCGGTTTTACTTTTGTTACCAGCTCGATGAATCTGCGGTTGGGATATCCTTCGATGTTGAACTCGGTGCTTAAAACCGGTTTCAGGTCGTACACATCCTGGTAGCGAATATGGCGTTCGTCGGGGCGTGGGTGAACCGTAATGCCCTGAGCGCCGAATCTTTCACAATCGAGTGCAGCTTTTACCACGTCGGGTATGTTTCCTCCTCTGGCGTTGCGCAATGTGGCAATCTTGTTGATGTTTACGCTTAGTTTTGTCATAATGAATAGATTTTATGCAAATTTAATAATTAGTAACTTTGTGTTTAAAATAATCCAAACCAAATAATGAAAGCAGTAATTCAAAGAGTATCTCAGGCATCCGTCGAAATCGACAATCAAATTAAAGGTATTATCGGGCAGGGTTTGCTTATTCTACTTGGCATTGAGGACGAAGACAATGATGAGGATATATCCTGGCTAAGTGGTAAAGTTTCGCGTTTACGTATTTTTGATGATGATGACGGAGTGATGAATAAATCGATTGTTGATGTTAATGGTGAGATTTTGCTCATCAGCCAGTTTACGCTTCATGCAAGCACCAAAAAAGGAAACAGACCCTCATACATCAAGGCAGCCAAGCCTGATAATGCGATCCCGAAATATGAAAAATTTATTGATCAATTAGAAAAGGACACC
>JAIOZV010000106.1 GCA_021740425.1 Bacteroidales bacterium | reverse complement strand
ACCGGGGCTGAAATATATGCACGCATCGAAGGATTCATATCTACTGCAAGGAAACAAAACAAAAATGTACTCAAAGAATTGGTTGATACTTTTGAGGGTAGTAACTTTCTTACCGAAACAAACAGCTAAATAATTACGTCTGATGAACTATTTTGTATAGTTTTGTGGTGTGAAAATAGCTTTTACCGTCGTCACCATCAGCTACCTGCCGCGGGCTTTTGTCCTCGCCACTGGTTTCCTCAGTTTTAACACTGACTATGAATTCGTGGTGTTTTTGCTAGACCCTGTTGATGAGCGCCTTGAGCCTTTTCTTCATGATCAGATCACCTACATTCCTGTTGCCGGTATTGATGAGGATGTACCAAAAAAACTCTCAGCAACACTGAGCATTTCGGAGATCAGCTTTACCCTTAAACCCATTTTGTCGCTTCATTTGATTGAAAAATACCCGGAAGCGGTCAGCTATTTTTATTTTGATGCCGACATTGCTTTTTACCATGATGTTGCAGAAGCTGAAATAATGCTTGAGCGTCATGACTTTTTGCTCACGCCGCATTTTACTCACCCCGTGAATGACGATAAAGTCCCCACCGAACTTGACATTTTACGCACAGGACTTTACAATATGGGTTTTGCTGCTTTTCGGAATTCGACAAATGCAAAACGGATTCTCGGCTGGTGGAAAGAGCGGGTGCTGATTTTTGGTGTAGAAAACCATGATCTGGGACTTACTGCCGATCAGATGTGGATGAGCCTGGCACCGCTGTTCTTCGAAAATATTGGCATCATCAGAAATCCCGGATACAATTTTGCTTACTGGAATGTGCACGAAAGATCGTTAAATTATGAGGCAGAAAAGGTTTTTGTTAACAATAAGTTCCCACTGGTCTTTGTCCATTTTGCCGATTTCGATCCCGAAAAACCCGATACTTTCACCAACCCTAAACATTTTAACCGGACAGATACGTCCGTCAATACTGCCCTGAAACGTCTTTGCAACACCTATGCAGATGAGCTGCTAATCAATCGTTTTGAGGCCTACCGGAACTACCGTTCCTGTTACTCGTCCAGTACGCGCAACCGGGCATGGCAGCAGCTAATTGCAGCCGGTAACCTTCGTGACCATTTGAAATTTGCCTCCGTGTTTTTCTTTTATCTTCTTCCGGCAAGCCTGAGAAAAACCCTCAGAAGATTCTCGCTTTTTATCTTACGAAATGTAAAATGAGTCACCCCAACGGCATATCCATCATTATGTGTTGCTACAACAGCAAACCACTTCTTGAGCAGACTATGCTGCACCTTGCCACCGTTAATCTGCCCGAAGTATGGCCGGTTGAACTGATCATTGTGGACAATGCTTCAACTGACGACACTCAGAAATTGGCCGCATCGCACTGGAAAAATGCCGGCGAACCGTTTCCATTGGAAATACACAATGAGCCAAAACAGGGGTTGATATATGCGCGACAAAGAGGACTTGATGTGAGTCATTTTGAGTTTATCCTTTTTGTGGACGACGACAATTGGATAGCTGCCGACTACCTGACCCGTCTGCATCAGTTATTCACAAAACATCCTACTGTGGCTGCTTTTGGGGGATTAAACACGCCGGTCTTCGAATCAGAAAAACCGTTTTGGTTTGATACTTTCCAACGTTCGTATGCAGCAGGCAGGTTGGCAGATGGTTTCGATGAACCGCGGGAGATCGGGCTTTTTGGAGCAGGGCTATCCATCCGCAGAACTGCTCTAAATGAGCTTCATCAGGCGGATTTTAAAAGCATGCTGGTGGGACGCACCGGCAAAGCCCTTTCTTCCGGCGAAGACTATGAACTTTGCAAAGCATTGAAACTGGCCGGCTGGCAGATCATCTTCGCACCTACATTAAACTTGAAACATTTTATCACTGCAAGGCGGCTGAATTGGGAATATTTCGGAAAACTCAACCGGGGTATCAGCCAGTCAATTATAGTTTTTTTGGCTTACGAATACTGGATTGAAATTCATCGCGGGGCAAACCCATTTTGGACAGCTATCAAATATTCCTGGCTTTTTTTGCTGATAAAAAAAGGGGTTAAATCCTGGTTGCTCAAAATGTCGCTTATCATCAATCCGGAATTATCAAAAGAAGCCAGTGCGGTTTTGATAGATTATGAGCGGACAAAGGTTGTTGTAAATCATCTTTTATATAATAGAAAAAAGTACATCGAATTGAAAAAGGGAATCAAAAATGCGACCTGGAGAAAAAGATAACAATTTAAAAACCCGGGATTCTTGTCAGGGTCAGATTTTTTTTACCGGATTAGGCACATCGGAAATATGATCTTAGTTTCTGCCAGAAAACTGTTAAAGTTGAAAATCAGTTTACGGTGTTTTCTGGCAGACAATAGTTAAAATTGAAAGAAATGAAAAACACAATCGAGAATAACAAACAAAAGTGGGATAAGGATTACCACTGGCACCATCATGGCGATGAGTGGGACGGACAAGCCGTCTATTGTAACCAGAACTATGAAGCATGGAAGCACTCATTGGTTGAACACCTGATACTTCCTCATGTGAATGAAACCACCACCGCACTTGAGATAGCCCCCGGCCATGGCCGATGGTCCGGGGTGTTGGCCGATAGGGTGGATAAGCTGATTATCGCTGATGTCAGCCCCTCCTGCATTGATCACTGCAAAAAAATGCTGGCCGATAAATCACATGTGGAATTTCATGTAAATGATGGAAAAACACTCAATGTCATCCCCGACCAATCCATTGATTTCGTCTGGTCGTTTGACTCTTTTGTACATATTGATAAACCCACTACCGCCTCTTATATCAGCGAGATCAGCAGGGTACTTAAAACCGGCGGCAAAGCCATCCTCCACCATCCCGGAAGATCACACTCATTTTTATGGCTAGGTTTCATCAGGCATTGGGGTGAGATTGGCAAGCAACTCTACAAATTCATTTCGATGCATAGAATATCTGATCATGATGGATGGCGGGCGAACATTTCAGCAAAAATGATCCGGGATCTCGCCGGCAAAAACCGGTTAATAGTAGTTGACCAACTCCAATACTGGGATAGCGGGAAAAAATTTGGCGTACCGAGGTTTAACGACCGGCTTACCTTATTTGAAAAACAGCCCTAATTTGGCAATTTATTTACAAACAGTACTCATTTAAATCTAAAAATGAAATAATCAGCAATGAAGAAAAAAACTGTATTTGTAATCAATAATTCGGAATGTGTGAGAAGGAGGCTCGATGCTGCCAAACTCGAAAATTACTTCAAAGCTAACGACCTTCGCATAGCCAACCGGCCAAAGGATGCCGATTACACCCTCTTTGTTTCGTGCGCCTACACACATGGCAAGCAGCAGGAATGTGTATCAGTGATCAAAAAAATGGAGAAGATGCCTGGCGAGCTGATCGTTGGCGGATGCTTTCCCGAGATAGCGCCCGATATGTTCAGGGAGCACTTTGAGGGCAGATTCATCTCCACAAAAACCATCGGGGACATTGACCTGCTTTTCGATTACTTCAAAATTAAGTGGTGCGACATTCCCGATACCAATATCCCGCAGGATTTCATCCCTTTGCATTATCTCAACTCCGGCATTAAAAACGATTTTCGTTACCTCAAAAACGAGCTAAAGAAGCGCACAGGCTCAATCCAGAAAAAGGCACAAACCATCTTTACGCAAACTGCAACTGACCACGATGAGGCATTTTTGCGCGTAGGTTATGGCTGTGCGGGAAGGTGTGCCTACTGTGCTATTTACAAGGCCATTGGCAAAATAAAGAGTAAGACTATTGAGGAGTGTGTGCTGGAGTACCGCAATCTGCTCGACAACGGATACCGTCAGATCGTGATCGTTTCTGATGATATCGGACCTTACGGCAGGGATATCGGTACTGACCTTCCTGCCCTGCTTGAGGCACTTGATGCTGAAGACAATGGCCATGAAGTAAAATGGGATATCCGACAACTTGCCCCAAAATGGTTCATCGCTTTTGAAGAAGTATTAAAGCGTTTTATCAGCAAGGGGAAAATTGAACAGTTGTTGTGCTCCATCCAGTCGGCAAGTGAACCAGTGCTGAAAAGGATGAACCGCCACGCCGACATGCTGGCGCTCGAACAAACCATCAGAGCTTTCCGCGAGATCAATCCACAACTCGTGGTTCGCACCGAAGTGATCGTTGGCTATCCCGCAGAAACCCGCGAAGACCATAACATCACAGTGGATTACCTGTTACGGGTGCGGTTCGATCAGGTGCAACTGTTTGGCTATTCCGATGTAGCTGGAACAAAAGCATCTGTAATGGATAACAAGGTACGATACCATGAAATCATGAAGCGCCTTAAAGAAACAGTGCAACGGCTGGAAGCTGCAGGCATTGAATGGCTGTGCCCTGATCTGTTAAAGGAGTAAGTCAGATCAGGGGTTATCCGGATGAAGTCCAAAATCCAATTTATTTGACATCAGGAACAAATCATTTCATTTTTTCATCGTTTTGAAATTCGATTGTTCGGGCATCCATGCCGGAGATCATTGATCGGCAACATCAATTGTTTTTTGGGCTTTAGCCCGATCTCACCTCTGCAGCCACCTCCCCAAATCCCTGCCGATAATTTTCTGTGTTACTTTGATATCGTGATAAAATACTTCGCTGATCAGTTTTGGCCTGAGAATTTCAAATTCATCCCTTGCCGTTACTGCCCGGCCATTTACCTCGCTGAACTTTTACTTAAGAAGCATCCGCAGGTTTTTTTGACGAAATAATCTTTCAAAATAACTGGTTCACCTGATGCAAAGTGTTGAGCAGGTGGTCGGCCGGTTTGGTGCGGAGCTTCGCAATTGGAAAAGATTTTACATGAATACTCATATCTTCATGATCTAATCCCGGAAATTGTTGTATTGATGAAATGGTGGTTTTAAGATTTTCCTCAAAATCAATTTAAAAAAAATGATTCTGATGTTTTCCGGAAAAAAATGATCGAAGTAGTTTTTCAGCTAAAACGCATAAAACCCATGGTCGGGGTAACTGGTGATGCGATCGAAACCAATGCCATTTTTGAGTCTCGCTTTGTTATCTGTGATGGCCTGTTGGAATGGCTATTTTTCATATCCTTCGGTAAACATCATTTTGTAATGCAAAAAAGCCCGTACGAAGGGATTACGGAGCAAAACTATAATTTTAATCTCCTGATCCGGTATTGAACGGATGCACGGTGCTACATCAGGATAGAACATAAATGTTGGGGATGCCTCTCTAACAGCTCCAACAGCTTTGGCTTCTCCTGTTTCGCTGAATCGGGATACATATTAACCAATCCCTTTATCAACCTCCGATTTATCATCAAAAAAGTCTAGTCCCTTTTCGGGAGGCTGAAATATCCCTGAATGTCGGTTCAGAATATCGAACATTGAAGTAGCACCGGCATTTTGGGCGACCACGATCAAAAAACCATGTAATTTGAACGTTATATCGTTTGTTTGTGCATCAGAATTTGATGAGATTTGTCAATAAAGTATTCCTGAAAACTCTCCTTTTCCTGTAAAACCTATATTTGTCCATTATTATGAAAACTCCAGTTTACCACATCGAAAAGTATAAACCTGCAATCGAGCGATTGCTAAAATCAACCGGCATAAGCAACCCCAACCTGGTTTTCATGTTCAGTGTCGCTGCTTTTCTTGCCGATGCCGTCACCAATTACTTCATACACATTCCGATATTTGTTGCCTACCTGATTCTGCTCCTGCCTGCTTTATGGCTGGATTTGTGGTTGCAAAGACACAAAACACGGTTACTGTTGGTGTTTGCCTTTGTTTTCATCATCCCTTTCATCATCAACTGCTTTTTGCATTCTTTCCACCGTACCAACATCTCCGACCTGATTTTTATCCTCTTTTTACCAACAGCCTATTTTTATTACAAAAATCGCATCAGTGATTTTTATATCAATAAGGTACATATTTTTTTAGTGGTAACAGTGTTTATGTTCAGTTTTGCTTTCGTGGGCATCAACTCGACGAAAGTGAACCGGTCGTCACAGGTAAAAATTCATTATCCGAATACCCGGCCACGAACAGTCAAGGATCCTAAAAGCGAACTTAATTTTCTCGAATCCTACCGTAAATACAACCACGGGCTTTTCAGAATTCCTCATATCAGTGCATATTTTCTGGGATTTCTGGCACTCTTTTATGGTTTTGTTTTTAGTAAACGGAAAAACTATCTGATTGCACTACTTGCTTTCGGCCTGATTGTTCTAATGCTTTACAGTGGAGTGAGGACATTTTTTGCAGCGGCTGCACTTTCGCTCATTATCATTTTTATCCAAAAAAAAAGCTTGATCTACGCAGCCGGTTTTGCAGCACTTTTTATGGTGATGCTTTATTTTAGGGAAACTATTTATCTGTGGACTGCCGATACTTATTTAAGTCCTTATACCGGCACACTTGTTACCGTGGCAGATAACATCGGCAGATTCTCGCGTTTACTTATCTGGCATTCCTGGTGGATTGAGTTTTCTCAGTTTGAATGGTATCAGATTCTGATAGGGAAATCGTTTTTCAGTTCAATTTTGGCCAACTCAGCCAATCTTCACCTGGGTGAGTGGTTCCACAACGATCTTCTCTCGATTTTATATGCTTATGGCTTTCCGGCATTTGTTCTTTATTGTTACCTTTTTGTCAGGATTTATATGGATCATTCGAAGCAAATCAATGGCAATTTTATTATTGGTTTGTTTTTTTGGTGCATGCCATTCCTGGCGCTAATCAATGGGCTGTACTACTATTTTCCATTGCTTTTTCTTTTTGTGTTTTTAGCTATGATCAAAGATGAGAAACCAAATTGACCCTGGGGAGCTGTTATCTGATGAATTTCAGGATCCGATTTATAATGAATTTATCCTCCGCATCTGGTTTCAGCAACAGATTAATGATTACAAATATTGCGATGAAAAGTAATGAGCCCAGAACAAGTTCAAGGTAGGCGTTGGTTTTGAGACTGGAATTGAACAAAAAAATCAACAGGCCGGAGATCACGGCTGCAAGGAGTGGTTTAAAAAAATTGATTTTGAAAGGATGAATTTTTTCAAGAAATACAAGCTCAATCACGCGCACGATGTTGATCAATGAAATGGATACCGCAACAGCGATTGCAGCGCCTGTTGCTCCATAAGTCGGAATTAAAATCAGGCTGAGGATGATTACCAGTACGGAGGCAGCCACAGAGTTTACCAGAGCCAGCCGGGGACGACCACTGACGATGATCAGATTGCCGGCCTGACCCACCGCTGCGTTTACAAATTCACCAGCCGAAAGAATCAGTAAAATATTTCCCCCGGTGATAAATTCAGGCCCAAAAATACCCAACAGGGTTTTGCTGTAAAGGATTATAATAAAAAGCACAACAAGACTGATTGAGAATATCCATTTGGTGATGGTTTTGTAAAGTCTGCCAATCATTGCTCTATCATTTTTTGCAAATAATCCTGACATAACCGGAGCAAATATCAGGTGAAATGCGGCAAGAGAAAAGCTTACCAGTAAAGCGATCCTGAATCCGACATTGAAAATCCCGATTTGGGTGTTGTCCTGATAAAGTCCCATAATGAAGATGGGTACCAGGTTGATTGCTTTGTTGAATAACTGGTTAAAAAACAGCGGGGTGGCGTAATTCCAAACTTCCTTTTTATTAACCCGCGGTTTGAGTTGCCTGACTTTTCGCAGGTAAATATTGCTTAGGAGAACCCGTGAGACGATCAACCCACAGATTGCAGCTAGTACGATACTCCAGATAATGGCTTCAAGATTCAAACCCGCAAAGGCTATGATACTTACAAACATAAGCATCAGGGCAGGATTAAAAAAATTTGAAAGAAGCACCGTAACCCGGATTTGTTTTAACCCGGTCAATGATGATATATACACGGTTGCAACTGAGGCCACAGGGATAGCAAGCATCAGGATACGGATAAGGCTGGATAGCTCTGGGCGGTCGAACAGATTAACAGCAACTATTTCTGCTGTTACAAAACCGATCACCGCAACTGCAGAAGATATAACCACAATTGCTTTTTGGCTAAAAACGATTATTCCTTTCACTTTCGCTTGTTGGTCACGTGCATAAAAAAAAGACAGATTGCGCACTATGGTAGTTCCAAATCCGAAAATTGCGACCAATTGCAAAATATCCATTACACGGGTAGCCAGTACATACAAACCATATTGCCCGGCACCCAGAGTGCGCGTTATCAAAGCATTGGTGAAAAATGAAGCGATCAACATAAAAACAAACCCCAGTGCAGTGAATCCTGCCCCTTTTGAAATGCCGGTCAGCTCGTTTCGATATTCTTCCTCGTGGTTTGCTTTTGATCTATTCATGATTAGTTTTCATCAGTACCGGTTTTTATTTTCAATTGATTTATACGGTCCTGGTATGTCTTAGATCTATTTTCAAACGACACCAACTTAAGCATTTTCAACAGGGTTTGATCATCAAATTTGTTTGCATGTTCATTTTCCAGATTCATAAGAAATTTATCCGGTAAATAATAAACCCGGGTTGCACTGTCATATTTTTGCCAGGCTTCCTTTTCTTTGCCCTGTTTTAGCAATTCTTCGGCTTCATTAAAAAGTTCCCGGATGATTATTTTTCGGGTTGCCTGAAGGTTTTTAATTACTGTTTCGTTGCGCTTTTCAGGTTCTATTCTCTTCAAGGTGTTCAATGTTTGTTGATATTCACCGCGTTTAACATAAACTGAGGCCAATGCCTCAAGCGACTTACTGTAATCAGGTGAAATATCAAGCGCTTTATTAAAATACAATATTGCATTTTCATTATCATTCAAACGTGAGTAAATAATACCGATATTATGCAATACGGTAATTTTGTTTGGGTGAGCAGAATGGGCATTAAAATATGCCTGTAGTGCATTTTTCGGTTGATTCAGCTCCGACCATGCCAGTCCTTTATACCAATCAATTGGTGTTGCATCAGGGTCAAGATTCCTTGCCCAAGTCTCTGCTTGATTAATATCGTCAAGCAAGGTTCTCCAAGCTTCTGTATTGAGAGCAATTCGTGCTTTAGCCAACCATTTATCAGATTGCAGGATAGCAACACTGTACATAACCGGGAACAACATAACAGCAGTAAGTACAACAGCAATTTTGCTGTTTAATTTTCGAAGACCGGATTCTTTAGTTTTGTATAACAATATAATGGCTGCCGCAATATAAAAGTGAAGATAAATCTGTTGGTTGATTCGTTCTAAAGGAAACGAGAACAAACTGATAATAAAATAACTGATCAGCCCGCCGGTTATTAACAATGAAAGAAATCTGGTATTTTTGTCTCTTGATCGAAAAAATGCCTTGATCAAATAGTAACAGAAAAACAGGAAAATACCCGCATAGATAATGATTCCGAAAATTCCTTTTTCGGCAAATACCCACAGCATATCGTTGTGTGGTCTGATCCAGTTGAGTTGCTTCCTTTTAAGATCATAACCCTCGTAATAGTTGGCCGAGTGAAGTTTCCAATTCCCGGCACCAACACCAGTGATGGGATGTTCAGCAATCATTTCAGTGGTGACTTTCCATATTTTGATGCGGAACTCGTTATTCCCTGCTTCAGGATTGGCTATCGACTTCAATTGCGCCAGTTTTGAAAATTCATTCCGTGCAGGCACAAAAATGATTGTGCCCAGTATCAATAATAAGGTTGTGACAGTGGCGATTAAAATCAAATTTCTTCTTTTAAGCGAAAGGTTTATTTTTTTATAAAATACTGAAGAGAAGATACTAAGAATAAACGATCCGATAAAAAGTGCTATCCACACCGCGCGGGTTTGAAGGATGATAATCATGGACAATACAGCAATGGTTGAAAGCAGTGAGAGTCTTTGCCATAATTTGTTGTCGAAAACAATCAGGCCATAAATCAACATAGGCAACATCAACATCAGGTTGACGGAATATTGGTTTTTGTGCGCCATCAGCCCTTTCACCTGGTAAATAACAGGACGTCCGTCAGGTAAAAAATCTATGTCGGTGTCAATCACAAATTTCAAAAATTGATAAATTCCTACTGCAACCGAGATGCAGGCTGCAAGAATAATAAATTTTGTAATCCTGCCCTGCCAGTCATGGGTATTAAAGAGAATCGCCGCCAGAAAGAGTGTGAAAACAAAAAATGCAATCGTTTTTGCAATATCAAAGTAGGCCTCTTTAACATTTATTGCCCAGGCCATCGAAGCTATGGTAATAAAAAGATAGGCCAACAGCAGCCATACAAGCGGGTTGTGCCAGACGACTACCGGTGTCGTTTTCAAATGACCTCCTAACAAAAGCAGACCTCCACAAATAATCAGAAACAAACTGATGGCAAAAAGTCTTACCGGTTGAATGCCATCCAAAGTTCCTGGTACATAAATCAACGGAATTAAAACAAAAACAAACAGCGCGAAAATATTGAACAGGAAAGGTGTTGCTTCTGCATTTGAAATTGCTTTCTTCCTTTTTCTTTTTAATTTGCCACTCATTTTTTTAAAAAACTAAACATTCTTTTAAACAATTTTGATGGATGGAATACAATGGCGATAAACAGGTAATATCCGCTGATGAAAAAATTGCTGCTCATCTGATATTTGTGGTAATGCGAAATATGAATAAAATAGGTTTTTATCCTCAGTATGCCGGTTCTTGCCCCAAAAATTTTATCCCTGAATGCAAAGGTATTTTTTATTCCTGAAAGCTGAAGATTGCTGGTTGAGCTACCCGCATGAACACGCATAAGATAAAGTTTGTCTTTCAGGTTGGCGAAACGTCGGCCATCTTTTACCATTCGGGCAAAGATTTCATAATCCTCGCCCGGAAACACCGGTTGATAGCGGTAACGTTTGTACACTTCGCTGCGGATAAAAACTGTTGGATGTTGAACTCCGTGCTCACCTTTTTGATAGGCCTTTACAATACTCTTGTGATCAGTCGGAAAGTTGGAAGTGTTAATTTGATGATGATGATCGCGGAAATAAATTAAATTACATCCCAGAATATCAACTTCAGGGTGCTGTTCCATAAAAACAAACTGACGATAGATTTTTTCCGGAAGCAAAATGTCGTCCGGGTCGGCACGCATGATATACTTGGCATGAGCATATTCTATTGCAATGTTTAGTGCAGTTGTCAGTCCTTTATTGGTTTCAAGGGAAATTACCTTCAAGTAGGATAGCGTAGAATATTTTGAGAGCTTTTCAGCAGAATCATCGGTGGAACCATCATCTACAATCAGCAACATTGCCGGTTCAACAGTGGAGTGGATAACACTTTGAATGAACTCATCAAGGTACCTTCCATTGTTAAAGTTGGGCACGATTACACAAACGTCTGCTTTCGGTTTTTTGCTCATTAGCAGTCAAGTTAAAAATATAACAATCCGGATGTGAAAAAGTCAACCGGAACCTTGTATCTTTTGTTTTGGGTTCTCAGGCACACTTTCAACCATCTGTTTCGCAAGACCTTCATCATCTCCTTATGAACATAAAATCCCGATTTGAAATTTCCATCAGCAATTTTTTCCAGCATGATGCCGATTGCTTTTAGCGGCCGGTGATTGATCGGCTGCCAGTTTTTAATTAAACTGTAAAGTTCATAATCATCATCGGAGGGGTGCAAATCCAGATTGAGAAACAGAAACTCAAAAATCATCTTGTCTTTTCGGCTCATTTGCACCTGATCATGTTGTGAATTGCCCTGGTGGTGTACCCTGTATTTGACCATGTATTTCGGTAAATTCCAAACAGGATACTCTTGTGCAATTTCATACCACATCATCCAGTCTTCAACCAGATCGTAACCATAGCAAAAACCCATTTTTGGAATGGCCTCCCATCGTATCATAACCGATGATTGTACAAAATAATTCCTGAAAAACAAGATTGCAGGTATTCGTTCCGGCTTAGCAGACAGTTTCCAATGCTTTCTCAGTAAAGTTCCATTTTCATCAATCATCTTTGCCCACGAGCCTAACATTCCATATTCGGCATGTTTTTTCAGAAAATCTATTTGCAGCTTAAATTTATAAGGCATAGCTACATCATCTGAATCGAAGGGAGCTATGAATTTTCCGGTGGCATATTCCATCCCTTTATTTCGCGAAAAAACGATCCCCTGATTGGTTTCGTTGTGAAATATTAGCAACCAATTATGTTTACTATCGTCTATCCTCACAACAAATAAAATAGAAAAATACCAATTTATGAGTTATCGGGCTTTTTGAACAATACTTTTCTCAAAAAGTGCAACATAAGCATCAATAATGTATTCCAATTGTATTTTTGCCTGATGGCAAGTAATGCCTGTGTTTGTATTTGGAAAAGTTTCGGGAAGCTTGTTAAAATAGTTCCCCAACCCTGACGAGCCAGAAAAGTTTCATGCAAAGGGCGCAATGAAAAATTACAAATGACATAAACTATTTTTACTTGTCCGTATTCTTCGCGTGTATTGCGAAACAAAGTTTTGCGCACTTTGCGTGAAATTTTTTTCAAAAAAAAACACAAATGCTATTGAAAAGACACTACGTTTTTTCAGCAAAAGACTGAATAAAAATCACTGTGTGGGAGCAATCTGTCGGGAAAAACAGACGATCTCATTATCATCAATGAAAAAAGTTATCATCTAATTGCCCGAATTCAACGAATTTTTAATTCCTACAATTCGATAACGGAAATTGAAAACTGGCATCATAACCACCGTTAACATACTAACGACAGCGATTTTGTAAGCGCCAATAATTCAATAAGATGAATTAATGCTCTTGCATCAACAATTCCCAATAAATTTCGCACAAGCGGGATTGGTTAGTTTTTTTGCCGAAGCGTCTGAAGGGAGAATTTTAGGCTGATTCGTAGGGTTTCTACTGATGTGGGTATTTATCTGGAGCAGTGATGTTTTCGCTGCTGCAATACTTTGGTTTGCTGTTTCACAATTTGTGCCTGAATCCTATCCTGTTGTGCTGTTCAATAAAAGGCTGTCCGGAATAAAATCTCGTTAACTAATGATTGAAAACAATTTTTTGACCACCCACAATTGTTTATTAATATTTAATAAATGTTAAACAAAAGCAACCTTTGAATTGAAATTGTTACTTATTCATGAAACTATAGTTAGGACTTAAGCACACGTTTTAATTTAATAGAAATAAGTAAGATAAATCAATATTTTTTCAACTCAAAACGCAGCTCATTATGAAAAAAACAGCAAACATTCTTTTACTGGCACTGATATTATTAACGACAACAGTAAGTGCTCAACAAAAAATTTATGGCGACAAAACCATAGAAAAAATTACAGCAGAGAGGCATAAAGTTCTGCAAAGCCTTTCCGAAAATCAATCTATTCTTGAGGTTTCTCCAAAAGTATATGTTCAAAACAATCCTCAACTATATTCCGGTCCTGAATCAGTTGAGATTCTTTCGTGGGACAATGGTAATTTATACACGGCGATTGGTGGCAATGCCTTTACTCTGGATGTGGCCATTCGTTTCGAGCCATCGGATTTGCAGAATGTATCCGGTTATTTCCTGACAGCCATTCAGTTATTTGCCTTCGATGCAATGGATGTAACTTTAAAACTATGGCAGGGCCCGGTTGGCAACAATTCTGAAATTTATGCTCAGGATGTTGACGAATTGTTGGTTGGTGAATTAAACACAATTGAACTCACCACACCCATTGTCATTGATGTAACACAGGAATTCTGGATTGGCTATACTGCGTCCTTCGAGACCGGTTCTTATCCTCTTGGAACAGATGATGGCCCGGCAGTTCAGTTCAAAGGCGATATGATCAGGCTTGCCGGTGGTGAATGGGAATCACTGTCGCAAAGCTATGGTATTGATTTTAATTGGATTATTCGCGGGCAGGCAGAGATACTTGCTGATTTGCAGGCGCCGGCAAGTCCTGAAAATCTTAATGTTCTGCTTGCTCCTGAAGGTGCACTAAGCGCTTCGATCAGTTGGATTAATCCGGCACAAACATTCGGCGGCGATCCACTCACCGAATTGAATGAAATAATTGTTGAACGCAACAACCAGATAATT
>JAIOZV010000105.1 GCA_021740425.1 Bacteroidales bacterium | reverse complement strand
TAAAGAACAAAAAACGCATCGACCGGATCAACTTCTTCTTCAATGACATTACACCTCAAGAATACGAAGTGACTTTGGAAAGATCGGAAAGCCCCTCTCAAACGATGGATTAGGAGGTTTTTTGTTATTGTGTTCTTGGGTTATTGGTACATTGAGTGAGATAAAATTTATATAATAAGCCAAAGATAAAAGGCAGAGAGTTCTTTATTAAGTTTCGAAATTTCAGAAAATTCGCGATTTGTTTTTTTTTGATATTTATAATCATCAACCAATCAGCTTTAAACCCGAATAGGCGGGATTTCCCCAATGGATCAGGGCAGGCTGCTTCGCTCAACTTTTAAAATTTTCAACTCAAAACTCAAAACTCAAAAATGCTCCCACCCGAAAAACTATACTATACCATTGGCGAAGTTGCAAGGATGTTGAATGTATCTACCTCATTAGTGCGTTTTTGGGAAAAGGAATTTGATATTATCCAACCCAAAAAAAACAAAAAAGGCAACCGGCTTTTCAGACCAGATGATGTAAAAAATCTGCATACCATTTATCACCTCGTGAAAGAACGCGGATTTACCCTGCAAGGGGCTAAAACCAAACTGGTGCAAAACAAGGAAGATACTATCGACCAGGCGGAAGTGGTGCGCTCTCTGAAAAAAATAAAAGCTTTTCTCGAAGATCTGAAGCAGGAACTTTAAAGTTCGATCCTGAAAACTTTCACTTCAAAAACCAATTTTGATAAAAATGCGTTAGCTGTAAAATTCAAAATGCTTCATTATGTTAAGACCATTCACCTTCACAATTTTTCTTGTTTTTTCTATCTCATTAATCCGCGGACAGGAAAATCTTCCACCCTTAAATCGGCAGATTTTGGATTATGTAAAAACCACTATTGGAACCAAAATAAACCGTGGCGAGTGCTGGGATTTGGCCTATGAAGCACTTGAGCGCAACAATGCAGCCTGGGATGGAAAATATGCTTATGGCAGACTTTACAAACCAGACAATGAGGATGTTTTGCCGGGAGACTTCATCCAATTCGAAAACGTAAAACTAAATTATACCAAGGGAAGGGTTACCTACACCGAAAACATGGATCACCATACCGCAGTGGTTTACAGAGTAATCGATCAAAAGAAAAATATCTTTGAGCTGGCCCATCAAAACACTGATTTCTCAGGCAGGAAAGTCGGCCTGAGTGAATTTAATTTGAACCATGTTACCAAAGGACGGGTTATGTTTTACAGGCCTGTTCAGGCTGATTAAACCAAATGTTCAATAAGCCGGATGCTGAATTAAATCATGGATAAGAAAAGCGAGCATAATAAATTCTCAGCCCTTAAACGCCTGTTAAGTTTCAAATATGCTTTTAGAGGTATAGCATATTTAATTAAAACCCAACACAACGCCTGGATACATCTTTTTGCAGCAATTGCTGTAGTTTTGGGAGGGTTTTATTTTTCAATATCCCAAACCGAGTGGATTATTCTGGTATTGACCATAGGCATGGTTTTTATGGCGGAAGCAATAAATACTGCCATCGAGCTGCTGGTTGATAAAATTTCACCCCAATACGATGACCTTGCGGGAAGAATTAAGGATATTGCTGCCGGAGCTGTTTTGATTTCAGCCATAGCGGCAGCTATTACAGGAATTATTATTTTCGCCCCAAAAATTTGGAATTAAATACTTTATTGAAAAAAAATCACATGATAATTATTGCAGATAGCGGATCAACAAAAACTGAGTGGGCCTTAATTGATGATCCACAATTAATCATCAGGCAAACTACGAAAGGTTTTAATCCGGTTTATTTTCCTGCACCTGTTCTCGAATCCAGCATCAATAATTTAATACTTGGCGTCCCTCCCGAAGAAGTAACTCACCTGTACTTTTATGGTTCGGGCTGTTCTTCGGAATTATCCAGGAAACTCGTTGGCGATGTGTTCAAAAAGCACTTTCCAAAAGCCATTGTAGAAGTTAACCACGACCTGTTTGGTGCAGCAAGGGCTCTGTTTGGGAACCACAAAGGAATCGCATCAATATTGGGAACCGGGTCCAGCAGTTGCCTTTTCCAACACAATACCATCACCTTTGCCATACCATCACTGGGCTACCTCCTTGCCGATGAAGGCAGCGGAACCCATTTGGGCAGGTTGCTTTTGAATGCCTATTTTAAAAATGAGCTATCTGCTTCTATTTCAAAAAAATTGGAAGCAGAATATGAAATTGACCCAAAAACATTTATTACTACCCTGTATGCCCGCGAAAAACCTAATGCCTTCATAGCATCCTTTACACCTTTTCTTATCAGTCACCAGCACGATGACATCATCAGGAAATTGATAAAGGAAGCTTTTCGTACTTTTTTTAAGGAAATCATTTTAAAATATCCTGAATATGGATCTCATGCCCTGGGATTTTCAGGTTCTGTGGCATATCTTCTCAACGATCACCTGAGCGAGGTGGCGGCAGAATTTGGTTTAGATATTAATGAAGTCATCCGGGATCCTGTTGAGAATCTTATCGCCTATCATTTAAATGATAAGGTTTTTTAATTGTCAGGAATACTATCCCTGATTTTTCTTCTGTTGCTTTTCTTACTTTTGCCGAAATCTTTTTTTTTTGACACAGTTAAAAACTATGAAACAGAATCACAGTGTAAAAGTAAATTCAGAAATCGGAGAACTCGAAGCGGTGATCATTCATACCGTTGGTGGTGAGGTGGAGAATATGACCCCCGAAAATGCAGAGCGTGCCCTCTACAGCGATATTCTTAATTTGTCGGTAGCAAAGCAGGAATATAGTCAGCTTAGCGGAGTTTTAAACAAAGTGTGCCGCGTTTTTGAAGTTGGAGATTTACTGGCCTATATCCTTAAAAATGATAAAGTAAAAACCGATCTGATAAAAAAAGTTTGTCGCACCTGCACTGATCCAAGAACCCTCGATTTTCTTTTCGATCTGGATGCGGATGAACTAGCCATTCAGCTCATCGAAGGCGTAACGCTTCGCCGCGACAGTCTTTCACGCTTTTTAAGCCCGAAACGTTACGCTGTAAAACCCTTGCATAACTTCTTTTTTACCCGGGATGCCTCCGTTTCCATTGGCAACAGGGTGCTGATTTCAAGTATGGCAAGCATTGTAAGGGAGCGTGAAGCACAAATTATGGAAGCCATTTTCGACTACTATCCCGAATTTAATACGAGTACTTTTTCGGCCTTAAAAAGTGGCGACACCTGTAAAAAAATCAGCATTGAAGGTGGTGATGTTCTCATTGCCAACGATAATCTTATCCTCGTGGGCATAGGCTCCCGCACAACACCCGAAGGCGTGGATATCCTTGTCGAAAAATTTAAGGAAGAAGAGGGGGTTAAACATATCATTGTTCAGGAACTACCCACCGAACGCGAATCGTTCATCCATCTCGACATGGTTTTTACGTTCCTGAATACCAACGAATGTATGGTGTTTGAGCCTGTGATTATGCAGCCTAACCGATACAAAACAATCCATATCAAAACCGAAAACCAAAAAGTTGAGATCAGGGAAGAAAAAAATATTCTTGAATCATTATCCAAACTTGGAATGGATATGAAACCGATCCAATGCGGAGGCACCGGCGACCCCTGGACACAGGAGCGCGAGCAATGGCACAGTGGAGCCAACTTTTTCGCCATCGGGCCTGGTAAAATTATTGGATATAACCGCAATGTGGCCACCATCGAAGAGCTAAACAAACATGGATACAATGTGATTGCTGCGCAAGATGTGATTGATGAAAAGATTTTACTTTCAGATTACCATAAATTTGTAGTAACCATCGATGGTTCGGAGCTGTCGAGGGGAGGTGGCGGTGCCCGCTGTATGACCATGCCGGTTCGCAGAAAAGAAGTGAACTGGTAACAAAAATTTTAATGCAATCCTTCTTGTATAATATTTGGCAAAAAAATTCCTTAGCAAATTTTTTTGTTAAAACTACCATGCCCGGCTCACCTTTTTTAAAATCAATTAAAATCAAGCGAAAAGACTTGTCTGATTCTAAAATCAAATTAGATTTGCCACTTGAATTTTTATTAAGAAAAATATATTTAGCATGAATCTACTTGAGAAAATTTTAGCTTATCATTCCGGAAACAAAAACGTGATGCCCGGACAAATTGTTGACGTTACCATCGATTGCCGTGTTGCCAGAGATTTTGGTGGTGCCAACGTTGTTAAAAATGTTATCGACAACGGCCTTCTTGTGGATGATCCTTCCAAAACTTATTTCACTTTCGATTGCAACCCGGGCGGAAGTGACCAAAAGTATGCCGCAAACCAGCATTATTGCAGGCAATTTGCCCGCGAAAACGACATCAAAGTTTATGATATCGACTCAGGAATCGGAACTCATCTGGCCATCGATCGTGGATTAATTATGCCAGGTGGCACCTTTGTTTCCACCGACTCACATGCAAATATTATGGGATCGATTGGGGCTTTTGGACAAGGAATGGGCGATCAGGATATTGCCGCGGTTTGGGCCAACGGTTCAGCATGGTTTAAGGTTCCAAAATCAGTGAAACTCGTTTTTTCAGGAAAACGCCCCGAAAAGGTTACTGCAAAAGATATTGCAATAAACCTCCTGAGCATTTTTGGAGCCAACAAATTATTGGGCTATTCGGTTGAGTTTTATGGTGATGCCATCGACCAGCTTACCCTTGACGAGCGCATTACTATCTCCTCGATGGGAACCGAGATGGGTGCCATTATATTATTGTTCCCTCCATCTGAAGAGGTTTTAAGCGATTTGGAAAGCAGACACGGAAACAAAATCACCCCTGTTTTTGCTGACGATGACGCCGTTTACGACAAGATCATTAACATCGACATTTCAACCTTTAAACCGATGGTTGCCAAGCCCGGACACCCCCACGACGACATCGATATTGAAGAAGTGAAAAAAGTAAAAATTGATTCGGCCTTCATCGGATCGTGCACAAATGGACGCATGGAAGACCTGGAAAGTGCAGCTCAAATTCTTAAAGGGAAAAAAGTGGCTCCGGGTGTTGTGCTGAAAATTGTCCCCTCAACCGATGAAATATGGCAGGAAGCTCTCGACAAAGGACTGATTAAAATTTTTAAGGAAGCCGGTGCTCTTGTATCAAATGCAGGTTGTGCCGGTTGTGCGGCAGGACAGGTTGGACAAAATGGCCCCGGCGAAATTACCGTGAGCACCGGAAACCGAAACTTTTCAGGCAAACAGGGGAAAGGATTTGTTTATCTGGCATCCCCCTCAGTGGTTGCTGCATCGGCTGTGGCCGGATTCATTACAACCAGCGATGATTTGCCTCTGATGCCGGCAGTTTTTGAAAAGTCGGGCAAGCAGCAAATCAAAAGCACAAAAGACAAACAAGATTCCAAACGCCCGACAACTGTTGAAGGAAAAGTTTGGTTGATTGAAAAAGATGATATTGATACGGATATGATTTTTCATAACCGCTATCTCACCATCACCGACATCAGGGAAATGGGACAATATACTTTCGACAACCTCGCCGGATACGAAGATTTTGCGCGGAAAGCGAAACCTGAAGATATTGTGGTGACAGGGAAAAATTTTGGCGCCGGAAGCTCACGCCAACAGGCAGTCGATTGTTTCAAATCGCTGGGTGTATCGTGTATTCTTGCAGAATCGTTTGGTGCAATTTATGAGCGTAATGCCATCAATGCTGCTTTTCCAATCCTGACCTGCCATCCTGATGTGATAGATGAAATAAACCTGAGTTCAGGCGACATCCTCAAGGTTGATTTTGTATCAGGCAAAATAACAAATGTTTCAAAAAATAAGTCTGGCAACATACAGCCATTTTCTGATGTACAAGCCGAAATTTATAAGCGTGGCGGCTTACTGGGTTAAATAATCAGCTATCGGGCTGATCCGAATGTACAACTTTCGGATGCTTCATTTCTGCTAAAGTTGGGCAATTCGATGATTTTTTTTTAATAATTTCCTCAATTAATAGCCCGGTTCAATCCGGGCTTTTTCATTTAATTACATTTTTTACTTTTGACAAAATTTTTGGACTATGGACTTTAAGGAATATTACACAGCTTTCGGGAAACTTGTTTATGCAATTTCGATGGCCGATGGATCAGTTCAGAATGAAGAGGCAAACAAGGTGCTCAACTTTGTAATCTCTCAAATTTTAGATATGGAACAAACAACAGGTGGAACAAGTGACTCGCTGATGGCTTTCAACACCGAAAAAGAATTTAACCGGCTCAGGAAAGAAAATGCTTCCATAAAAATAACATTCCAGCAATTCATCGATTTCCATGAAAAAAATAAAAATGATTTTGATGAAAAGATGAAAACCACATGCATCACACTGATGGAAAAAGTAGCGATAGCCCACAACGGTATTGAAGACAGTGAGCAGGCCATGATTGAAATTGTGAAAAAGCGCTTCAAAGAAGTGTAATCATGAGAGATTTGAAATTGAATTTTAATTTAATTGCTTTGGCAAATTCTAAATTTTAAATGGAATGAAAACTTTTATTCAGGCATTACTTGCGGAAATGATTTTAATTAACCAATCAATAAACGAGCCCCCGCAAATATTTACTTTTTTCACAAAACATGCCTGTCTTTTGCATAAATGCTTGCCATCAAACCATCTTCTTTTTATTCACCAAACCATAAATTAGACAAATTCGACCCTACAATGAAAATAATCGACCTCACTCACACACTTAAAACAGGAATGCCGGTTTTCCCTGGTGATACTGCCCCCACATTTAAAAAAGTATTGACTCACAAGAATGACGGCGCTCAGGTAATTCGTATGGATATTGCCACACATCACGGCACCCATATCGACTGCCCCCTGCATTTTTTTAATGGCGGCAGCTCGACCGACACTTCTGATCTTGAGAATTTTTTTGGAAAGGCTTATGTGCTGGATTGCACCAATTTTGGAAAAAATCAGGAAATTCCTTTAGAGCATATTAAACAAACTAAGATTAACTGGGATGAAATTTCGTGGGTAATCATACATACCGGCTGGTATCGATATTGGGAAACCCCCGAATATATTGACCATTTTCCGGTTTTATCCCTTGAAGCAGCAAAATTCCTGCAGGAAAAAAACCTGAAAGGCATTGGTCTGGACGTAATTTCCATTGATGCCATCAACTCTGTAGATTTCCCCATTCACAACATCATACTCGGCAACGGGATGTTCATCATCGAAAACCTCACCAACCTGCATTTAATTTCAAAAGAACAATGCTTGCTTTCAGCACTGCCGTTAAAAATTAAGGATGGAGACGGCTCACCAATTAGAGCCATTGCAATTGAGTAGATTTTGTTGCCGGTAATCAGGGCTTTTGCTTTACTTCAGGCTGCATCAAAACCTTACACATGAACAGTTTGCTGAGGATGAATCAATCATTTCAAAACCCACATTGATTTCCATGCTTAGTATTTCTGATGTACCAGATTAATAGTTTCAATGAAAAATAAAACCTGATTTTCCATTAGTTTTCCCGAATGGGTCACGATGGGAAATGGGAGTTTACATCGACTTTCAATTCCTTTGGACTTCTTTACACAAAACAATTATGGAAATGTTAAAAGTAAATTACAAAGGCCTGATGTATTTTTTTTATTTTTGCTCAGATTTACTGTAAAAATCAGGATTTTAAATACTTAAATTAATCATTGCAGCAATGAAAATTTTCAATTTACACTTTCAAAAAACTAACCTGACGGCACTCATGATTTTAGTAATCATATTTTTTGGCTGTGACAGGAAAAACCAGCAACAACAGGCTCCACCGCAGATTCCTGTTGTTAAGGTCACTCAGCAGGACATTCCGGTTTATCAGGAATTTGTGGGACAAATATACGGATACAAAGACATTTCGATCCCTGCCCGGGTTGAAGGTTTTTTGGAAGGAATTCACTTTACAGAAGGTGGTAAAGTAAAAAAGGGGCAGCTCTTATATACCATCGACCCACAGCAATATCAGGCAAAAGTAGCTGCACAAATGAGCCTCCTGGCCGAAGCCAAAACAATGCTTGCCAAAACCGAAAGCGACCTGAACCGTATCAGGCCGTTGGCAGAAAATAATGCGGTGTCGAAGGCAGATCTTGATGCGGCAATAGCGCAGTTTGAAGCTGCACAATCAAGCGTTGAAGCTGCAAAGGCAAACCTCGAATCAGCAAACATCGAATTGAGCTACACAAAGATTAAATCGCCCATTGATGGAATAATTGGAAAAACAGAAGCCAAAGAGGGTGACTTCGTAGGACGAAGTCCCAATCCCGTAGTGCTCAACACCGTATCAAATATTGAAACCGTGCTGGTAGAATTTTTCCTGACAGAAGGCGATTACCTCAAGATTGCGCGTCAATTTATCGAAAAAGAAGGGAAACTCAAAAAAAAGAAATCAGGTGAACAGGCTAAGATTAAAATGCTACTGGCTGATGGAACCGAGTATCCTGAAACAGGTGACATCAATTTTCTGGATCGGGAGGTTAATCCATCAACGGGCTCCATGCTTATCCAGGCTTCCTTCCCAAATACCCAACGCATACTTCGTCCGGGGCAATTTGCAAGAGTGGTGGTTGAAATGGAATTGCTCATAGACGCATTAATCGTACCTCAAAAAACCGTTAATGAAATCCAGGGAAACTTTAGTGTTTTTGTGGTTAACGACAGCTCAAAAATTGAAATCAGAACTGTAAAAGTCAGAACCGCCTATAAAGACTATTATGTAATAGACGGTGGCCTTACAGGCGATGAGATAATTGTTCTCGAAGGACTTCAAAAGGTAAGAAGCGGTATAATGGTCAAGCCTGAAATTACCACTTATCAGTCGAAACAATCCGACAATAAATAATCAGCACTATGGACAAAGGAAATTTTTTTGTTAGGCGTCCCATCGTTGCCATGGTAATTGCCATCATCATTGTCATTGTGGGGGCAGTTTCGATGATCGGGCTACCAATCGAACAGTACCCCAACCTCACCCCTCCCATTGTGCAGGTAAGAGCCAACTACACCGGTGCCAACGCCATAAGTGTGGAAGAATCTGTAGCTACCCCTCTTGAGCAGCAGATCAACGGAGTTGACAACATGATATATATGAAGTCAACAAATGCGAACGATGGTTCGATGGTCATCGACATTTCGTTTGATGTTGGCACCGACCCCGACATGAACACCGTGCTTGTGCAAAACAGAGTATCTGCCGCCACAGCCAAATTGCCGGAAGCAGTTAAAAAATTAGGGGTAACAACCGAAAAATCATTACCCAATACGCTAATGCTTATTTCACTCAGATCTGACGGTCGCTACGATCAAAACTTTCTTGGAAATTACGCATTGATCAATATCAAAGACCAACTTGCACGTATAAAAGGAGTTGGGCGTGTAAATGTACTCGGTGCCTCAGATTATTCCATGCGCATCTGGATTAAACCCGACCGGCTTTCGCAGTTGGGTATTACGGTACCTGAAATTTCATCTGCCATTAACCAACAGAATATTATTGTTCCGGGAGGAAAATTTGGTGCCGAACCTGCACCCGCAGGAACGGAATTCACCTACACAGTCAGACTGCCTGAGCGCTTCAATTCACCTGAAGAATTTGGCGAAATAGTTATCAGAACCCAATCCGATGGTTCCCAGGTTAAGCTGAAAGATATTGCTACCATTGACCTGGGAGTGGAAACATACAATTCCTTTACGCGCATGAACGGTGAAACATCATCCATCATTGCAATTTACCAGGCTCCCGGATCAAACGCCGTGGAGCTGGCACAAAAGGTTGTTGCTGAAATGGAAATTCTGAAAAATAGTTTTCCTGAAAGTGTAAGATATGATGTATCTCTGGATTCAACAGCCCCCATTACTGCCGGCATCAAAGATATTGTTGTAACATTGATCATTGCACTGATTCTGGTTATACTGGTAGTTTTTATATTTATTCAGGACTGGAGGGCAACGTTGATACCAACTTTAGCGATTCCGGTTTCGCTCATCGGGGCTTTTATCTTTTTCCCGATATTGGGATTTACCATCAATGTACTTTCACTGCTTGGTCTGGTGCTGGCCATTGGTATTGTAGTGGATGATGCCATTGTGGTAGTTGAAGCCGTTCAGGTAAATATTGCCAATGGAATGAACAGCAAAGAGGCAACTTTGGATGCCATGCGCAAGGTTACGGCCCCTGTGATTGCGACAACCCTTGTTTTGGTTGCAGTTTTTATCCCGGTAGCAGGCATGGCCGGAATCACAGGATTGCTTTATCAGCAATTTGCAATTACCATCGTGGTTTCGGTACTCGTTTCATCGCTCAATGCACTCACACTAAGCCCCGCCCTTTGCTCACTTTTGCTAAAAGAACCCAAACCCTACAAAGGGCCTTTAGGTTGGTTTTTCTCAAAGTTTAACAAAGGAATGACCAAAACCACCGCTGGCTATATGAGTTTTACCAATGTTGTTTCCAGAAAAATAAAACGCGGGGTCATTTTCATTGTTATGATGACTGTGGCAGCAGGAATTTTCGGGAAACTGGTTCCGGGAGGATTTATTCCTGAAGAAGACATGGGCTATTTCTATGTTAATATTCAACTACCCAATGCGGCATCCCTGCAAAGGTCGGATGAGGTAGCAAAGCAGATCGAAGAAATTGTACTCAAATATCCGGAAGTAAAATATATCACTACTGCTACCGGTTTTAGCCTGCTTTCAGGTGCTATGTCATCAAACAACGGATTTATGTTTGTAACTCTTAACGACTGGGCAGAAAGAAGCAGTACTACCAAAGAAATTATCAACAGGCTGAATGTGGAATTGGTGACAAAAATCAAGAGCGCACAGGCATTTGCCTTTGGCCCGCCTGCGATCCCGGGACTGGGTAACGGTTCAGGTTTTAGTATCATGATTCAGGACAAAGGAGGCAACAGCCCCGATTATCTTTCACAAAACACCTTGAAGTTTATTCAGGAGGCCAATAAGCGTCCTGAAATTGGAAGTGCTTTTACCACCTTTCAGGCAAATGTTCCCCAGCGGTTTATGGATATCGACAGAGAAAAAGCCCTGAAACTTGGGGTTCCTCTCAACGACCTTTACACTACGGTTGGTGCATTTATGGGTGGTGCCTATGTAAATGACTTTACCCGTTTCGGAAGACTCTATAAAACCTATATTCAGGCTGAACCTCAATACCGGGTTAATGAAAAACAAATCAATAGTTTTTTTATTAAAAACAATAACGGAGACATGGTTCCTTTGGCAACACTGGCTGATATCAAACCAATGGCCGGGCCTGATTATACCAACCGTTTCAACCTGTTCCGATCCGTTGAGGTTACCGGCAGCCCTGCTCCCGGCTACACATCGGCTGAGGCGATGAAGGCACTCGAAGAAACAGCTTCCGCAATTCTCCCCGCCGACATGAGCTATTCGTGGAATGCGATGTCGTTTCAGGAGGAAAAAGCATCCGGATCCCTGGGGATAATCCTCACATTTTCGCTGGTTTTTGTTTTTTTGATTCTCGCAGCACAATACGAAAGCTGGTCTCTGCCATTCAGTATTTTGTTGGGTACTCCCTTCGCAATTTTTGGTGCTTTATTTTTCCTTTGGTTTGCTCGCCTGTACAGCCCTGCTTTCGAAAATAATATTTTTGCACAGGTTTCATTTGTAATGCTCATCGGAATGGCTGCAAAAAATGCAATTCTGATCGTTGAGTTTGCCAACGATGAATTTAAAAAAGGATTTAGCCTGTTTGAGTCCGCTATGAGTGCCGCAAAATCAAGGTTTCGCCCTATTTTAATGACGGCATTCTCTTTTATACTTGGGGTATTTCCACTGGTAATAGCAAGCGGTTCGGGTGCTGAGGCACGCAAAGTTATGGGGATGGCATTGCTTGGCGGAATGTCCATCGCCACTTTTCTGGGTGTATTTTTATACCCGATGTTGTTTATTTTGATTGGAAAAATAGCCGGTTACGAAAAGAAACGGGATGCTGCAACACAAGTTGAAACCATTAACAAGTAAGGCAATGAGAACATACAAATCAATAATAACAATACTCATTTTTTTGGTACTTTTTTTTTCGGGCTGCATGGTTGGCCCCAGATACCAAAAGCCTGAAACCTACAGTCCCGAAGCTTATCGTTTTGGAGAGGCCAATCCTGATTCTGCCTACAATATCAGGTGGTGGGAACTTTTTAATGACCCGGTACTTGACACCCTCATCACTACAGCCCTCGAAAATAATACTGATGTCCGTATTGCTGTGAGCCGTGTCGAACAGGCAAGGGCATCACTTGGCTATACAAAAGCCGACCAGTTCCCAAAAATAGGATATGAAGCCGGAGCCTCACGAGGAAATTTTGCAGGAGGGCAACAGTTCAGCAGCGAAACAAACGCATTTTATGGCGTTGCCAACTTGCAGTGGGAAATTGATTTTTGGGGGAAATACCGCTCTGCCGGCAATGCTGCACGCGCCGGTCTTTTGGCCTCCGAATATGCCCATCGTGCAGTGCAGGTGGCTATTATTTCAGAAGTTGCAAATGTATATTTTCAGTTGCTGGATTATAAAGAACGACTTGAAATAGCCAAAAGCACACTGCTTACCCGTGAGGGATCACTTGATATTATTCGGCAGCGTTTCAATAAGGGAGTGGTTGCAGAAATTGACCTGAACCAGGCACAAATACAGCGGGCCATTGCGGCAGGTGCCGTTCCACAGTATGAACGTGCTGTGGCACAAACCGAAAACACACTGCAATTTTTACTTGGCAAAAATCCCGGAATTATTGAAACAGGTGCACCTTTGCTCAGTCAGGAGGCTCCTCCTGAAATTCCGGCAGGGATACCTTCGACGCTTTTATTGCGACGTCCCGATATTTTGCAAACCGAACAAACCCTGATTGCACAAAATGCCCAGGTGGGAGTAGCTCAGGCCATGAGGTTCCCATCAATAAGTATTACGGGGCTTTTGGGGGTTGCAAGCAATGATCTTTCAACCCTTACTTCTGGTGGGGCGGCATGGTCGGTTGGAGGAAGCCTGCTTGGCCCGATCTTCAACTTTGGAAAAAATAAGCGCAGGGTAGAATTGGAAATGAAACGTACAGAAGAAGCGCTGATTCAGTATGAAGCAGTTGTTATCCAGGCCTTCCGCGAGGTAGAAGATGCGCTCATCGAAATCAACACTTACCGCCGTCAGCTTGAAATTAAACAGCAGGAATTCGAAGCTGCATATAATGCGAATACACTCTCGCGCGACCGCTACAACGGCGGAGTAACTTCATATCTCGAAGTTTTGGAAAGCGAACGTACACTCTTTTCCGTAGAGCTGGATCTTTCACAAACCCGTCAGCAGTATCTTGCTTCTTATATCAAACTCTACAATGCCCTGGGTGGTGGATGGATTTCACCTGAAGAGGAACAGCAGACTATCCAAAAATAAATAAGCTCTTCTGAAATCCCGGCTGATTACTTCAACCGGGATTTTATTTTGTACTTCCACAAATCCCAACCTTGAATTTAATTTATTGGAAACAATATTGCGGGCAAACATGAAACAACTATTCACCATCGGACTTTTAATCCTGTCGAACACATTTATGACCCTGGCCTGGTATGGGCATCTGAAATTTGCCGAATGGAAATGGTTCAATAAACTGGGACTTGTATCCATTGTACTGATCAGTTGGGGCATTGCACTGTTCGAGTATTTTTTTCAGGTTCCTGCCAACCGCATCGGATTCAAAGGCAATGGAGGGCCTTTCAGCCTTGTGGAACTCAAAGTTTTGCAGGAAGTAATTACGCTGGTAGTATTCAGTGCTTTCACCCTGATCGCGTTTAAAAATGAATCACTGCGCGTAAATCACCTGATTGGATTTATATTTCTGGTGCTTGCAGTATTTTTTATTTTTAAAAAATAAAAAAACCGCCTGTTTTCGTCACAACTTAGAAAATCAGTTCTAAGTAGCTGATTATGAGTAGGTTGTTTTTGGATTTGGGTGTTGCAACGTATATTTGCGGCATGTTTGTACGAAAATTAAGGAATAGAAGTGGCAGCACCAGTGTCCAGATAATAGATAAAAGCAAGGGAAAGTACAGAGTTATAAAAACCATTGGAAGTAGC
>JAIOZV010000104.1 GCA_021740425.1 Bacteroidales bacterium | reverse complement strand
GCATAAGCCCTCACAAAATAGGTAGTGTTGGCATTAAGACCTGTAATGCTGCTGGTAAACTGCCCTGTGCCACTGCCATCGTTTGTATGGCTATTTGCTGTAGTCGGATTTTGGGAAGTGCTCCAGCAAACACCACGTGCAGTAACCGCTGCACCTCCTTCACTTGAAATGTTTCCGCCACATTTAGCTGATGATGCTGTTATTTCACTTACGGCTTTTGTGGCTACTTCAGGTAAACCGGCCTGCGTGCCCGATTGCTCTGCTATTACTACTTCCCAATCGAATATACTAGTGTTTAAATTCACAATATGCCATCCGAAGAGTGACATATCAAAGCCTAAGTATCCATCCACGCCTCCGGTTAGTGCCCAGTGCCATTGTGGCAAATTAACCTGCCCGTCAAAACCAAGAAAAGGGTTTACATTCATATAGGGGCCCAGTACACCGGCCAATTTGAGATCAATTTGTGGTGTTACCCATGTTTTGGCATGGAGGTTCCCGTTTAATGACCATTGCAAAGGGTCTTCGTTAAAAGTAAAATTTTTGTGGGTAATTTCCCGCCATCCTTCATCATACAGGTACTGTGCACCAAACTCAACGGTGGCAGTTGCCTGGTATCCTTTGGTGAGGTTTCCGTTAATAATAAATGCGGATTCAAAACCGGGGGTAAACGAAAATTTGATAAAGGCCGGAATTGGCCCAAAAAACATGGGGCCAATCCAAAAAGTCAAGAGCGGATCCATCTCGGGGGTGTAGGATAAATTGCCATTGCAGGTAACCTCCACATTGCAGACAAAATCTAATTGCCCTTCGGCAGTGAGCAAAAATTCGGTAACGGTGGGACTTCCATTTACGGGTCTGATTTTTAACTTCCGGTGGATCACAGGTTCAAAGGCAATATAGCCTTCCGTAATTTTGGCTTCGAGGGTAACCCCGTTTACTTCGCCCGAAAACAAAACCACATTGGATAAATTTACCAAATCTTCTTCGATGGTCATGCCCTCTTTCAAACCTGTAACCACCACATTGATCGGGCTTCCATTGAGGGTTGCCGATTTTTGTCCCAGGTTAAGGGTTATCGAATCGGATATATCGCAGTTGTCGATTACATCTGTAAGTTTGGCCTGTTCGGTTTCGAGGATGAGCTGGTTGTTCTGGTAGGTAACGCCTGTAACTTTTCGCATGTACCCGTCACCTGTTTGGCCTACAATAACTTCCCCTACACTAATATCCGGTGCCGAACCGGAATAATCGTAGGTGTAGGTATTTCCTGAAACCGTTGGGTTTTCCAATCCGTTATCTTCGGCAATCAGGGTTTCGTCTGATATTACAGTTTCCGTAGTTTCATGTTTATCCTCCTCCTTTTTGCAGGATGAGTATGAAATTACCAATGTGGCAAACAGTAAACCTAAGACCAGGTAGATTAATGATTTTGTTTTCATTGTTTTGTTTTTTTGGGTGTGTTGATTTTATCGTTAATACAAAATTAAAAAAAATATCACCAAATATAAAGATGTAAATATTTTATCCAATAACCAGTAGTTCCTCCTGAATTGTCATATTTAATTACAATTTTATTTGTTCCAGTTTTTAAATAGTTTCCAATTTGATAGGTACTGACAATATAATGTGGTTTAAGCTGTGTAAATGAAATTGCATCTTGAAAAATTTCATTTCATGGAAATGTTATAATCGTGTTTGCCTCGGTTTTGATCAAATAGCCCGCTCCCGGATGAAGACTGTCGAGGGTATTGATGTTGGCTTCCGGCCAAAAAACTTTTGTACCGGCAATCTCTTTTACAATGATGATGTCATCCATAACCTGAGATAACAATTGCATGCAATTCACCGGGCTGGATGACATTACAGGCAAGTAGTTCCATCCTGATTGGAGGGATACTGTTTTCGTTTGCAAGGGGTTTCCGCAAACGGATATGCTAACCTCGTTCTCCATTTTAATTACATAACCTGTACTATTGTCCCAGTTTTCGAGTGTGTTGATGTTTGCTTGCGGGAAGTAAATGCCATCGGCGCAATACATAATGATTAAATTATTTTCCGGGTCATTAAAAATGTCTTCAATAGACGGGTAATCGGGAGCCAGATATAGAGAAAGTCCCGACCACCCCTGATGGAGTAATAAGTCCTGGCATGTGTTGCTGTTGATTGTAAGCGTTAAGCAGTCCTGCACAATCCCGGCGCAAGGCACAACGGCATTTGCAGCAACACATAAGTCAACTGCCCCATTCAATATATCCTGTGTCCCTGGCAGATAAATCGTACTCAGCGAAGTGTTATCCTGAAAACTACCATCTCCATCGGTGAACCATATTGTAGATGAATAATTTTCCGCATACCCTGTGAGCGATACTTCCTCATCTGCCTGCACCGTGATATCCGCTCCCGCATCTACCGAAGGTAAAGGCTGAAAAAAGAATGTGATGCAGTCGTAAAATGATATAACTCCCCAACTATTATACAAAATCAGGCAAAAATTAACCTGCCCGTTTTGTAAATCCCCCGGACCCGGATAGTAATCAATTGACCATGGACACATAAACGGCGCGTATCCATTAAAGTACCCATCTCCCGATTCGATGAGTTGATAATTGGACCAATCCCCATTCCCAACACAAGGAATGTTGATGGGGTTACCGTCAGCGCATGAATAATGGTCGGGACCAAAGGAGTCTTGTGGATAGACTTCAATTGCCAGTACTCCAAGCAAGACAATAAAAAGGAATCTAAATATTCTCATACGACCTCCTTATTTATCTGGTTTGAATTTTTTTGTTTGCCCAATCTAATTATCTTCCCCAGCGCCTCATTCTGCCCCTCTGTTACCTCAATGATTTTGTCGATTTCCTCGTTTAGCTTTTTATCCGCATGGCGGGGTTTTGGAGTGGAGGCCGGAATAGATTTCGTTTGTTTTGGCATTGCAAAAATGTTTCGGCAATAGTACGCCCGGTAAGTGGCAGATTGCAAATTTTCGACCTCCACTTTTTCTGTACAATCCGGAATTGATATCTCGATTTAATCTGTACAATGGGAACTAAGTACTTGAATGTGCGCCAGGTAAACCTGGAAAAAAAATTTGGGTAATAGGGACTTTCAAAATGGATTGTTGCTACCAAGGCAGGAAATTTGGCGGAGGGTTGGAAAGAAGATAGCCGCACTGTGAATCGCGCCCGGGCAAAGGATATCACTATTTAGTGTCTGTCCATAATGTCGCCTTTTTTTTTGCCATAGGCATCCCTTTGGGAGATTTAAGATATAAGATTAACGATCTGAGATTTTAGATTTTACTAAGTATCACCAACATCTTAAATTTAAAATCGCTAATCTCCAATCATCAATCCTTTTTTTCGGTACTTTATTGACGGACACTATTTAAAGCCTGTACTTCCGTTCGATGGCATTCACGTTGCAGCTTTACATATTATTTGCCATCAGGTTTCAATAGCCATTTCCAAACCGGGAGGACTTTTACATCGAGGCTTTCATTATCCAACTGTTTGATGCTTAAACACAAAACTTTTCGCATCTGTCTTTCATATTATCCATTCAGGTAGTTTTTCAAATCCCTGTAATAGTTTTCGTGGGGACCTATCATGATAAGTTCAAGACACTCATCCGTAAACCGGTAAGCCATAAGAAATGTGATAGTATTAATCTGAAATTTATATACATAAATATTTTTAAGGTCACCTTTCTTTTGCTCTCCAATTGCAGGTTGTTCCATGACCTTCCTGACAGCTTCATCCAATTGAAGTTTTTGGGCTTTGGTAAGTTTTTTAACTTTTCTTCCGAAAATTCCAGATTGAACTACTTTCATGGCTCGTTAACCAAAATGATATTCCGACACTTCACCCTGGTTAATTTCCTCAGTTCCGATTATAATTTCTCTGATTAGCAGGTAGGGCAAATCAGGATTTTCTTCGGCAATTTTTCCAATTGATGCCCAATATTCAATTTGTCCGGTAAGCGAACGCTTTTTTATTTTGCTCATCAGCTTAGCCTCGGTGGCCAGGCTGTCGGAAATTCTAATAGCAGTTGACATTTTAGATTTAATTTTGATGTGTTGCAAAACTACTTAATCTTGTTGCATTTTGCAACAAATAATATTTTTATGCGGCAATTTCATTCATATTACAACCTGTTCAAAAACTCCGTCAGGTTTTCATCTTTAATAATTCCAAGCTTTTTGCGTATGCGCGAACGCGCAGTATCCACACTTTCCGAGCGAACCATGGTAATGGCCGCAATCTCCTTGCTGCTCATATTCAGTTTGAGCATGGCACAGATTTTCCGTTCGGTGGGTGTAAGCTCCGGGAATTTTTCGTCCAGAGTATTGTAAAACGATTCATGCACACGGGCAAAGCGGTATTCAAATTCTTTCCATCCGGTTTCATCAAGGTTTTGCTTTAATTCACTGATGATGTCGCGCACCAATTCCATGTTTGATTGTTTAAAGTTGCCTGTGCTTCTCGAGAGGGTTTTGGCTACTTTGTTGATCACCATATTTTTGGTGTAAATATTACTCACGTTGCACACCAGTTCGCGGTTTTTCAGTTCCAGGTCGTGGCGGAGGGTTTCAGCCTCTTTGGTAAGCAATTTCTCGCGGTGGCGTTTGTTGAGCAATAGTAGAATCAGGATGATGGTTAGCAACAGCAATAAAATTCCTCCACCAATGATCGACCACCTGGCTTCAAGTTTTTTTTGTTCAATCAGGGCTTGTTGTGCCACGATTTTTTGTTCTTGCTTTTCTACTTCAAAACGTATTTGCATTTCCTCGATGGCATCCGATTTTGCTTTGTTAAAAATACTGTCTTTTAAAACTGAATATTTTTCGAAATATTCATAAGCCTTTTTGAAATCCGAGTTTTCCACATATAACTTCGACAGCAATTCATATCCATCCTGGACCTTTCTTCTGCTTTTTACATCAGACGAATATCGCAAGCCTTCTAAAAAGTTTTTTTCTGCAGAACGAAAATTTTTCTGCGATTGATCAATTTTCCCAAGACTGTAAAATGCATCCGAATAGGAGCTCCAGTTTTGAAGAGAACGATATTTTTCGGCAGCCAGATTTGTGAGGATACGCGCTGAATCAGTATTTCCCATCGCAAGATAAATATTCCCAAGATTTAATTCCGAATTGGCAAGTTCGTCATCATTGGCAACACCCTCTTGTGATTTTAATTTCAATCCGAGAAGGGCATAATATTTTGCCGAGTCCAGCAAACCCTGCTTCAGATACACTTCTGCAATATTATTAAAGGAATAGGCAAGTCCCAATTCATGGCTCTTTGATTTCGGGAATCCTCTCTGAGCACTTAGTTTTATATTTAGTTTGCGGTATCTTAATGCTTCGCGATGATAATATAATGCTTTATCCAAATCATCCAGTGAAATGTAAATATTCCCGATCAACTCATTGCAGTTCCAGATATTTGGAATCTCGTTTGTTTTTTCCCAATATCTTAATGAGCGTAAAATATTATCCACAGCCTGCTCATAATTACCCATTTTGAGATTGGTTAAGCCAATGTGGTAAAGCGAAATCGCTGCCGGCCTTTCAAAACCATTTGTTTCGTTTATATTAAATGCCTGATAATAATATTTCAATGCATCTGTATATTGATTCCTGATCAGGTAAACCTGCCCTTTTCGCTCCAAGGCCATGGCTTCACCATAATCATAATTTATTTCCGTGAAGAATGATAACGCCTGATCCTGATAATATTCAGAACTGTCGTAATTATTTAAAAACAAAAATTCTCTGCCAATGTAACTCAAGGCGACACCTTCACCTCTTTTATTGCTTTGTTTTTGATATGAAGAGATCAGATTTTTCAAGCGGGCTATACTGTGCGGATGTGTCAATCCAGAAATTAGCGTGAGATGCAAATTTACATAATCAAAATCAAGGTTTAATTGCAGTGCCAGCGCAGTAGCTTTATCGAAATACACATATGCCATTGTCGTGTCGCTTTTGTTGAGAAGGCCGGTGAGAATCTGCAGTGTAAGCACCCGATTTCGCCCGGTAGCAGTGTCGAGCTGTTGGTAAATGCTGTCGGGTATTTGTTGGGATTGGGATTTAAGGATTGAGGTGCAAAGAATAGTCAGGGATATGATCGTAAAACTTAAACCTGCAGCCCGCATTTTCATTTGTGGGATAAACTTTGTTTTCATCGAAGGTTTTTTATTGAAACCCTCAAAGTTAAAAATTTTTATCACTATTCATTTTTTTAACTCTCAGAACACCTGTCTTAATAATAAAATAAGTGGTCGTTTTTCGATAATTCCCGGTGAATTATTATTGGACTGAACTGTTGTGTAAGTTTTTCTATAAAAACCAGACCACTCCCGATAGGCATTTGGCAAAATCAACAGGGCTTAAGGGTTGTGGGATACGGTGCAGTTTTCAATTCTACACAGCAGGTTTCAACAGCCATTTCAAAACCGGGAGGACTCTTACGCGCAGGCCTTTTTTATAGTAATGTTTCTGTTAACTGAAACAATTGGCAAGGATTAATTTCTGTTGTCAGAAACTTTATTCGCATGGAAACAGTGATTTTTTCCATCTCTGAGAATAAAAAAGACAAACATTCCACAATATTTCAGTTTTTTTATTAAACCTGATTTGGGAGAAGTGTTTTCTCACTATCTCAAAATATTACAAGTGTTTTGAAAATTGATATGCTTAGGCTGCTGTCATAATTTACTGCCTTCACAACGGATCCACATCCACTACCACACGTGCTGCCTTGTATTTGCTTTGGGTGTTGAAAAAGTCGAGGGTATCAGCTATGGTTTTTTTCATCTCAGCGGCGCGGTCGGTTTTTTCCAGTTTTATCAAAATATTTTTCAGATAAAGGTTTTTAATTCTGGAAACCATGGGGTATTCAGGGCCGAGAATACGTTTTCCGAAATTTTTCCTGAGGGCTTCGGCAAGTTCATTGGCAGCAGCATTTACAAAGTTGGCATCCTTGTGCTGAATCTGTAATTCGATCAAACGAAAATAGGGAGGATACCTGAAAAGCCTGCGTTCCTGTGCCTGACTGCGAAACATGTCCTGGTAATTATTGTCGATAACATATCTTATCACAGCATGATAGGGATTATAAGTCTGGATGATCACCTTTCCTCGTTTTGTTTTGCGGCCTGCCCTGCCACTTACCTGCGCCATCATCTGAAAACTCCGCTCAAACGACCTGAAATCAGGATAGCTGATCAGGTTGTCGGCATTTAATATCCCAACCACACTCACATTATCAAAATCAAGTCCTTTGGTTACCATTTGTGTTCCCACCAAAATATCGATCCTGTGCTCTTCGAAATCTGAAATGATGGTTTGATAGGCATTTTTGGTTCTTGTGGTGTCGAGATCCATCCGTTGTATTTTGGCTTTTGGCAGGATGATGGCCAGATCGTCTTCAATTTTTTCTGTTCCGAAACCTTTCATCTCGAGGCCTGTAAAACCACATTCCGGGCATCGTTCCGGCACACATGTGGAATAGCCGCAATAGTGGCAACGGAGCTGGTTGTTGTATTTGTGATAAATTAATGTTACGTCGCAGTTTTTGCATGTTGGCAGCCAGTTGCAGGATTCACACTCGAGCCTGAGTGAAAACCCGCGCCGGTTCTGAAACAGAATCACCTGCTCCTTTTTTTCCAGTGCTTCTTCAATATTTTTTAGCAGCAGTGAGCTGAAATGTGATTTCATCAATTTCCGGCGGGTTTCATTTTTCAGGTCGGCTACCAGAATTTCAGGCATTTGAACTCCTCCATATCTTTCGGTGAGTTCAACCAGGCCATATTTATTAAAGCTGGCATTAAAATATGATTCTACCGAAGGTGTTGCTGAGCCCAACAGTGTTTTGGCTCCATGCATTTGAGCCAGTAAAATAGCCGCATCACGCGCCTGATAACGTGGTGCAGGGGCGTATTGTTTGTACGAAGTGTCGTGTTCTTCGTCAACGATTACCAGGCCAAGCTTAATGTAAGGGAGAAACAGTGCCGAGCGGGCACCCAGAATAATTTGGTATTTTTGATTATTGTCGATGACTTCGTCACCACTTTTAATTACATTGTTCCAGATTTCTACTCTCTCAAACTTGTTGTACTTCGAATGATACACCCCCACCTTATCGCCAAAGAATTTCCTCAATCGGTTGATTATTTGGGTTGTTAAGGCAATCTCAGGAAGTAAAAACAACACTTGTTTTCCCTGGTCTAAGGCTTCGTGGATGAGCCTGATGTAGATTTCTGTTTTGCCACTCGAAGTTACACCGTGGAGCAGAACCACTTTTTTTTCTTTAAATTGGGTTTTTATTTCATCAAAGGCTGTTTGTTGTTTTTCTGTAAGATGGATGCTTTCAGGATTGGTTTGGGCTTCAAATTCTTCGAGGCGGCTGCCGACTTTATCGAAGATTTCGAAAACACCTTTTTTTTCAAGTGCTGCCAGGGCTGCAGGAGATGTGTTGGCCAGCTTTAACAGATCGCTTTTTTTAACGGAAGTACTGTTATTGCTTTGTGTCCCCGTGATACGCATAAATGTCATCAGTAATTCGAGCTGTTTGAAAGCCCGTTTTTCAAGCTCATCAAATATTTTTTGCAGTTCCTTTTCCTGACTATATTTTGTGTTTAGTTTCACGAAGCTCTCCACTTTTGGGTGATACCTGTCCTTAAGCTCTTCCTCAACAAGCACAATTTTTTTCTCGATCAGGTTTTTGATTAGGGCAAACACTTTTTTGTATTCCACAATGCTTGAAACTTCTGATATGGTCAGGGTTTTTTGTATGTCGATGGCCTCGGCAATAAGGTATTCCTTTTCGTTGAGTTGGTCAACTTCTCCATTAAAATCAGGGTGCTGAACAATGCGCGTTTCGCTGGCTAATTTCAGTGCCGATGGAAGCGCTGCATTCATCACCTCGCCGGGATGACACATATAATATTCTGCTATCCAGTTCCAGAATTTCATCTGCAATGGGTTAACAACCGGTTCGGGATCAAGCACTGCAAGAATGTATTTTGGGATGTAATCCTGCGGAACATTCTGATGAATCGATTGCACCAGACCGGTGTAGATTTTCTTTCGGCCAAACTGAACCACCACCCGCTTGCCCACAGCCACATCGTTGTTCATCTCCATTGCTATGCGATAGGTAAACGTTCCCGGCAGCGGCAAGGGCAGCAATACTTCAGCGAAAAGTGTGATACGATCCATGGAGGAGGTAAGATGTTAGAGGTTAGATGTTAGAAATAATGACCTTGCCAGAAACAGGTTGACTTTTTCTTCTTTGTTACTTTTTTCTTTTGTTGAAAATTCCGGAATTTGTTGATTAGTCGTGATTCCATTGATATAGCTTTAATTTAGGCCAGAGGTTTCCATCCATTTTTTCAACAACTTGTTCAAATGCTGTGGGTGTCATCATCCTCAGAGTTGTGTGCTGCCGTTTATCGTTGCACAAATGTATGGTTTTTTTCGGATTGTACTTGTTATAGTCTGTCAATTTCATTTCAAATAAATATTCATATTCCATGGTTCCTTGAATTCTTTCAACATAAGCATTTTCCCGGGGTAGTTTACACATGCTTCCAGGTATTTGATGATCTTTTATGAATTTTTTCACTACTTGGTCAATGTACTGGCTGCCTCTGTCTGAATGGATTATGCATCCAGCCAAATTTGCGCCACCTCTTTCACGTACTGCCATTCTGAGTGCTTTTAATAGATGTTCCGAGGATATAGTGGTCGAAATGTGCAGTGCTAGGATTTTACGTGAATAAGCATCTTCTATGCATATTCCGTAATTGGATATGCCTTCTGTTTTAATATAGTAAATATCGCTTTGCCATACCTGGTTAATCCCATTGATTATTATACCTTCCTTCGGTTTGGGAATATTTCAGCGCTGTGGCTCCATGTTGTTTTGCGGATATTTCGGAGATGTCTGCGGTGGAACCCATTTTTGTCAAACCAATACGTTCAAAAATTACCCTTCCAACAGAGGGGGTATCTCATGGCAGGCAAAATACATCCACCTGCTTCCCATTCTTTTGTGATCCTTGCGAATCTGATTCATTGCAGCAATAACTTGCTTGGTCTTGGAACAAAGCCATTGCTCCCGCTTTTTACGGCTCCACAAGCCTGCTTACTAATACCGGCTATTTCGCAAAGCACTTTCATTGAATATCGGTGTTTGATGCCTTTGTTGACCCTAAACCACTCGAGTACATCCTTGATATGTTTTTTTTAAATCCATGTGATAATCTTCATTGGCAAGGTCAATGGGTTTGTTTAACAAATCTATTTCCATTTGTTTCCGTCCAAGAGCCGCTTCGTAATCCTTGAGTTTTTGTTCTATCGCTTTACGCCTGTATTTTTTACTTTGATTTTCCACAACAATAAAGGGGTTTTTTATGATAAGGATTATGTTTGTACAACCAATTGTGAAGGGTTTGCGGATTGATATCGTATTCTTTACTTTCCTGTAAAACTGTACATTTGCCTGACTCAATGTCTTTTACAGCTTGCTACTTAAAAGCCTTCGGAAAATATTCGGCGCTGCCGGAGATTCGTTTTCCTGTTTAATATTTGTTTAAACATGTCATGGACGTTTTTGTTATTTTTAGTCAACTTATTTCAGTCATTAACAAAGTAAAAAAAAGCGGTATTTACAGTTTTTTTACTTTCCTTCCCATCGATAAACCCTGGATCGGTTTATCTAATTTTAAATATTTTTGCCCACGGCTTGTGGATTAAATTTTAAATATGAAAAAACAAAAGAAACAGATAAAAAAAGAAACACTAAAAAAAACCAAAACCGGATGGTTTTACCTTGCCGGCATTTTGGTACTCACAGTCATCGTTTATTCCAATTCTATCAACAACAATTTTATTTATCAGTTCGACGATGACCTGTATATCACCAATAATCCCGACATTAAAAGCCTTACAACCGAAAGTATCGGTAAGGTGTTTACCAATTCTTATGTAGGACTTTATCTGCCCATGACCATGCTCAGTTACATGGTTGAATATTCACTTTTTGAATTGAACCCCGCACCCTATCATGTTACAAACCTCATCCTCCATTTAGCCTGTATCATCCTGGCATTTTTTCTGATCTACAAAATTAAACCCAACATTTACATTGCCTCGGTGGTGGCCTTTGTTTTTGCATTGCATCCGTTGCACGTTGAGTCGGTGAGCTGGATTTCGGAGCGAAAGGATGTGCTTTATGCGGTTTTCTATCTTGCCGGCCTCATCACCTACCTGAATTTTACCATCAAACGATCGCTTAAAAATTATTTTTTGACCCTGCTGCTATTCATCTTGTCGCTGCTTTCAAAAACTGTTGCAGTATCATTCCCTTTGATTTTGCTGGCTTTCGACTGGTACAAGGGAAGAAAACTCCTGAGTAAAGCGGTAATTCTGGAGAAAATTCCATTTTTTGCCCTCAGCTTAGTTTTTGGATTACTCGCGATTCATTTCACAAGTATCGCCAACGACACCTCCACCCCCGACATTGCATGGATTCACAGGCCATTTATTGTGAGCAGCGCAATACTCATCTACCTTTATAAGTTTATCGCGCCCTTCAACCTGATGAATTATTACTATTACCCCGACACATCTTCGGGTACATTGCCGACTGATTTTTACGTTTCCACGGTAATTTTATTACTCGTCGTTGCAGGTGTAATTTGGTGGGTGGCTAAATCGAAAAACAACAGGAAAGATATAATTCTCGGCCTGGCTTTTTTTGCCATTCCAACCTTCTTCATTTTACAAATCATTCCTGCCGGACGTGCTTTTGCTGCCGAAAGATACACCTACCTTTCATACATTGGGCTGGCCTATATTTTTGGTATCGCAACTGTGAATTTCCTTCAGGATAAATCAAAAAATAATATCCCGTTACGATCGACACTTATCGGCATTATTGCCTTTTTTGCGATCGGCTTTTCATATTTTACATGGGATCGCAACAAGGACTGGAAAGACACATTTACACTTTTTAATGACCTCATTGCAAAAAACCCCGAACATGGACATCCTTATCTTGTCCGCGGGATTACCCATGTTCAATTTGGAAACAGGCAACAGGCACTTGCAGATTACAACACCAGCATTGGTTTTGATCCCGACAACCCAAAAACTTTGGCAAACCGAGCATCGGTAAAAGGCATGCTAGGCGATTATAACGGCGCCCTTCAGGACGCAAACCGCGCATTGGAAATAGATCCCAAATATGAAAACGCCCTTAGCAACAGGGCAACGGCACACCTGTTTCGGGAAGAATTTGACGAAGCCCTTGCGGACTATGATAAACTTCTTGCCTTCGATTCCACAAAGGTTGAAGTGATAAAAAAAAGGATCACCGTTTTCGAAAAAATGAATCAAAATGACAAAGCCCTCAATGACTATCTGAAACTCACCCGCCTTGAACCCTCCAACTATTTGAACTTTGCAAAAGCTGGAGAAATTTATTACCATCTTGACCAAAATACCGAAGCCATCGCCTACATTTCCCAATCCCTGCAAATGAAGCCAACATTCTACCAACCCCTGTTTATTCGCGGAAATGCATATTTTAAAATCGGTGAATACCAAAAATCATTGAATGATTTTAGCCCTTATGCCGATAATTCTAATGATCCCAATGCCTTTTACAATATGGGAATGTGTTTCAAAATGCTCAATCGGGTTGATGAAGCTTGTAAAGCCTGGGAAAAAGCATTGTCCCTTGGGCATCAGGATGCTGTGAAAAGAATTGCGGAAAGCTGCAAATAATAAATTGAACACCAATAAATCGCTGATCTGCCCATCCCCTTCGTTGAACTGAACTTATAAAAAAGATGACATTCACGAATCCACTTATCCCAGGCAAACTCATTAAAAGGTACAAACGATTCCTCGCAGACGTTGAACTTGACTCAGGAGAAACCGTTACAGCCCATTGCACCAACTCGGGGTCGATGAAAACCTGCATCGAAGAGGGGGCGGAGGTATATTTGAGTCCGGCAAGCGACCCCGCCCGGAAAACAAAATTTACCTGGGAAATGATTAGGATAGGGGGGAAATGGATTGGTGTAAACACGTCCATCCCCAATCTGCTGGCTTTCGAAGCCGTTAAAAATAATCAGATTATGGGGCTGAAAGGATATTCGGAAGTAAAACGCGAGGTAACTTTTGGCAACAGCCGTATCGATATTTTCGCTGAGAATGAAAATGAAAAATGCTTCATTGAAGTGAAAAATGTTACCATGAAAGTGGGGAACTGGGCACGTTTCCCCGATGCTGTGACCACACGCGGGAAAAAGCATCTGGAAACGTTGATGGAAATAAAAGCTGAGGGTATGAGGGCGGTGATGCTCTATGTGATTCAAAGGATGGATGTGGAAATGTTTGGCCCGGCATGGGAAATCGACCCTGACTATGCCGAAACCCTCCTAAAAGCTTTTGCCGCAGGAGTGGAGGTAATTCCGGTAATGGCAGATGTTTCACCGGAAAAAATTGAGATTTCAAAAATTCTACCTTTCGATTTGGGGAGGTAAATCTTTCCGAAAAAGAACTTGAAAATTGGAAATCACAAATTGTGACATCCATTTATTTACGTTAGTAACGTAAACTTTTATACGTTTGTAACGTAAATCATTATATGTTTGTAACGTAAACTATTTTACGCCAATAAAAGATAAAACATGCTTAAAGAAGTCTTGAAATCGATCATCCAATCACAGCAGGAATGGCTCACGGCCAATGAGGACGAAATAACCCGCGAGCAGATATCAAAATTCACCTCACTGACTCCCTTTGGTTATTTTTTAACAGGTGTTAGAAGAGCGGGGAAAAGTACTTTCATGAAGCAAATAATGAGGCTTTCCGGTTCGATTAACTATTTCAATTTTGAAGATAGCAGAACAGCAGGATTTGGATTGAATGATTTTTTAACCGTTGAATCACTATTTAATGAGATATCTGGTGATCAACAATGGCTGTTTTTCGATGAAATTCAAAATGTAGAAGGATGGGAAAGGTATGTAAGGGATGCTATTGACCGGAAAAAAACCGTGATTATCACAGGATCAAATGCACGACTTTTAAGCAAAGAACTTGGCACAAAATTAACCGGCCGTCATCTTGATTATGAGGTCTTCCCTTTTTCTT
>JAIOZV010000103.1 GCA_021740425.1 Bacteroidales bacterium | reverse complement strand
GAAAGTCAGAAATATTTCGGCATTTAACTTCAGACCCGTTAAATATTACCACGACCCCTTACGCGACAATACAGAAATGTGGTATGAGGGCAATGCGTTTTACGCTGCATTTCGATGGAACGGGCCACTCTATTATTTTGACGAGCGCATTGGTGAAGGCGAATTTGCAGTGGTGCTCAACCACGACGGCCTGATCAATTTTTATTACAATGGCATTGAAATGGACGAAAATGTACTTTGGTATGCAGGTGTCTCAGCAGGCGATGAAAGCGATTACACCTTGTTGAAAAATTCAAATTCGCTCATCATTCCTGAGGTTTCTTCGTTTGTGATGATTCCTGAATTTATTCCCGAAAATTTGAATTTTTCCGCTGACGGATTGCTGATTGGAACCCCGGAGATTTCTGAAAAAATATTCAATCTTACCATCAAGGTAAACGATGACCGCAGGATTTCAAACACCAAAAAATTCCAACTTTCTGATGGGTTGATTTTTGATTATACTATTGATGCAGGTGAGGACGGATTGATAGAAAACGGTGAGGAGTTTACCATTAGCCTTACAGTTAAAAATATCTTTGGCGATTCATTTCACAATGTTGTTGCAGGCATAACAGGCGATTACCCCTTTATTGAAATATTAAATGCAGAAGCATCATACGGTGATTTTGCTCCGGGCGAAAGCAAAACCATTGCCAACGCCTTTACGCTAAAAGTGGATGAGAACTGCCCCAATAATTTTAATTTTTTGACCGACCTGGCGCTTTCAGCCGAAGAGGCCGAATGGATGGGGAAAATAAATTTCGAAGCCGTTTCGCCTTCAATGATGATTAGTTCACTGGTGGTTCAGGATGACAACAACAACCGGCTTGATCCCGGTGAAACCGTGGATATTTCAATTAAGATTTCAAATACCGGATTGTTGGATGTTGAAAATATACAAATGACACTTTCCACCAATCATGCCTCGATTACGATTCACGATCCGGTGCAGCAATATGGCAACATGACCGCCGGAGAGGAAAAATCGATGTTGTTTTCGGTATCAGCAGGTGGCTCTGTTGCAGTGGGCGAACCTGTTGTTTTTGAGCTTCAGCTTGTTTTTGATCCCGATTACCAGATCGAAGAAAGCTATCAAATAACCATTGGGCAATATACTGCGCTCATTTTCAACAAGAGTTCCAACCCTGCTTCTTCACTGGCTCTTTTGGCCTCCATGGAATCGCTTAGTGTGGATCTGGTTTCCACCAATACACTTCCTGATGAATTTGCATTGTACCGTTCAGTTTTTATCTGCCTCGGTACAATTTATCAAAATGTTGCGCTGACGCAGGATGAAGCTTCACACCTGGTAACTTACCTCAATCAGGGGGGAAACATATATAAGGAAGGAACCATGACCTGGACTTATGACCCGCAAACATCACTTCACCCCAAGTTTCGCACAGGTGCCCAGTCCGGTTCATTCATTAGTTTCAACACAATCAACGGTGTTGCAGGTACCTTTACCGAAGGCCTGAATTTTGACTTTGCCGGATCCAACAATTTCCTTCCCTGCCTCATGCACCCCATCGATCCTGCATTTCCGATCTTTTATGCCGACAATGATGAAGAAAAAACTATGGCCACAGCTTATCCGGGATGGATCTACAAAACCATTGGTGCCATTCATGAGTTTGGCAATTTGGGTGATGAAAGTAATACCGAAGAGCGCCGCGATTATTTATATAAAATATTTGAGTTTTTTGGTCTTGAAGATTTCATTGTGGATGTGGAAGAATCCGGTTTGTATGTTGAAAACAAATTGGATGTTTCCGCTTTTCCGAACCCATTTGTCAACGTAGTAAATTTCATGATCGATACCAAAAATGAAGCAAGGGTAGATCTGAATATTTACGACCTCAGCGGGCAATTGATTAAAAATGTTGTTTCCAAAAACCTTCCTCCCGGCTTCCATACCATACACTGGAGCGGCAAAAGTATGCAGGAAAGACCACTGCCCCCGGGCATTTATATTTATCAGCTAAAGTCGGGAAGCAATATCACCACCGGAAAACTGATCCGTTTGTGAGCTGCGAAGGGGAATTGCGTTATTGAGTTATTGGGTTATTGGGTTATTGAGGTTATTGGGTTATTGGGTTTTTGAGTTTTTCAAATAACAAATAGCTTAGTAACGAATAACTTAGTAACGAATAAAGAACACCCCCTCCTTACGGCCTTAAAAATATTTACTTTTGCACACATTTTAAATTAAATCATCCAAATGGTTTTTAGCAGCAGCCTCTTTTTACTTTATTTTCTGCCGGTTTTCCTCATTGTTTATTACCTCCTTCCGCTGAAATTCAAAAACATTTTCACGCTGCTTGCAAGCATTTTCTTTTATGCCTGGGGAGCTCCTGATTTTATTTTCATTGTATTGGGATCCATTTTTATCGACTTTTTCCTGGTGGACTGGATTCACAAATCCACCTTGATGAAAGCGCGCAGAATCTTGCTCACCATTTCCATTATAATGAATGTGGGCATGCTGGCTTATTTCAAATACACCAATTTTTTAATCGGGAATATCAATGTTTTGTTGGGATGGCTTGGCTTTGAAGCTGCCACCTGGACAAACATTGCACTTCCCATCGGCATTTCATTTTTTACATTCCAAAAGCTCACCTACTCGGTGGATGTGTACCGAAATGTGCATGCCCCACTCAAAAAGATGGGAGATTATGCCATGTACATCCTGATGTTTCCGCAGCTCATAGCAGGCCCCATTGTGAGGTTTCACGAAATCGCCGACCAGATAGAAAGCCGCCGTGCATTTGAAACTGTTGACGCACGGTTGCTGGGATTTTTCAGGTTTGCTATTGGCCTTTCCAAAAAAGTGTTGATTGCCAATGTTCTTGGCCAACAGGTGGATGTTATCTTTGCCATGCCTTCAGGCGAAATTTCAACTTCACTTGCCTGGATGGGCATCGTGGCCTACTCCTTTCAGATTTATTACGACTTTTCTGGTTATTCCGATATGGCAATCGGCATCGGGAGAATGATAGGATTCAGGTTTCCCGAAAATTTTAATAATCCCTACATTTCTCAAAACATTACTGAATTCTGGCGGCGCTGGCACATAACCCTCGGCCGCTGGATGCGCGATTACCTCTACATTCCGCTGGGCGGCAGCAGGGTGCCTGCACATCAGATGTATTTCAATTTGTGGGTGGTTTTTCTTATCTCGGGATTGTGGCATGGTGCCGCCTGGAACTTTGTGGTTTGGGGAGGTTTTCACGGATTTTTCCTGATTGCCGACCGGATGTTTTTTATCCGTTTCAGTAAGTTTATAGGGAAATATCCCAGCATTATTATTACCTATTTTATCACACTCATCGGCTGGGTATTGTTTCGTGCCGAAACTTTAACTTTTGCTTTCGGGTATATTGAAAGGATGTTTGCCTTCGACACGATCGAAACTGCAATTTTGTTTGATTCCAAATTTAAATGGATGATGATTTTAGGGGTCATCTTTGCATTTATTGCATCCATCGGAAATATTGAAAACTGGTGGCAGGAGGTTTTGGAAAAGAAAAAAAAGGCACTCACCATTTCGCTGATAATATTGGGGAGCATTCTTTTCACAGGCATCTGCATTGCATCCATCACCTCATCATCCTTTAACCCCTTTATTTATTTCAGATTTTAAGGGAGATAAGAAAAACAAAAGAAAAAAAGCCACAAAAACATGAAGGGCACACAGGAACGCTAAACAGAATCAATGAATCAAAAAGTAAAAAATATCGTATTTTTCCTGCTACTGGCTTTGCTTTCGCTGCCATTGTTTCAGCATTTTACAAGGATTTTTGATACAGGCAGGCTCAACGGGGATTTTATTTTACATGAACGACCTCAATTTTCGTGGAGTTCATGGATGGATGGTACTTTTCAAACCGGATGTGACCGTTTTATCGAGGATCACATCGGCTTTCGTAATTTTTTTGTAAGGCTCAACAACCAAATTGATTTTTCACTTTTTGATGAAGTTAATGCAGAAGGCATCATCAAGGGAAAAAACAGCATCCTTTACGAATATGACTACATCAGGGCATTTACGGGAGATGATTTTATCGGAAAAAATACCATTACCCGAAAAATGCAAAAATTGAAGTTTCTGCAGGAACATCTGAAAAATAAATTTGACATCGATCTCATTCTCATTTTTGAACCCAGCAAAGCCCGCATCCAACCACAATTTATCCCCGACAGCTATCTCGAAAAAGGCAAAACACTTTCCAACTACGAATTTTTCAAGCAACAAGCCGATGACTTGAAAGTTGATTGTATCGATCTTAACGAATATTTGCTTGAGGTTAGCGACACCATTCCTTACCCCGTTTATCCACCCTACGGCATACACTGGAGTGAGCATACCATGAACTTTATCACCGATTCGCTGATCAATTATATCGAATCAAAACGCAACATCGATTTGCCCGATTTTAAAGTAGAAACTAAAATTGTTGGCGACAGCATTTCAGATTCAGATTATGATGCAGGAAATACAAGCAATTTACTCTTCAGGCTTCAGGGGCCGGTGATGCCCTATCCATTTTTTACATTTTACGATGATTCAACAAAAACCCGCCCCATGGTGCTGGCGGTGGCCGACAGTTATTACTGGAATATTTTCAATACACGGGTGCCGAAAAATTTGTTTGCCAACCAGGCTTTCTGGTATTTCAATGCTAAAGTATATCCTGATTTCTACTTTGAGGAAAAATGGACACGGGATTTGGATATTCAAAAAGAAGTTGAAAAACAGGATGTGATCCTTTTAAGCATTACCGAAAGGTTTTTATACAAATTCGCCTGGCAGTTTGTGGATCAATTGTACGAAATCTATACCCCTGAATTTTCAGGGGATTTGATCGAAAAAAGAGAAGATGAAATCAGGAATTACTCCACCTGGTTTGATGATCTTGTAATACGGGCTCAAAATAACGACACCCTTACCCTTTGGGAACTGATCCACACTGAAGCTGATTTTCTGGCTCAAAAGAAGGATTTTGAAATTTATCTTAGCTGGTATGGCATGAAATACTTCAAAGGAATCATTTCATCAAACAGCAACTGGAACAGCACAATTTATGTAAAGGCCAATGAAAAGGGGCGTTCGTATAATGAGCAGCTCAACATTGATGCGGCCTGGATATTTGAACAAAACTATCCGGAACTTTTCAGGAAATTTACGACCATCAGGAAATACCGGGAAATGATTCGGGCTGATTCAGCCTGGCTTGAAGCAGTAGCTCAAAAAGCTCAGAAATATTATATACCTCCGGAAACAATGGTTAGTCTTGATGCAGAATATCTAGCCAACAAGGAATTAAAACCTGAGTCATTTGAAGAAAAGGTATTAAAACTGATTGAAACCATAAAAAATGACCCCGAATGGTTGAAAGCAGTAACATCCAAAGCGGCTGAAAAGGGTTTTACACTGAATGAAATGCTCCGTAGGGATGCTGAGTATGTTATTACCGAACAACAGAAAAAAAGAAAATAAGAGTAATATTTCTGATCTTTAATTTAAGTTGATGGACTATTTTATACTTTACTCAAAAAACATTGGGGCACTTACTGTTGTAAAAAGGATGCGTATTCATTAATTGTCCAAACCTCTGAGTTTGTAAAATAGAATCGGGTCATCTGTGTCACGCTTTGGTGGAATTAAGCATGCCGGTTCTAAAGTCTGAACAATCAATATCCTGTAAGTAAATACTGATATTTCAAGGCTTAACATATTTTAACAGCGAGGTAAATACCCCAAAAATTTGGCACCCCCTATTTTTGATAATTTTGCAAACAATTTTACAGGCATTCATTTGCTTTGGTAAAAGCCTCTAAATAACTAACTGAGGACTGAGGATATTAATAGATAAATTTTAAATAAACTAAAATATGAAATACGATCTGATAGTGATTGGAAGTGGCCCCGGTGGATATGTTGCCGCCATCAGGGCATCGCAACTTGGAATGAAAACAGCCGTGGTTGAAAAGGAATCCGTTGGTGGTGTTTGCCTCAACTGGGGATGTATTCCTACAAAGGCACTCCTCAAAAGCGCACAGGTCTATAACTATACAAAACATGCCGCCGATTATGGTATTAAACTCGAAGGTTCTGCCACACCGGATTTTGAAGCAATGGTTAAACGCAGCAGGGACGTTGCTTCAGGCATGAGCAATGGAGTTACCTATCTTTTCAAGAAAAATAAAATTGATGTACTCAACGGTTTTGGGAAAGTAATGCCTGGGAAAAAAGTTGAAGTAACCAACGAGAAAGACGAAAAAACGATCTACGAAGCCGGGCATATCATCATCGCCACAGGGGCTCGCTCCCGTGAACTTCCGGCACTAAAACAGGATGGTAAAAAAATTATTGGCTACCGTCAGGCTATGACTCTCGAAAAGCAACCCGAATCAATGGTGGTTGTGGGTTCAGGCGCCATTGGATCGGAGTTCGCCTTTTTCTACAATTCCGTTGGCACACAGGTAACCCTTGTTGAATACCTGCCAAATATTATCCCGCTCGAAGATGAAGAAGTTTCCAAACAATTGGGACGTTCTTTCAAGAAAGCCGGAATGCAGGTAATGACTTTTGCAGAGGTTACCCATGTGGATACTTCGGGAGAAAAATGCAAGGTGACCATCAAAACCAAAAAAGGTGAAGAACTTGTTGAAGCCGACATTGTGCTTTCAGCTGTAGGCATTGCCACCAACTTAGAGGGCATAGGGCTCGAAGATGTGGGCATAAAAACCGATAAAGGCAAGGTAATGGTGGATGATTTTTATAAAACCAATGTGGATGGATATTATGCCATCGGCGACATTGTACATGGACCAGCTTTGGCGCACATGGCCTCACATGAAGGCATTACCTGCGTTGAAAAAATTGCTGGTAAAAACCCTCATCCCATCGACTACGGAAACGTTCCGGCTTGCACCTACACAGTGCCTGAGGTAGCCTCGGTGGGTATGAACGAAAAACAAGCCAAAGAAGCCGGATATGAAATCAAGGTTGGGAAATTTCCCTTTTCCGCTTCAGGAAAAGCAAGTGCAGGAGGCAACAAAGAGGGCTTTGTCAAGCTGATTTTCGATGCCAAATATGGTGAGTTGCTGGGCGGGCACATGATTGGTGACAATGTAACCGAGATGATTGCTGAAATTGTGGCAGCGCGAAAACTCGAAACCACAGGTGAAGAAATCATCAAAACCATCCATCCCCATCCCACTATGTCGGAAGCCATAATGGAAGCTGCTGCTGCTGCCTACGATGAGGTGATCCACTTGTAAAATTATTTTTTCATAGCATATATTTTTAAACACGGGACGCTTGTTCCGTGTTTTTTTTTAGAAATCCAAAGTTAACTGTATGCCTCCGCCATCCGGGCGATCGAGATTGGAAATACCCAAACCCAGCAGCCTGATACTTTGCCTGTTAAAATTCAAATCCGGTAGCATTTCCTGTATGAGTTTAAGTAATTCGGTTTTTTTTCGGATGCTGTGGCGCACACTCCTGCTGCGCGTGATCTGATGAAAATCTGAAAACTTTACCTTCATGGTGAGTGTGCGACCATAAATGCGATTCCGTTCCATCCTGCGCATCAGTTCATCAGCAATCTGTTTCAAATACATCCTTACTTCATCTTTTTCTGAAAGATCATGATCAAAGGTTTGCTCTGTGCTAATCGACTTGCGCTCCCTGTCGGGTTCAACCAATCGATCATCGAGCCCGCGCGCAATTTTATAGTAATATGATCCGGCTTTCCCAAACCATCTCAGCAAATCCGAAAGTTCCTGACTTTTCAGTTCGGCTCCGTTTGAAATCCCATGATTGCGCATCTTTGCTGCGGTAACCCTTCCTATGCCATGAAATTTTTCGATGGGCAAACTTTCCACAAAAGCTTCAGCCCTGGAGGGATGAATCAGGTAAAAACCATCAGGCTTATCGTAATCGGAGGCAATTTTGGCCAGAAATTTATTGCACGAAATGCCCGTGGATGCCGTCAGGTTAAGCTCAGCCTTAATCCGTGCTTTGATATCTTTGGCAATATCAGTGGCTAAAGCCATCCCTTTTTTGTTTTCGGTAACATCGAGGTAAGCCTCATCCAGCGACAAAGGTTCAACCAAATCGGTGTACTCATAAAAAATTTCTCTGATTTGCCGTGAAACAGCTTTATAAACTTCAAAACGATGGGGAACAAAAATGATATCCGGACATTTGCGCAAAGCAATAACTGAAGGCATGGCTGAATACACGCCAAATTTCCGGGCTTCATAGCTGGCTGCCGCAACCACACCTCGCTCCCTGCTCCCGCCAACTGCCACGGGCTTTCCCCGTAATTCCGGGAAATCGCGCTGTTCGACAGATGCATAAAAAGCATCCATATCCACATGGATAATTTTACGATATAATGAAGCTGATTCCTGCATTATAAACTTTAGGATTTATGGGATTTCCAAAAATGATTTACTTTTGACCATATACTTTTCATGAAACTACTTTCCATTGACAATGAAAAATTTACACTTTAACACATTGTTGCTTCTATTGTTTTTTAATTTTTTTATCAATAGTCAGGCTCTTGCACAAAATTCTGCAACTCAACCCCCCCCATCTTTCAGGGTAATGTTTTACAACGTCGAAAACCTTTTCGACATTTATGATGATTCACTCAAAAGAGATGAAGAATTTACCCCGGACGGTGAGCGACACTGGACCAACCGTAAATTCTACGACAAAATAAATAAAGTTTATAAAGTGATTGCGGCAGTTGGAGAATGGAATCCTCCTGCCCTTGTGGGTATGTGTGAACTCGAAAACCGCTTTGTGCTTGAAAAATTAATTGATGAAACACCTCTTAAAAAATATGATTACAGGATTGTTCACCACGAATCACCCGACAGGCGTGGGATTGATGTAGGCTTGATTTACAGACCAACAATGTTTGAACTTTTTTACCACAAAGCCATTCCCGTAGTTTTTGCGGACGATACAGCCTATAAAACAAGAGATATTTTATACGTCAAAGGTTTGTTGGGTGGAAAGGACATGCTTCACATTTTTATCAACCACTGGCCTTCACGCTATGGCGGTTATCTTTCTACAGTTAACAGACGAAACCAGGCCGCTGAGATTCTAAAACAAAAAACCGATTCCCTGCTTATGGCAAATCCCAAAACAGCCATTGTTATCATGGGAGATTTTAACGATGGTCCCGAAGATGAAAGTTTTGCCAAAGTAATAGGCGCAACAGCCCCTGACGGTGATATTAATCTGCAAGGATACTACAACCTTACGCTCACCAAACAGGAAAGCTGGAACAATGGAACACTGAAATACAGGGAAAACTGGGATATTTTCGACCAGATAGTTGTTTCAGGCAGTGTGCTGCTGCCAGGCCCGGGGATCAAGGCTACAGGTAATAAAGCAACAATCTTTCATGCTCCCTTTCTGCTTGAAGACGATAATACCTTCCTCGATGTAAAACCATTCCGTACTTTTACAGGCTTTAAATACAATGGTGGCTACAGCGACCACCTTCCTGTGTATATCGATTTTTGGATTGAAAATTAAATGTCGGGGATATTTTTAAAAGCTAATTTCGGAATCAGGTATTTAATTTTATACTTTTGTTAAAATCTTTTAAATTAACTTAATTTATCAGCTTGTTAATAAGTTACACCTTCTTTTAACTAAGGATGAATTTGTTTGTACTTGCATGAGCTGTTTTTCGAAAAGTATAATTTTGAAGATTTTATATCCGGCACATAAATATAAATTTGCGCCAATACCCGACATAAAAAGTTAATAAAACACATGAAAAATCAGGAAGAGTTTTTAAAAGAAAAGGGGAAACTTCCAAATAATGATTTATCCGTGAAGGATGGGAATCGCTCAAACAATGACCTCAATTGCTTTACTGATCATAAAATGCAGGCTGAACAAACTCAGCAAATGCAAATAAATATTCAAAACCAAACAAACCGATTCATTGGCTTTTTCGAAAACGCACCTGTTGCATTCCTCAGCATTACCCGATCAGGAAACATTGTTGACCTGAACCGGAAAACCAGGGAAATTTTTGAAATCTCCGAGCAAAACCTGAGCAATATATCCATATTCCCATTCATCAATGATGATTCCAAAACCGGATTTATTGCCATGCTGGAAAAAGCATTTTCTGATCAGCAGGAACAAACCGGAGAATACCGTTTAATCACCGAAAATAAAGCCTTTGATTTTGCCGAAATACACTTGACCAAATACTACGACCAAGAGGAACAGGAAGATTTATGCCAGGTAACAATTACAAGCAACGAAAATGCCAGAGAAGCCTTTAAAACTAAACTCAGAGAGAGTGAAAAAAAATACCGCGAGTTGGCCGAAAACATCAGCGAGGGTATTTATTTAACCGAAAATGAGTATCTGAAAATGGTTAATACCCCTGCCTGCAAGCTTTTTGGGTTTACCATGGAAGAAATGATTGGCATGAGGGTGTGGGATTTCGTGCAGTCCGGACAAAAGGAAGAAATCAGGAAATTTATCTTAAAAAAAATAGCAGAGCAGGACAGCTCGCCAGTTGATTTGCAATGTGTTCGCAAGGACGGTTCTATATTTTGGGCGGAAATCAGTATGCGCATCATCAAAGACAAGAACCGGGTTTTTGGAGTAATTTCTGATATCTCGGCACGAAAAAAAACAGAAGAGGATTTGCGCCGGAGCGAGCAAAGACTTCACATGGCTTTAAAAGGAACCAAAGCAGGATTGTGGGACTGGGATATCACAAGCGGTGATGCAATTTTTGATGATTGGTGGGCAAAAATACTTGGGTTTAATAATCATGAAATTGAACCAGAGATTTCATCATGGAAAAAACTGATTCACCCCGATGATTACAACAAAGTTGAAGAGAAACTCAAGCAACACTTTGAGGGCAAAACTGAGTTTTTTCAAAGCATTCACCGTCTGAAAGCAAAAGATGGAATATGGAGGTATGTTTTTAGCAGCGGCATGGTGATCGAAAGAAATGAAGGAGGTGAGCCGCTTAGGGCTGTAGGAACTTTTCAGGATATTACCAGGCAGAAACAAATCGAAGAAAAATTAATCAAAATTAACGCTACAAAGGACAAACTGTTTTCGATCATTGCACACGATTTAAAAAGTCCGTATAATGCACAACTTGGGTTTCTCGAACTTTTAATTGAGGACGAAGATTCATACTCTCCGGAACAACGCAAAAAGTTTATAAAAACAGTGTATCAAAGTACAAAACAATCGTTTTCGTTGCTTGACAACCTGTTGATGTGGTCGCGGACACAAACAGGCAAGATTCCCTTTAACCCTTCAAAGTTGCACCTGGCTCAGGTTTTTGAAGAAGCCATCGATTTGCAACAATACGCTGCTGCGGGCAAAAACATCATGATCTCAACAGATATTGCCAACGATGACCTTCAGGTAAATGCTGATTACGAGATGGTGAACACTATCCTTAGAAACCTGATCTCAAATGCAATAAAATTTACTCCCGAAAACGGAGAAATCATTATTGGGGCAAAAGCCGCTGCCAACAACAAGGCACTCATTTATATCAGGGACAATGGTGTGGGAATTCCCGAAAAGGACATGGATTTGCTTTTTGATGCAGGCAATAATTATACAACCATTGGAACCAACAAAGAAAAAGGAACCGGCATCGGATTAATTATTTGCAAAGACTTTGTAGAGCGCAATGGAGGAATAATATGGGCTGAAAGTGACCCCGATGGTTCCCGGGGCAGCAAGGGAAGTACATTTTATTTTACCCTCGACAACACCAATAAAATAAAAACATGCAAATCGAATTGCATTCAAAACCTAAAACGTGTAAATACGCAAATTAAGCAAAATCAGGAGCTTCATAATTATTTTTTAAGAACCATAATCCCGTTTTTCAGACATACTTACCAGAAATTTTCAAATGAGGAAATCAATTGCTTTGTTGATGAAATGAAAAGATTGTCGGAAAAACACCATATTGAAGAGTTTAAAACTTTTTCAATAATGATTGCTGATAGCTTGATCAGCAACGACAAAAATCAAATCAATATTTGTTTTGCCGAGTTTGAAAGACTCACCGATCAGCTTGAGATTGTTGCATCCAAAGGTGAATACCAAAAATAACCTGTCGTTTTGTATAGCGCCGTTTTAATTTATCAGCATTAAAAATTAAAAGTTTGAAACTTAGATTTTTGTTCCTGGTATCATGTGGCACAGAAAAAAAAGATGGCTGATAATAAATGGTAAAAGAAACAATTTTAAAGTATTTATTGCACTACCTTTTGGGGCATGTAGCTATTGTCGATCAGTAGCCAGGGCTTAAATTGTCCTGCAATCTCTTTCCAATCCACCAGCTTAAAGTTTTGGTTCATAAGGTTTTCACCATCATAGTTTGAGCCATCCTGAGCGATAAATACCCCATCGGGGAAATCTGAACCGAGTGCAAGGTTCAATACATCAATACCATCGGTATCGGAAGTGCCGTCAATGCCTCCGCCGGAGGAAATCATAAAACTGCCTAAGTATTTGTTTTTATCATCGCGGGTAAACACAGCGTAGGAGTTGTTTCCCTGGCTCGAAGCCAGGAGGTAGCCTTTGCCCCCGGCGCCATAATATATGGTCAGGCCTTCAATATCAGGCTGAATTTTGAGCTTGGCAACATCGGCAATCAATTCTTTTTTATCTCCACCTGCCGGCAGGGCAGATATTTTCCAAATACCCACAGCTTCTTCCCCAACAAAAAGATTTCCTGTTTCATCATCGGCAACCAAACCTTCGCATTGGGTATCAAATTTCACAATTCTTGCATAGCGTGCTTTCAACTTCCCACCATCATCCATCAGTTCCCACTGTTCCATCCTGCCATCAGTGCCAATCGAAATGGCATAAAACTTATTCTTGAACTCGGGTCTTGGCGCGGTAATACTTCTATAAAAAGTAAATCCATACACATCCTGTGTTTTTGGGCTTATGGCATTTGATAATGGCAGCTCCTCCAATTCACCGCTTTCAGTATTTACTTTCCAAAAATTAATTGTATTAAGGGTTCGGTTTGTTGCTCCAACTATTGTAATCGAATCGCCTCCAAAATTGAATTTTGTATGGATATCCACATTATTGATCTTTCCAACCTGATAATTATACATTTCTTTTCCATCGAGATTGTAAACCACAAGGCCTTGTTGTTTGTTGGTACCGATGATGGTGCTGGCTTCCGGGTTTTTTGTATTGTACCAAATGGCTATATCATCGGCTGCATCTTCCGGGCTTTCAACAGGAGCTGTTTCAGCTTCTGCCTCAACAAGATAAAATCCATTTTCTTCGGCAAAGGCTTTTTTTTCCTTTTCATCTTCACCACCTGTAGAAATTGAACCACAGGATGATAGCATTAAAACCGATAAAACTAAAAATGCAATTGTTTGGAAACCTTTCATAATGTCATTTTTCTTTGATGAATATTTTACTTAAATTTTGAAGCCACAAAACTATAAAACTGGAATGGTCATTTTTCTTTTCAATTGTTAAAATTTTTGAATATCTAAATTTTCATCAAAGCAGTAAGATCAATACCTGATGAAATTTTTACTCAAATTTCCAAATACAAGAATTTAATCTGTCCTTTTATTCTCCTTATTATTTCTGACGGCTTCCTGATTTGGTTTTACCTGTGTGCCTGGTTTTTTCTTATCGGTGTTTCGTTTGAACAAATCTTTAAAAGTTTCAAATTCCTTTCTGTAAAAAATCCCGACTCCCTGTGTATAGGGTTCGTTATCTTCGAGGAAGCTGATATCGTTTGCCCGGTTAAAGGCTTTTACTCTGAATCTGCCGTCTTTGGTCATCTGGTACTCGAGGTTAATATCGCCCACCACGTTGCTGGTATTTTGCTCCTGCGAGGCGCCTCTAACGCCGAAGTTTCCATCGATGGTAAGGCGATCGTTGAAAAGCTGTGTGTTAAGGGCTACCTGAAGCTCATCTTCGGTAAGCTCGGTTCCCGGTTGATATTTGATACCGATGTCAAAATCTTTACTGATTTTCGATAACCAGTTGCTTACCTGATTGGACAGAAGCTTGAATCCGGATGCCCCGATGTTTGGGCCTGCTGAGGCATAACTGAAACTTCCAATAAAAATGAGGGAGATAATTTGTTGGCTCATCACAGATTGATCGGTGGTGTCGAGCGCAGCAAAAATGATTTGTTTG
>JAIOZV010000102.1 GCA_021740425.1 Bacteroidales bacterium | reverse complement strand
GTCATTTATTTTTTAACAGGGTAATTTTTTTTAAATGACAAACAGATTTTTAGGGATTAATTGATTGCACTTGTCCTTTGCTCACATTTCCATCCTCATTCCGAGCAAAGGACATTTTTTTTGCCCAAAATTTTCCACCAATTTTCATACTAACTTATTGATTAAATGGCATTTACCTATAATAAATTGTGGGATGACAGGTGCTTTAACACGCAGTTCCGGGAAATTCTATTTCAATTATTTGAATTTCCGGGAGTGGGTACATCAAATTCTACCCATTCAGAGTTGTTAGCTGATTTCCTGCCCCATGATCGGTTCGACAATTGAGCAGGAAATGTAATGCTATCGATGAATGTTTCACCATCTGCATCAAAAATGGCAACCTGCTCACCTTTTCTGGAAAGCTTGAATTCGATGTGAAAAATTCCTTCCTCCCATTCATCATCAGCCCAAAGGAGTATAAAGGAATGGGATGGGATAATTGTTGAGTCATTCCCAGGTGGAATCCGGAAAGTTTTTGGAACACCAATATCATCCGTAAAATACAACCCACCAATATCGACAGGTTTATCTCCATAATTGTAAATTTCTATCCAATCTTCATATTCCCCGGATTCATCAGCAATATTATCGGTGTTATCTGCCATAAGTTCATTGATGATTATGGTTTTATTTTGGCCAATGGCAATGTTTGATGATATGACACATACCATTAAAGCAATCAGAAATTTTCTCATTGTAAGATGTATTTGTTCCTGCCAAAGATAAATAAGATCGTGATATCCAAATATAGCTAATCAGCCACCAATTCGAACAGCTTTTTAGAAATCCCCGGGTTTCGCAATTTATTAAGAGCGTTGCTTCTGATTTGCCTTACTCTCTCTTCTGAAAGCGAAAAATGATGGCCGACAGATTGCAAACTCATCGACTGTCCGGATTCCAAACCAAAAAGCAGCTTTAAAACTTCGGCCTCACGGTGGCTCAGATTTTTTAAAGCCCTGTTAATTTCATATTTTATCGATTGTTCTTCCAATTCTCCATCAGGTTTTAAACTGTGGACATCTGAAATATGATCAGAAATAATTGTTTCACCACTTTGATCGGATGGGGCATCCAGCGAAATTTGATTGTTCATTAATTCTAACACTTCCGTAGTATCAGAAAATTTTGAATCTAAATGATTTGAAATCTCAACACTATTGGGGTCACGATTCAATTCTTGCTGCAGTGTATTAAAGACCCCCGATATTTGATTCATCGAATTAAACCTGTTTGCCGGGAGCCTGATAACCCTGGAATAATTGATAATGGCTCGTATGATTGATTGTCGTATCCACCAAACAGCATAGGTGATAAATTTAAAACCCTTTGTTTCGTCGAATCTTTTGGCTGCTTCGATGAGGCCAAGGTTTGCTTCGTTAATTAGATCAGAAAGGGGTAAACCCTGGTGTTGATATTTTTTGGCAACGGAAACCACAAATCTAAGATTTGAATTAATAAGCGTTTTAAGAGCATTTTCATCGCCTTCTTTAATTCTTTTACAAAGATGTACCTCCCCTGCCGGATTAAGAAGTGAGATGCTGCAAATATCACTAAAATATTTATCTAAGGAGATGGCATCCCGGTTGGTTAATTCTCTGGTTATTACTAATTTTCTCATGGTTTCACAGGTTTAATTTAATTTTAACAAAGAAAGCCTATGATCGGTAGCCGGCGTTTAAGTAAAATTTAATTAATCATTAATTTACTGATTAAAGCAACAAAAACAGGAGGCAGAACATGAAAGAATCTTGCTTGGGAACTTTATTGAATTGCCAGTATTTAAAAGCATGAAACAATAAAAACAAAGCCCGGGAAAATAAATTCCCCGGGCTTTGCAAGCTTAAAACCAAATAAGGTGGATTATTTTGGTAGTTAAAATTGTGGTAGTTAATTTATGGTCAATTCATCAATAATGTTTTTTGCACTTGCATATTTATCGATGATGAACAACACATATCGGATATCAACGCAAATGGTGCGCTGCAGCTCGGGTTCAAAGGCAATATCGCCGCTCATTGCTTCCCAGTTGCCATCAAAAGCAAGTCCTATCAATTCGCCTTTTCCGTTCATTACAGGGCTTCCGGAGTTTCCGCCTGTAATGTCATTGTTGGTGATAAAACCTACTGGCATTTCACCATTCTGACCATATCTGCCAAAATCTTTATTAATATAAAGTTCTTTCAATTTTCCAGGAACAACAAACTCCCAGTTGTCCGGATCTTCTTTTTCCATCACACCTTTGAGGGTGGTAAAATAATCAAAGTGAACAGCATCGGCAGGAAAATAATCAAGAACTTGTCCGTAGGTCAGCCTCATTGTTGAGTTGGCATCAGGATAGTATTTTTTATCAGGATTCATTTCCCGAAGGCCGGCAATAAACAAGCGCTCTCCTTCTGATTGTTTAGCGTTGGAGGCTGTTGCTATGGCTCTGACCTGAGGCAATGTTTCCATAAAAGCATTCATCAACAGAACAGCAGGATCTTTTTCGTATGTTTTTACTTTTGGATTATCCAGAAATTTGTTTACGCTTTCCTGACTTCCAAAAATTGATTTTATAAATAGCTCCTCAGCAAATCCATTAAAACCTCCTTTACTATCCGAGATGTCGGCAAGCATCTTAGGCTGTTGTGATTTTGGTACATTCCGGAAATACATTTCGAGCATTGCAATCATTATTTTTTTGTCAACGGGCTGGTAGTAATTTTTGAAATAATCGTTTGCCCCTTCTCTCAGTTTCTCAATTTCAGCATTTATTTCAGCTTCATCTTTTTCTTTTTTGGATAACATTTCGACAAGATCATTATACCTGCGTGAATACATGAGTATTTCACTTCCTCTGGAAATGGCTTCATTCAGGTAGATCTGGGCAAGATTTATTTCTTTAAGCTCTTCAACTGCTTCCCTGCGCAATTGAAGGGCATCTCCATATTTAGCTTTGCGTATCTCATCCTTATTCACCCAATTTTGAAAATCAGCCTCAAGTGCTTGCTTTTTCTCGGTAACCTTTAATCGTTTCAAACCTTTTGTTTGGCCTATATAATATTTCCAATAATTGGAAGTCCTTGCGTATTTTGAAGCATATTGTATTCTAACGGCATCATCAGCATTCATGTACTCACGCATAATTTTCAATTTTTTATCGCGAATATCCACAACAGTCATATTTGATTCTTCCACAGCCAGCTCAACCTGCCAGGACGACATGTAACGATCTGTTCCGCCGGGATAGCCCATAATCATGGCAAAGTCGCCTTGTTTGACCCCGTCAAGGGAAACCGGTAAATAGTGTTTTGATTTCATTGGAATATTCTCTTTGGAATATTCTGCAGGATTGCCATCAGCATTGCTGTACACCCTGAAGATAGAGAAATCGCCGGTGTGCCGCGGCCACATCCAGTTATCGGTATCCGCACCAAATTTCCCGATGGATGATGGGGGTGCACCCACGAGGCGCACATCTTTAAAAACTTCGTAAACGAACAAGTAATATTCATTCCCGGCGAAAAAACTTCTAACATAAGCTGTATAATCTGTACCTTCTGTTGCCTCCTCGGTAAGTTTTTTGGATATTTCACGGATTTTGGTGTTGCGATCGGCTTCTGACATCTCATCGCTGAGTTCACTGAGAACCTTTCCGGTAACATCTTCAATTCTAACAAGAAATCTTGCAGCAAGCCCGTCGTTAGGGAGTTCTTCACTTTTATTCATGGCCCAAAAACCATCTGTAAGATAGTCGTGCTCGATGGTTGAGTGCGACTGGATAGCGCCATACCCACAATGGTGGTTGGTAAAAATTAAGCCCTCGGGCGAAACAATTTCGCCTGTGCAACCTCCGCCAAAAATAATGATGGCATCTTTTAGGCTTGAATTGTTAATACTGTAAATTTCTTCCGGGGTCAATTGAAGTCCCATTTTCTCCATGTCAACATAATTGAGACGGTCAATAAAAATCGGGAGCCACATCCCCTCGTCTGCTTTGGACGCTGTGTTCAGCCCAAACATGAAAATTGATAAAATGACAATCGCTTTCTTCATTTGTAGTAGTTTTAGTAGTTTTTGATTAAATAAAATTTTCACCATTTCTATTTTTAATATCATTTACAAAAGTGCGGATTTGTTGTTCATCATCTTTTCTACACACCAGTAAAGCACCATCCTCTTCCACCACAATGTAGCCATCAAGACCTTGCAAAACAACAAGTTTTTCCTTTGGCATGTTAATGATGCAATTTGACGAATCATAGATCATCACATTTTCACCAACTGTGGCATTGTTAGCTGAATCTTTAGGTCTGATATCAAATAATGAACCCCAGGTTCCCAGGTCGGACCAGCCAAAATCTGCAACCTGCACATACACATTCGGGGCTTTTTCCATAATCCCGTAATCGATGGAGATTTTACGGCATGAAGTATAAATTTCATCAATGAACACTTTTTCATTGGGTGTATTATATTTTCCAACGCCTTCGCTGAAGAGGTCGTTTACATCGTTGAGATGCTCGTCAAAGGCATCCATAATGCTCCTGAGCGACCAAATGAAAATTCCGGCATTCCAAAGAAAGTCGCCACTTTCTAGAAATTTAACCGCTAAATCGGAATCGGGTTTTTCGGTAAAGGTTTTTACTTTGGATATTTTCGTATTCTTTGCATATTTCTCCTGCTCATCGTATTGAATGTATCCATAGCCTGTGTCGGGGCGTGTTGGCTTGATGCCAAGGGTTAGCAGCCAGTTATTTTCGGTGGCTGCCTCGAGGGCTTTAAGAATATTATCCAAAAAAACATCTTCATTCAAGATCAGATGGTCGGATGGAGCTACCACAATTTTTGCATCGGGATTTATGGCACTGATTTTATAATTCGCATAGGCAATACAGGGGGCTGTGTTGCGCATTGCCGGCTCGAGAACAATGTTGTTTTCAGGGATTTCAGGGATTTGCTTTGCCACCAGATCCTTATAAATTTCGTTGGTAACGATAAAAATATTTTCGGCAGGACAAATTCTGGCAAAGCGCTTAAAGGTTTGCTGGATTAATGTTTCACCCGTTCCGAGAATATCGATGAACTGTTTGGGGTGTTTGGTGCGGCTCATCGGCCAAAATCTGGCACCTACTCCTCCCGCCATTATCACGCAATAGTAGTCTTTATTCATTTCTGGTTTGTTTTAATTTTAACTGATGCATAATTATTGTCTTTCTGCTACAGATGCAAATATATAAAACCTGAGCATTTAATCATTGTCAAGTTTAATTACCTCTGCCAGCGGATTGAAAATGTACTGACGCTTGTTTTGCACATTGATACATAAAAAGTTTTTCCTGCGTTTATGCAGTTTCCTGTATTTTATTCCATTGGGCAGCATAAACATTGCATTGTCGGGCAAATTTTCGAGCAAAACAAAGCCATTTGCTTTGCTGTAGTTTTTGAGTTCACGCTCAAGCGAAGTGTCTGCTACGGTGGAGTAATACAATTCAGCAGGGTCTTTGTCAAGCTTTTCGGCTATTTCTTTGGGGAAGATTCCGTTTTGGATAAAGGGTTGCAATTGATTTGCAAATTCATATTTCCATTCCAGGCCATGTGGTTTTACCTTTTTCTTATATTTTTCCCAGGTAATTTGATGGGCGAGTTCATGTAAAAAGGTTATTAAAAATGCGTACTCATTTAGATTGTGGTTTACAGAAATTCTGGCGGGTTTCCCGTGCATGGCGGGTCTGAAATCTCCATGTTTTGTTTTTCTTTCGCGGGTAATGGCAAGGAAAACACGGTGCTTAATGATCAATTGATAAACAAGCTCAAATGATGCCTCCGGGATGTATTTAATCAGCACACTTTTATATGCTTCCCTGGTCATCATAAAATTGCTCAGGTTTTAAGTTACTCCATGAGGGGCAATCGCAATCTTTTCGCTTTCGCAAATTTTCAGATACCGCACAGGAGGCGACTAAAAACCCGCAAGCTAACAGAAACAAAAAGTATTTGAAAATTTTGTGATTCATTTTTTTCATTCCAAAACTAATTAAAAACCTGCTTCAATACATTAAATGATTTTAATTCGTCAAATGCAGGAACATGCAAACTGTAAAACAAGATGATTTTTTCAAGCAGTTCGTTGCGCTCGGTTTGATTTTCTGCCGGATTGCTCATATCATCCGAGATGAACAAACTTAACTTTTTACTCAGGCCGGGGTCGAGATAATTGCTGTGGAGTGGTATGGCGGAAATAAAGGCACCTTCCTGCAAATCGAACAGTTGATTTTTTTCCGAAAAATTATTGCGGGGTAAAAACCCCAGATGTCTGCTTAATCTGATCAAAAAACGGAGATGGAAAACGGAGATGTTTTTTTCGAGTAAATCAAGGGCAATGAGCTCGTCAAAAATAAAATTGAAGAGTTGGATGCCACCAACCTCTTCGCCGATGGATTTATAGAGCACTTCATTTAAGAACATAATTATTGCACTTTTAGCAATATCGAAGGGCACAGAATGGTAAGTATGAGCAATTTCAATTTCCTTAATATTCTGGAGGCCGGCACCCGGTTTTTCGTAAACAACCATATTGAGCAACGACAAGCCCTGAAGGAGGGCTTTTTTACGATGGCTGTTTTTTGCCGAAAGGCCTTTAACAATGTATGTTCTCAGCCCAAGATGTTCGGTATAAATTTTAGCAATGATGCTGCTTTCGGAATACTTTATGGTTTTAAGGACAATTCCACGGGTTGAGTAAAGCATAAGTTACACAGAGTAGTTTATCCTGCGGCATTAATTGATGAACAGGATTTTGGTAACCATTTTTTCATTGCCTTCATCGTCGGTGGCAAAAACGAGATATACTCCCGTACTTGCTCTGCGTCCGTCAAAATTTGTTCCCGACCAAATGGCCTGACCTCCTTCTGCTCTGGTGGCATAAATCAAAATGCCGCTAACATCTGTAATTTTAATATCGGCATTGCTCACCAATCCTTTGATGGCAATCACGCCCTGATATCCTTCTTTTACAGGGTTGGGATAAACCACAACATCGCTGTTAACCGGTCCGCCACCGGTGGCTGTACTTTTATATGAAATAATACCCTTGTCGGTTCCAAAAAACACTTCGCCGGTTTGGTTATTGATTGCAATATCCACAATAAGATTGGAATAAAGCGGGCTGTTTTCTTCTGTAAAATGATGTATTTCTTCTGTACCATCGTCTGACAACAGAAAAACACCTGCGCGCTCGGTTCCCATCCATTTTCGATTATCGCCATCAATAGCAATTGCGGTTACAATTTCGGACTCGAGTAAATATTGGGTATAGCCACCCACCTCAACCAGGATGCGCTGTGCATCATAATTGCCACCGGTAAAAATATTCCCGGGTGAGTAAATAACTCCAACCCCTTCATCGCTACCCAGCCAGATTTCACCATCAAGATCCTGAGCCACACTATGAATTTTATTACCGGGCAGTGAGCCATTGCCTGTTGCATTGGTCAATATTTTGGTTATATCATCGGTTGGGTCGTCGATGGTGTTGTTGTCGGTAAAAACCACAAGTTTGTTATCAGCTCTCAGGGTAATCCATTTTTGGTTGTAGTTGTCGATGAATATATCTCCGGCATCAGTACCACTAAGGCTTGAGCCCAGTGAGAATGATCTCCATTGGTTGTTGGTGGTTTTAACTGCCAGTGGTTTTGGTGCTCCCGAATTTACCACCCAAAGATTGTTGTAACTATCAAAGGCAACCCCGCTAACGGCAACGTAATTACCTGTTGGCCAAATTTCGAGGGAGCTGTTTTTATCATTGAAAATATTTACAACCTCACCATCTAAAATTTCCATTACTCCTTGCATCCATGTTCCAATATATGCATGATTTTTTTTGTTGGGATCTACTGCAACACATGGAAAATCGTTGATGGTATCGAAAGCATGGTGCCCTGAATAACGGTTAAAAGATGCCCAGGATTCATCCTGAAAAGTATAAACCCCATCCTGGAGGTAAATCTTTCCCCAGCCCCCGGAATACCCTCCGGAGGCCACCCACAACTCCTCATTTTCCAGAGACATATCGAATACATTGGCAGCGTAAGGCCCGTTGGGTCTGATATACTCAGCATTAAAGTTGTCTTCAGTTTTGGCCAGTCCTCCCGAAAAATCAGCAATCCACTTTGCTCCGTTGTCATCCAATACTGCATCCCTGCAATTTAGCGCATTCCCGTTGAGGCTGTAGATTGCGGTGTTCAAATCAAAATTACTGTCGTAAACATAAACTTTGGATTGACCAACGATTAATAATTTTTCGTGAGATGTATCAATATTATACTTCCGATAAGGATCAATATCAGGAAATCTTTGCCATTGATTGATCGAATAATCGTACATAAACACTGTATCGCCGTTGTAATTCCCGCTGCTATAATTTACAATAAGCCGGTTGTTGAAATAATCAATGGCGTTGAAGGTTGCCATCGGATGCAAGCGAACATCAACGGTCCATTCGTTAAAATCGGCAAGGTTGGGGCTATTTAGAGAGGCTTTATAAATGCCGGCTTCGGTTGCAGCAAAAAGCGTGTCCCGTCCAATGGAAATATCTAGAACATCCAGTTGGCCTCCATTGGGGCCGATGTAATAAATGGGTTCAGGAAATTCTTCATTCTTTACATCCAGTACTACAATCCCAAAACCGCAGGCAAGGTATGCCAGGCTATCGGCGAAATAGATATTGTTGATGCTTTTTTTCCCGAGAATTTGTTTTCTTTTTATGTCAGAAATATTGATGATTTCACCATCTTTCAAAAGGTCGATGTTGGTGTTGGTGTAAGCAATCAATAAGGTTTTGTATTTCTCGCTGTAGGAAATGGTGCTGATTCCGATATCAGAGAGTCCGTTTACTTTTGAAAGCCGGTTGATACTTCTGTCGTCGGTATCGAAATAGAACAGGCTGAATTGGGTAGCACTATAAATAATCGAACCTGCATCAGAAACAGCCACAGACTTGGTGTAAGGAAGATGATCGCGCCATTCGCCAATGGCAATCTGAGCTTTTGAGTTTAATGAAAAAGTAAGGATCAGGGTTATTATCAGCGCGGTGGTAAATATTCTCATTTTGTTATTTAAATTTTTATTTTGATACTTCATAACTGCTTTTTTATTCATTTATTGCTTTTCTCAAACCTTCAAATAGTCGTTTAATCAGCACATTTTTACACCAAAAATCAACTTGTTTTTTATTGTGATTTACTTTAAAGAGCAAAGATTATTCATAAAGGTTTTCAGGCCGGTGAGAATATTTACATTTGCATTTCGAAAAATTGTTGGAAACCAAATTTAAACCATTGGAAACACTCAAAGCCATCATTAAAAATATGTCGTGCCACTGTTGCGTGAAGCTCGTGACACGCATTTTTATCGAGAATGACATCGAAGTGCTTTGGGTAAAACTGGGTGAGGCAAAAATTTCGTTTGATCCGGAAAAAATGAATGAGGATAAGATTTCGGCTCTCCTCGAAAAGGAGGGCTTTGAACTTTTAAAAAATAAAGAAAGCCAGTTGATCGAACAAATTAAAAGTGCAATTATTGATTTGGTGCATCACACCACTTTTAATGCTATGGTTAGAAACTCGGATTATCTGGTGGAAAAGTTTAATTTGTCGTATCAATATATGTCCTCCATCTTCTCGAAAAATGAAGATCTTACACTTGAAAAATTTATCATCAAACAAAAAATTGAAAAAGCCAAAGAATTGATTCAATATGGAGAACTAACCCTGAGTGAAATTGCCTACATGATGGGATACAGCAGCGTGCAATATCTTTCTACCCAATTTAAAAGTGTAACGGGTGTTTCGGTCAGTGAATTTAAAAAAGATCCTGCAAGCTACCGCTCTCCGATAAATGATTAGATATTAAAAAATAATTGTGCTGACCGAAAACTAAAAAAATGGCCGTTCAGGAACGTTTGGTGTTCGAAACCGGCCAATTAAATACTAAAAATTAATCCCCGGAATAAGCAGGTATTGATTAGGGCAAACGGTTATAAAAATCAATAATCTGTACCAAATCTTCTTCATTTTTTGGCTTCAGCCCTTCTTCTTTTATGTAATTCTTAACATCCTTACTATTGTTGGCAAAACTTTTAATAAAGTCGTTTTTCTTTATCTGTACGGGTGAAGCAGGGTTCATGAAAAATTGCAAAAAACATTGACAATCCCTGTAAAAACAATCCTCGTTACCTGCATAACTTTCCGTTTCATCCACTTCGTGATAAAGTGCAGACCAACGTTTCAGGAGTCGGCAACTACCATTTTGGAGTAGTTCAAAATACCCGCTTTTGTGTTTGCCATTGCACAAGTATTCGGTGTAAACAAACAATTTTTCATTCATCCTGATGTATTCAATTTCGCCGGGATTCCCAAGTGCTAAGGTGTCAACACCTTCAATAAATTGCATTTGCTGCGTATAAAGATTGTAGCGCAATAGTTTGCCGTCGATCTGATTCCCGTTTTTATAGGCTATTACACCTTCAACAAATTCAGGGTTGAGGTAGGCAGTACCCCGTGTACCGGGGAGTTGATCTTCGGCATAACGCCCGGATGAAGATGAACTCAGGTCGATGACTGATGAAGCAGGTTTTTGATCCATCATTTGCGTTTTGGTTCTTTGCGATTTTTGTGGTTGCTGTGCAAAAACAGCATGGCTGCCGAAAATCAGCATAATCAGCGCCAAAAGAAAGGTTTGTGTTCTCATCGTATTTGTTTTAATGGTTACTAAATATAGCTTTATGTTTGAAATAGGTTGCCGCGAAAGATACGAAAAAAACTGGATTCAGACAAGTATAATGCCATGTCGGTTTGCGTGATGAATTGCAAGATGGGATGGTGAATATCAGAAAATTCGATTTGCCGGTTTTTAGAAGTCAGAAAACAGAAATCACAACATCAATACGCCACATTTCAGGTCAAAGTTTCGGTTAAAAAAAAGTTTGGGCTTTAGCCAAAATCCTGCCGGCTGATTCTTATCGCATGACTAAAAACCTATTTTTGCATTTCAAAAATTATTTTTACAAAATGTATCAAACTGAACGGTTTCTCGAAAACAAATCGCCTTTTTTACAACTACTGGTTTTAATTATCCTGATATTATTTTCTACATTTCTGATTTTTTTTCTTGGTGTATTGATTGCCCTGCCATTTTTTGGAATGAACGTTCTTGATTTACTTACCGAAGCCTCCAACATGAATAGTCCGAATGATGTGGCTTTATTGAAATATTTTCAGGTGGTGAGCCAGATCGGCATGTTTATTATTCCTTCGGTGATTTTTGCGGTTCTCGTTTCCGGAAAAGCAATCAGGTATTTGGGATTAAACAACTTCCCGACAGGTCTGACAACAGCCTCTGCCATGCTGCTAATTTTTACCATTTTACCATCAATAAACTGGCTTGCCGAAATCAATCAGGCGCTTACCCTGCCCGAGTGGATGAGTGCCATCGAAGGCTGGATGCGTGAAAGTGAAGATAGTGCTGCCCGACTCACAGAAATGTTTTTAAAAACAGAAACATTTTCAGGATTGCTTTTAAATTTATTGATGGTAGCTGTGTTTGCGGCAGTTGGCGAGGAGCTGCTTTTCAGGGGGATTATATTGCGCATTTTGAGAAACTGGATACAAAACTATCATGTTGCAATCTGGATTTCTGCATTTCTTTTTAGCATGATGCATTTACAGTTTTTCGGATTTCTTCCCCGTCTTTTACTTGGAGCCCTTTTCGGCTATCTGATGGTTTGGTCAGGATCGCTATGGCTTCCTGTTTTTGCTCACTTTTTAAATAATGCAGGTGCAGTATTGGTTTTCTATTTTTACAATATGGAAGTGATAGATACCCCGGTTGAGAGTTTCGGGACACTACAAAACGGCCTACTCTTCCTGGTTAGCATTCTGGTTTCGGCAGCCCTGCTTGTTATCATTTATTTCAAAAACAGAAAAATAGCCCACGCACCCAACAACTTTTGACTTAAGTTGCCACAGCCACCTAAGCAAAAAACTTCCCGGCAAAAGCAAAAATTTATAATTTTACCCATGAAAACAGATTATAATATAGTGGGGCTTGCAGTGTGAATAGCTATGGGTTTTAAGTGTGTTTCTCATTAATTTTAATGTAAATTTTAATTTCGTTTCGAGCTTATGAAATCATTAATTTCAACATTTTCCAAATACACCTTCCTGAGTATTTGTTTTACTATCATTATATCAATCTTCTCATTTCATTCAACCAATGCTCAAAATTTTGTGAACAAAGGTATTGGGTCGTTTGAAAAGATATCAGGAGACGGATTGCCCCCGGGATGGGAATATTTACCAAACACCGGAAATCCACATGGCCTCATCATCGTTTTGGGAGCTAACCCACGAATTAATGACATCCCAATTAATGATGGCGATTATATTGGGGCTTTTTATGAGGATGATTTTGGCGCATTAAAATGTGGAGGGGCTGATGTTTGGAATGGTACCGAAAATATTATTTTCCCTGTTTTTGGTGACAATCCCGACACTCCCGAAAAGGATGGATTTAGCTATAACGAAACCATGCGGTTCAGGATTTATTATCAAAACAACCAAAAGGATTATGAGGTAACACAGATCGCATGGGATCCTAATTATTATGGAACAAACAAATGGAATCCCCTGGGGGTTTCCTCAGCCATTGATGTGCTGTGTACCGTAGGTTTTGATGCCTATGCAACAGTAAGTGAAAATCCGGTATGCTTAGGTCAAACGATAAATCTTGATGCCCAAGTTTTTATCGAAACCACCGGCAATTACAGCTATTCATGGTTATCGGATCCCATTGGCCTGAATTCAAATTTGGCATCAATCTCCCACACACCTGCCGAATCTACCACCTACTATCTGGAAGTTTCTGACGGCTTGGATATCTCAACCCACCAACAGCATGTATTTGTTTTTGAAAATCCGCAGGTTTATGCACCGGATACCATAAATATTTGCAAAAATCAAACCGCTCAGCTTTCAGCAGAAGTAATTAACTATTCCGGTGTTATCTGGTCAACCGAAGGTGATGGAACTTTTTTTAACCCCGGTTCATTGAATGCCATTTACCATCCGGGAAATGCTGACAAAGCAAACGGAAGCGCAAGGCTTTCGATAAAAGCTTTTCCAAAGAGCCCCTGCCTGAATGATGCCACCGACACAACACTGATTGTTTTAAAATCACCGGCTGAAATTACGCTCCCTGCCACACTCGAATTTTGTGAATTGGAAGAAATGATGGTGGAGGCAGAAGCCTCACTGTTTAGCGCAGTATTATGGGCAAGCTCTGGTGATGGCACATTTTCCAATCCTGATTCTTTATTAACGCAATATTTCCCCGGGCCTTCCGATTTAAGCATTAATGAATTTCTTTTATCGGCAACTGCCTTCAGTATTTCACCCTGCCAGGTGAGTGTTTCCGATCAGGTATTTGTGTCAACATATAATGGCCCCACGCTGAGCGCCCCCACAAGTCGCACAGTTTGTGAAACCAGCTCCGTAAATTTAAACAGTGTTGCATTTAATTACACAAGTTCGCTATGGACAACAGCAGGAGACGGAACTTTTGACAACCCCCAACTACTCAACACCATATATCATCCGGGAACCGGCGACATTGAAACAGGAGGAAACATCGTTACCGTTCATGCCTTTGGAAACGGGATTTGTCAGGAGTATTCTGTATCAAAAAATATCCAGATCATCCTTAAAGTATTACCCACAGCCGATGCCGGTAATGACCAACCAGTTTGTATCGGAGGGACAGTTAACTTGTCGGGCACTGCCACTAATCAATCCTACCTTACCTGGAGCAGCAGTGGCGACGGATATTTCGATAATATTTACAGTCCTAGCCCTGTTTATTACCCCGGAAGCATCGATTTTAGCTCCCAGACCTTTTCACTTTTTCTTTCCGCTTTTGCAAATTATCCCTGTACCCTCCCATCAGTTGACACTGTGGAAATTGAAGTGCTCCCTGAACCGGAAGTTGAAATTGGCCTCAACACGGCCTCCGTTTGTTTTGGAGCAAATTATTATTTTGAACAAACAGTGGCTTATAACTATTCTACTTTGAATTGGTTTACAATAAATGGTACAGGCACTTTCGATGACAATTCCAATTTGAACCCAATCTATTTCCCTGATCCCGGGCATGACTATTCACTGGGGTCTGTTATTGTTGGAATTTCTGTGCAGTCGCTGGAGCCATGCACTTCAGTTGCAGATGATTTTATGACACTGGTTATGCAGGC
>JAIOZV010000101.1 GCA_021740425.1 Bacteroidales bacterium | reverse complement strand
TGTGCGTTTACGTTAATCGAGAAGATCAGTGCTGTGAAGATGGCGAGAAAATATTTTGCTGTTTTCATTGTAACATATCTTTACGTTAACGCGGTAAAGATACGCACAAAACTTTACGCAAAGCAAAAGAAATTTACTTTAATTTGGGTAAATCAGATAAGAAAATTTACACAAAGTGTTAAAAAGTTGAAAAACACTTATTAAAGGATAATAGAAAAACACACAAAAAATTTTTAAAGTAAAAAAAATTTACATTTAATCGAAAAAATATTTGTTATTACTCATCGCAAATGCCTTTCAAATCCTGAAAATGCCATTCTGAAATATTTTTATCTGTTGAAAACGGGTAAGAACAGACCATTATTTACATGGTGTAAACATAATTTACATATAATGGAATATGAGGGAATACCTTACGATTTCAGGGTAAAACGCGCGAGATTTTTGGTTTTCAAAATAATCAGGGCATGTCTTTTATGTATCAATAACATTTAACCCGTACTATTCATCTGAAAGCGCAGCGAATTGGATGAATGTGCTATGGACAGTGCTTTCCAGTTTGGGAAACCCCGATTTATCCCGAATATTAAGAACCAATTTTGGGGCATGTAATGAATCCGGAATTTCGGGATGGGTATTTCTTTTCAGGGTTGCAATCCCTCCGATATTGCGGAGCAGGCACTTCGAGCTGCAAATCCAGGAGCAAGGGTTCGCAGCCCCGACCGCAGGGAGGGGATTGCAACCCTGTAACGCTAAAATGTAAACCGTCTGAAAAATCGGGATTGGTATTTCTTAATCACTGAAAAATCTGTGAAATTTCCTGGTTAGGGATGACAGCGCACTTGCGGCTGCTGACTAATTTTTTTATCCGGTAAAATGGCAGTAGAAGCAAGATAGCAGAACTATATTTTATTACTGATTTGAAGCACGCTGATTTGTTAGAAAAAACCATCCGGAAGTGAAGTTTGGAAATTATTTGAATAACAATAAAACCAATCGGCTAAAAGGTTTCAGCCAATTTTTTTTCACTATCGTTTTAATGGCGGGACGAGTGCATACTTTTCTATTTTCTTATTTAAGGTAGGTCTTGTAATATGTAAAGTATTGGATGCTTCCATTTTATTCCAGTGTAGCGCATCCAGCACTTTTTTGATGTGTACTTTTTCCACATCAGCCAATGGAACCAGTTGCAATACAGTTGAATCATCCTTGTGCTCCGGTGATTGATTGAATGAGGGGATATTCTTTTTTTCGAGCACATCGCCATGGGTTAGTATCATAGCCTGAATAATGGTGTTTTCCAATTCCCTGATGTTTCCGGGCCAGTTGTATGTTTTCAGCAGATCTATCACCCCGTCTTCGACTTTTACCACATGTTTATTGAATTTCCGATTTAATTTTATCAAAAGCGATTGTACCAGTTCCGGCAGATCATCCTTGCGTTGTCGCACGGGAGGAAGGTTAATGGAGAACATTTTAAACCGGTAGTACAAGTCTTTTGAAAATTTATTTTCTGACACAAGAGCATCAATATTTTTGTTGGTGGCCACAATAAACCGCGCCATCATGGGTATGGGATTTTGATTTCCTGATCGCTCAAATTCTCCATTTTGGAATGCGCGGAATAATCTGTTTTGAATTTTTTCAGGAAGTTCAGGAAACTCATCAATAAAAACCGTGCCTTCGCCTGCCATTTCAAGTTTACCTTTTCTACTTGTATTATTGTCGGTACCGGAGTACCCGAAGAGCTCCTGCTCAAGTTTTTGCTCATCGGCCGAGCTGCAATACACCACCATAAACGGATGATCCCTGTTGATTCCGCTAAAATGAATGAGTCTGGCCACCTGTTCTTTTCCTGTTCCGGCCTCACCGGTAAGCACAACGTTGACATTGTTTAATGAAATTCTTCCAATATTTTTAAAAATTTCGCGCATGGCAGGAGTTTTCCCTGCCGGCATATTATCTTCAATTTCTTTGCGTGCTTCGGGTGCAATCACCTGTTTCAGGCTTTTGCTTTGGGCTGATGCTTTTACGCCATTTTGTATGGCTTCGAGCAATTCATGATTTTTCACAGGTTTTTCGATGAAATCGTAAGCGCCCGCCTGAATCGCTTTAATAGTAAGAGCCACATCGCCATAGGCCGTCAACATAATAACAGGAAGTCCGGGTTTTGTGCGTACGAGCTCCTGAACAACCTCCAATCCTGAAATACCCGGCATTTTATAATCGGTAAGCACAAGGTCAGGATCATGAGCATCAACATATCTCAGTCCGGTTTCTCCATCAGGAGCATCAATTACAGCGTATCCGGCTTTTTTCAGAACGCTTTTCAGCACCCCCCTGATAAAATCATCATCATCAATTACTAAAATGTTGCTCATCATCCGTCAATATTTTAAAAAGTTACTTTTTGTGTTTTTTGCCCGGTGTTTCCGGTAACCCGAACCACAAAGGCTCCTTGCAGGTGGGGGAAATTAATTTTGTACTGCCGGGCTCCATCATTGGTGTCGTTAAAAACTTTTAGCCCTGCCATATTATACATTTGGATTTGACAGGGGCTGTCAAGCAATCTCAAATCGATGTAAAGGGATCTGTCGAAAGTAAATATTCTCACAGGCAATTGGTCATGCGGATCAGGATAACTGCCTGAATTAAATTGAAGGATGAACCGGCCGGGATTGTCTGATTCAGAAGCAAGGAATGAAAATTCAGGTTCTGTCAGCAAGTCATGGGTGATGTCTGTTTGTTTATCGATTAATAGAGCGGTTTGAATATCTTGCTGATAAAATTCTGATTTTAAGTGATAAGTTCCGGATTTTCCGGCTTTGAAAGAAACCGGTAATACAGGATATTGGGAAAGGCTGTCGATCATGAGAGAAGTAAAATATTGTCCGCCACTTGAAATCCACAGGCTTGGAGCCGAGGGAACGAAGCTGAATCTTTTGTAGGCACCTTTTTTGGTTTCATCCTGATTCATTTCGAGCATGATTTCATCGTCACCAAAACCATCTTTGGAAACTACACTTAAAAAGAACAAGTTGGGTTTTTCGCCCTTTGATTTTAACCAGTTTGAGGCACCATTGTTTACCCTAATCTCATCGGTCATAACCAAATTACCAGACTGTGCTGCCAGAACAAAGAAACCCTGAGTTGGGGGAATATGACGGGTTACCCCAAGGGTGCCCACATCACTTGTTGAGACAGAATTGTAAACTCCATAATTATAAGCGGTATCATTCCAGACCCAAATATTGTACCCACCCCCCGAAAGATCAAGATCATTTCTACTCCAACCGGTGCTTGCTTTCCAGTCGATGGAAGAAGGGTAGGGATTCCCAACGAGATTAGAGCCAAACTGGTCGCCAACACCTGTGGTCAAAGTAACAGGTACGTTAACGTTACCGGCAGCAAAGGTTCCCACAAAATTTAGTGTTGGGTTTGTCGCCTGATAGGAGGCAAGATATCCTTTGCCCTGCAAAAAGAAATTGCTGCCATTGGCATCTGCCCATGTTGGGGGGAAACTTGTATTAAGCAAATAAATCCAGGAAGTATCGGGTTCGTACCAGGTATAAAAATCGTATCCGGTACCATCGCCATAAGTTCCTGAGGGGGTAAAATCTCCTGAGATTTCCTGAGCGAGCATTGGGGATGAAAAGCCATGCCAGGCTTCTGGTTCGCCTTTTACATAGCGTTGAAATGTTCCTAAAACGCCTGTAGTTGTGGAAATAAAAGATCCTGTACCGCTGATATCGGATTGGATGACCAGGCCAGAGGTTCCTGCATCGTTTTGAACACTGCCATTCACCTTTAGGGTGGCATCTGCTAAAACAGTAAGTGAAGCGCCTGATTCAATAATTAATGTGTTTATTTCTGTATTTGATCTGATGACAGGGTCGTTGGGTGTGATTGGAATTGAAACATCAGTTCCAACAGTTGGTACAGTAGATGAATACCAGTTGTTAGGATCTTCCCATTGCTGTGAAACCACACCTATCCAACTTCCTGTAGGAATCAGATAAGCCTGCAGGTTCCAGTCGCCGGCAATGTTAGCTGATTGAAGGGTATTCCAGTCGGAGGGGTCGTTTAAGTCAATTCGGTAAAGATTGCTTTTATTGTCCACCGAAGTTGTAGCATCAATACCAGCGGGAAAAAAATCAACCAATTGATCAAATTCAACTCCAAACCAAAGTTCTTCTGAAATATTAATTACATAAGGTGTAATTAAATCTACAATGTTCCAACTGTTTGCAACTGGCGTAAATGCCTGGCTCACATATTCCGTAAGGTTTAAATAGTTGCTTCCCTGCCAGATTTTGATAGTTGTACTGATGGGGACATCCTTGATAAAAACCCTGATTTTGGTTATCTGGCTATTAGAAAAACTACTGTAATCCGCCGGTTCGAAGCGTGCTGCAATTTGCCAGTCATCATTCGCCGTTCTGCCTATTGCACTGTTATTTATATTATCATCCCATTTTAACCAGTCGTTTGGATCTGAAATAAAAATGTAATCATTTTTTGTTTCAATATAGGTTCCATTAACTGTAAGACTGATGTCTTTATAGCCCGCAGAATTGTAGGTTATGGCATGAGGGCCTTGTGTGTTAGCGGTTAAAGGCGTTGCCCCTGTTCCAAAATCCCAGTCCCAGCTTGTTATTGTTCCAATTGAGATATCGGTAAAATTTACTGTTTGACCAAGATAGGCAAAGGTATTGTCAGCGTAGAAATTGGCCACAGGATCAAAGCTGTAATACACAGTAACTGTCCAAGTATTATTTAAAACTCTGTTGTAATATGTATTACATCCGGTGGAATAGGATGGCCACGTTCTTCCGGCATGCAGTTCAAATTCGATATCCCCGCCGCCGTTTACTCCGTTTGCTATATTCAAACCCGTTCGGCTATAACTTTGTGTGCCTTGATAATCACCCGAGCCATTTGTAATTGTGGCTTCGCCAACACCACCGGCTGAAACGCATCTGAGTTGGCTTCGCTGTTCTGACAACCAGCCCTGATTCAATGCATTCATGTCATATTCTACATCCACAGATGTAATTACCGCACCTAATGGTAAATTCACCGTAAGTGTTCCGGGGCATCTTGACGATCCGGGTAATGAAATAAAAGTTCCGTCGGTGGAAATGTTGCCATTGGTATAGGTTGCGCTGGCTGACATCACAGGGTCAGCCACATTTACCACAAATGTTTTGGTTTCAGTGAACGAACCATTAATAGTCAGACTAACTGTTTTTGAACCATCGGAGGAATAAACTACCGAATGAGGCCCTGCAGTATTTGCAGTTGCAGGAATGGCATCATCACCAAAATCCCAATTCCACGAAGATACCGGACCGGTGGAATTATCTGTAAAAACTACAGGTTGCCAAACCACAACTGAAACAGGGTTTGCGGTAAAGTCCGGAATGGGATTCAAATCATAATGCACAGTAACTGTCCAGGTATTGTTGTTTACACGTTGCTTGTTGCTGGCACACCCTGTACCGTTAGTTGTTCTGCCAGCATGAAGTTCAAAATGAATGTCGCCTCCGCCGGAAACACCATTTGCAATGTTTAATCCGGTACGACTGTAAGAATAATTTCCGGTGTAAAAGCCAACTCCTGCAGTTACGCTCATTTCGTTGGTTCCTCCAGGTGAGGTACATCTGAGCTGGGATCTTTGTTCACTGATAGTTACACCGCTGAATGCTCTCATCACATACACCACATCTACAGATGAAATAACTGCATTCACAGGAATGGTAACAGTTAATAAACCCTTGCAGTCTGAGGATTGAGAAACATTTTGAAAACCCAGATCAGTGGAAATATCTCCTGATGTATAGGTAGCACTTGCCGATGCTCTTGATGATTTAAAAGCATTTGGGCTATTAGTTTTTTTTTCCGCCAGCCGGGGATCAGTAATTTGAAGTTGTTTTCCAATTTGGGGATTTTTATTTACCAGACTGGAATCACCGGAGGCTGTTTTTTGAGGATTAAAAAAAGAATTTCCATTAGCTTTCAAACCTAAGGGTGAAGTAAGTAACAATCCGAATGTCAGGATTAAGCCTGCAAACTTCAATAAGTAGGATGTGCAAGTTCTGGTTTTGTTTATTATCATTTGAGACTTCATTACTTTTCATTTTTTGCTAAACTATCGAAAAAGTAAACAAGTTTTACACCATTCACGACAAATGTCGAATTATTTTATCAAACCAGGTTTCAATTGTAAAAAATAATTTGAGAAAAGAAAAGAAATTAACCGGATTGTTATGCGGGGAGAAACTAAGCCCGAGGTTTGTAGGTGGAATTTTTCAGGATTTTTTGTGCATCCTGTTCTTCAAGTAATTGTTGCAAAGTAATTTCAGGGTTATTATTCATGTAGGCTCTTACTATCTGCCAACCGATCCATTCGCCAATACGCGCAGGTGAATCAGAAGAAAAGTCGGATGTGAATGGTCCGTCTGCAAAAAACTTGCGGTTAACATTTGAATCAGATGAATAAATCAAATCGTTTTCGATGATGAAGGACCAAATGCGAATTTCATTTTCAACGCACCAGTTTGCTTTTTCGGCGGTATAGGCAATTTTCACATGATCGGCAGTTTTGGGTAAAACAGCATCAAGAAAATAAAGGTGTTTACCATTGTTGATCATCAATTGCAGAAAATCTTTTCCTGGTTTTTCTGAAAAATAGTAGAAATACAATTCGTACATGACATCGCGCACAATGTGTGAGCGATTCATGTTTTGAATTTTATAGAGTGGGAGCCTCATTTTCCGGTAAGCTTCCATTTCTTTTCCCAAATACATATCCAGGGCGATGATCATATCATTGTTAAAAAACTGAATCGGGATTTCATACAACAAGCCCGAGACATAAGAAAAAACATCCGGCAGGTTTTTTTCGGGAAAATAGTATTTAAATCTTTTGAAAGCTTTAGTCATTTCTTCCTCCAGAAAGTTAAGATTCGGAAATTCAGCGATTACACTATCGTAAAGCATTCGATTGAGCGGGCTGTTTACAAATTGTTTTAGTTGAATTAAATTGAGGGTATCATTGAGGTCAGCGCCAAGAAAAACCGGAAAATCAGGAGCTATTGCTTTAAGTCCGGGTTTCATTTTGTTGGGACCGATGGCAAAGAGTGCTTTTTCGTAGCGCTTGATTTTTACCGACTCCATCGCTACATCATCAGTGTTGATATCAAGATTGCGCCTTTGATTATCCTTGCATGAAAAAAGGCTCATTAAAATTACTGCTAAAAAAAAACCCGAATATTTCATTTGTCTTAAAATTAAAAAAGTGCCAATACTTTTGTATTGACACCTTATAATTACGTTAAACGAATTTCTTTATTACAATTAAAGAATCTTCCAACCGAGGGAAACTGCAAAAATGTTGCTTTTGGAATAAAAATCAAAGTCCTCCACTTTTTGCATTACTTCATTTAGTCCCATCTGATAGCGGACATCAAGTGTAAACATCAAAACGTCAACACCTACGCCTGCATTAAAACCCCAGATCATATCTTCCAGATCGGAATCCTTGATGGGATTGATGAAACCTTCTTCGCTGCTGGTTGAAACGGTTTTATCGGTAACAATGGATGCGGAGGGGCCAACCATTATCCTAACGTTTCCAACGCCAAAATTGACAATTCTCCAGCCCAGAAGCACAGGTATTTCGATGGTTTTCATTTCGATTTCCTGATTAATCGGACTGATGTCGCCAATTTGAGGTTTTTTAAATACACCACCGCGAGTCAGCCAGTTTACTTCGGGCTGAATGTAAATCTTTTTACCTAACCTTAGGAATACCCCAAAATTAAAGGAATTTGACATATCACTTTGGATTTCGCTTAAATCGGTGGACAATTTTGAGGTATTAAAACCCACCTTTGGACCCAAAGAAATTTGGCCGAATGCAAAACTTGCTGCAAGCATCAAAACAAAAAGCACTGTTATCTTTTTCATAATGAATAAGTATTTAGGTTTATTTAATTTTGTACAAATATAGAAAAGAATCAAAAGACAAGGCAAAAATATTTCATCGACAGATTTATGATTTTTTTTTAGCTCTGTTCCATTTATACCGTCAACATTTCCGATACTGACAATCAGAAGCAAACGGCAGATGAAGGATTTGATTCTGGGGATGCGGGCTAAGTACAGTCTAAAAAAGAATGCGATGATGTATAATGTTTTATGAGTTCCCGCTACTTTTTGCAGGAAAGATTTTTTTTGTTTCGCTCAATCATCCTTCTGATTACTTTAGCTATTTTTGTCCCCAAACACATCAAAAATAAACAGCATTTACTTATGAAAAAATACATTGTTTTACTGATGCTCACATTTATTATTGCCTCACAAGTATCGCAGGCTCAGGTGAAACCTTTCAGATTTGGATTAAAAATAGCACCTAATGTTGGCTGGATATCCCCTGATTCGGATGGTTATGAAAGGGATGGCACAGTGCCCGGGTTTTCATGGGGCTTTATCAGTGATTTTGCCATTACCGAGAATTATTTTGTTGGAACTGGGTTCAACATCAATTATATCAACGGAAAATATTCTTACCCATACATGATTTCTGAACCATTGACCGACACCACCTCTGTTGATTATACAGGAACCATGTCGAGCAAAACAAAGCTGCGCTTTATCGACCTTCCTGTTACCTTAAAAATGAAAACCAACAAATTCGATCAGTTGCTTGCCTACGGGCAGATTGGTTTTTCGCTGGGTTTTAATGTAAAAGCCAAGGCTGAGGAAAACTTTTCGTATCAGGTTGAAGGCGAATACATGAGCATTGAAGAAGAACGTGATATTTCCGATGACATCACTCTGCTGCGAGGCTCACTTGTTTTGGGCGGTGGCATTGAATATTACATCGACAATTCCACATCCATCATTGTAGGGATAACATACTTTAACGGGTTTTCGAATATTATGAAGGGCAGAAATACAGTAGATCCTTCACTAAAAGAAAAAGCCTCACCTCACTACATTGAACTGACCCTCGGTGTGATTTTCTAAGGTTTTTTAAGATGAAAATAGCGCTTGCCCAAATCAATTACCATATCGGAAATTTTGAAAACAATGTTTCAAAAATAATTTCTGCCATTCAGCGCGCTAAGGCCGGTCGTGTGAATCTGATTGTTTTTGCAGAACTTGCAGTTTCGGGCTATCCGCCCCGCGATTTTCTGGAGTTCGATGATTTTATAAACCAATGCCTGAATGCAGTTGATGACATTGCAAAACATTGCACAGGCATATCAGCTATAGTAGGCAGCCCGGTGAAAAACCCGGAATTTCAGGGGAAAGACCTTTACAATGCTGCCTTTTTACTGGAAGATGGAAAGGTTAAGGAAATCAGGCACAAAACCCTGCTGCCAAACTATGATATCTTTGATGAGTATCGCTATTTTGAGCCCAACAAAGTTTTCGAAATCATTGAAACCGGAGGAAAAAAAATAGCTTTGACCATTTGCGAAGATTTGTGGAATGTTGGCAACAACCCGCTTTATACCATCAACCCTATGGACGAGTTGATGGATCAGGAGCCGGAAATGATCATCAACATTGCTGCCTCCCCCTTTAATTACAATCAACATATCACCAGGGCGGAAATATTGATTGAAAATGCCAGAAAATATAAAATTCCCCTGTATTATGTTAATCATGTTGGCGCACAAACCGAGTTGCTTTTTGATGGAGGCTCTATGGTGATTGACAATAAAGGACAGATTTTGCATGAGTTAAACTACTTTGAGGAAGATTACCTGGAGGTAGATACCGAAAACCTGAGTAATTCCAAATCGGAACGCCAGATAAAAAAGTACCCGGAGGGAAAAGCCAAAACAGGCCTCATATACGATGCCCTTGTGATGGGAGTTAGAAACTACTTTGAAAAACTCGGCTTCACAAAAGCTATCCTCGGGCTTTCCGGAGGCATAGATTCCGCGCTTACGCTGGCCATTGCTGTAAAAGCGCTGGGAGTAAGAAACGTGCTGTCGGTGCTGATGCCTTCTCAGTTTTCTTCTCAACATTCGGTGGATGATTCGCTGGAGATGGTTAAGCGGATAGATGCCCCCTATAAAATCATTGCCATTAATGAAATTTACAATGGATTTAACCAAAAACTCCATCCCCATTTTGAGGATTTACCTTTTGATCTTGCTGAGGAAAATGTGCAGGCCCGTATTCGCGGAGTTTTATTAATGGCACTCTCCAATAAGTTTGGATATATTCTGCTGAATACTTCCAACAAAAGTGAGGCAGCCGTTGGTTATGGAACCCTTTACGGCGACATGAACGGCGGGCTTTCAGTTTTGGGGGATGTATATAAAACTGAAGTTTTTGAACTGGCAAGGTACATCAATAGGGAAAGAGAAATAATACCCGAAAACATTATCACCAAACCACCCTCAGCAGAGTTACGTCCTGATCAGAAAGATTCGGATTCGCTGCCCGATTATGCCATTCTTGATGAAATTTTATACCAGTATATCGAGCAAAGGCAAGGCCCCAGGGAGCTGGTAAAAATGGGTTTTGATGAAGCGATCGTGAAAAGAATACTGCGGATGGTTAACATCAACGAATACAAAAGGTATCAAACTCCACCCATCCTGAGGGTGTCGCCGAAAGCTTTCGGTATGGGACGCAGAATGCCGATTGTGGCAAAATACCTGGCCTGATCGGTACGGGTTATTTCATATAAATTTCAACCCTGCGGTTTTTGGCGCGTTCGCCTTCGGTTTTATTTAAATTCGGATCATCAATCTCACCATAGCCTTTTGCGGTAATCCGGGATGCATCCACTCCTTTATCAATAAAATAATTCTTAACAGCTTTTGCACGCTCTTCCGACAAAAACTGATTGTATTGTGTTGCACCGGTTTCATCGGTGTAGCCCTCAACAATAAATTGCTTGCCGGGATTTTCCCAAAACACTTTCAGAATTTCATTCAGGCTTTGGTGTGAAGAAGGCAAAATAACTGCACTGTTGGTATTAAAGCGGATGTTGTTCAAATGTTTGTCAATGGTTGCAACAAATGCTCTAAACTGATAAGTTGGATCGGATACGGGAATCCCTATATGCACAATTTCCTTTTCCCGGGGTATGATTTCCTCAACAGCCTGTGGCAATTTTTCCATCATTTTTATGGTATCGGGCTTGGTTGCAGGTGTTAATTCATAATTTGAAGGTTCTGATTTCCGGGGAGTATTTTCCGGGGGTCTTGCATAATCAATTGTTGGAGGACATCCTTGCCTGTCGGCAGGTCCCTGGTCGCAGGGGCATTGGTCTGTTTTATCTGGTACACCATCATTGTCAAAATCGGGGCAGCCCCCTGACGAAATGCTACCAAATTCGTAGGGGCATTTATCCAGGCTGTCAACCACCCCGTCAAAATCGTAATCAGGACATCCCTTTTGTTTTTCAAGTCCGAAAATTTCAGGGCAGGCATCGTATCTGTCGGGAATCCTGTCGTGGTCTTTGTCGATCATATTTCCAAATCTTACCACCAACCCAATGGAATAATGCATGTAGTTGTTAAAATCAAAAATGTATTCATAAGATGCCTGAAAATTAAAGCCAAAATAATCCAGTGGCCAGATATTCAAACCAAATCCGGCAGGAATCCCAGGGTATTTTTTTTCATCAATCGAAGATAAGCTAAAGCCGGTGTACAGGTATGGATCAATAAAAAATGCTTCTTTTAGTAGTTTTCCGTTGGCAAATCTGTATTCAGCCTGCAAACCTGTTTTCCGGAAATAGTCGTTAATGATCTGTTCTTTCAGTGGGATGTTGTTGAGTTTAACCACCTCAAGGGTAACCGTGGAATAAATTGCAGAAACCGTTAGCCAGGGTTTTACCATTCGGCCAACCCGAATCATTGTGGGAGCTTTTTCCCCCATCCAGCTTGCGTTTTGGAACTTTTCAGAAAAACCAAGCTCCATAAAATTGAAATCCGTGAAATTGCTGCCGCCTTCAAAAACCCACGGATGATAAATGGTTTGAGCATTTAATGTGGAACCTGAAATCAGGCAAGTGGCCATCAGGAAAATTAATTTTCTCACATTTCTATGATTTAATATCAACGAGCAAGATACAAAAGTTTGATGATATGGTTATTTCATAATAATATTTTTCTGAACTTTTGTTTCGAAACCAGGTTCGACCCAAAAAAAAGGGCACTCATGTATAAATGAACGCCCTTGAATTGCAATAAATGTTGAATTGCTATATTTCCAGATTGATGGCTTCCACCGATTTAACCTCGGGGATGGCTTTTTTCATGGCGGATTCCACACCGTTTTTGAGTGTCATGGTGCTGTAGGGGCACGACCCGCAAGCGCCGAGTAACTTCACGTTCACCACGTTTTCATCGGTGTACTCAATAAACTCTATATCTCCGCCATCCTGCTGAAGATATGGCCTTATCTGAGCGATCACATTTTGTACTTTTCTGGTGATTTCTTCTTTGGTTTGTTCCATTTTCTATCTTATTGTTAATGCGTTGGCAAAATTACAAAACCTTAGGCAAACGGTGAAGTTTTCTTTGTATTCAACTGTCGGGCAATATTTTGAGCCAACACATCAAATGCCCTGGAAATTGGATTGTCGTCTGATTCCAGAGCAAGAGGTTTACCGCTGTCGCCCGATTCACAAATACTTTGAACCAGTGGAATTTCGCCGAGGAAGGGCACTTTGGATTCGTCTGCCAGTTTTTTACCACCTTCTTTTCCAAAAATGTAATATTTATTTTCAGGCAACTCTGCCGGGGTAAAATATGACATGTTTTCGATGAGTCCTAAGATCGGGACTTTAATTTTTTCGGAATTGAACATGCTGAATGCCTTGCGGGCATCGGCAAGGGCAACATTTTGAGGCGTGCTCACAATGGCCACGCCCGAAACCTTAGCCTCCTGAACAATGGTGAGATGAATATCACCGGTACCCGGAGGAAGGTCAATCACAAGATAATCCAGTGTTCCCCAATCGGTATCGCGCAGCAATTGATTCAGGGCGTTTGATGCCATGGGGCCTCTCCAAAGTAAGGCCTGGTTTTGATCTACAAAAAATCCTATCGACAATATTTTCAATCCGTATTTTTCCATAGGGATTATTACATCACGACCGCCCCGCTTTTCAGCTCTGGGTTTGGCATCCACCAAATCAAACATCATAGGGACGGATGGGCCATAGATATCTGCATCCAAAATCCCGACTTTTGCTCCTGTTTTCGATAAGGCAACAGCCAGATTTGCCGCTACCGTTGATTTTCCTACGCCCCCCTTCCCGGAAGCTACAGCTATAATGTGTTTTATTTTTTCAAGCGAATCCTGTGTTTTGGCTTTTAAAGTAATGTTGCCTTTTACCATTGCTTCGGAGCCAAGTGTTTTTTCGATGGCATCCACACAGGCTTGTTCTACTATAGCTGCGCTTTTATCGTTAGGTTCGGGAAATAGTAAGGTAAAACTGATTTCCTGACCTTTAATCTGAATATCATCAACCATTTCAAGCGAAATAATATTATCGCTTTTGGGGAAATAGATTACCTCTTTCAGGGCATCTACAATTTGTTGTTTTGAATATGACATTTTTATGTTTTATTTGAATCGGCCAAAATTACAAAATTCAAATGCCTCAATCGCGGTGTTGGAAATTGCAAGGGCTTATTTAGAAACCTTTACACATTAGTGCTGACCTGAAAGGCAAAGATCATTTTGCCGGAAATAAAAAAGCCGGAGACTAAGCTCCGGCATTGTACTAAAATTCGGTTTTAAATATCCCTTTTGGCGAGATAAAAATCTACCATTTCGTAATCACTGGCTTCGCGCTCTTCCATCTGGTCAACAGTTTTTGGAGGAGGAACAATAACTTTGTCGCCGGGTTGCCAGTTCAAAGGCATAGCTACTCCGTTTTCATCAGCAACCTGAAGAGCTTTAAGTACCCGCCAGATTTCATCCATATTCCGGCCAATATTGAGCGGATAGTACATGATCAATCTTATTTTTCCGTGGGGATCAATAAAGAAAACGGCACGCACTGCTGCTGTTTGTGATTCGCCTGGCTGAAGCATTCCATATAGGTTTGCAACTTTCATATCAATGTCGGCAATGATTGGGAACCTCATGGTGATACCAAGGTTTTTCTTTACGTTGTTAACCCAGGCAATGTGCGAGTGAATACTGTCGATACTTAATCCCATCAGCTTTGTATTCCATTGGGCAAATTCTTTTTCAAGGGTTGCAAACGCTGACATTTCGGTTGTACATACCGGCGTAAAGTCGGCAGGGTGCGAAAACAGTATTACCCAGCTTCCTTTGTTGTACTCCGAAAACTGGAGTTCACCCTGGGTTGTTACGGCTTTAAAATCGGGTGCAATATCGCCAATCCTTGGCATTTGCTGTACTTTCATTTGATTTTGTTCTTCCATTTTAATTTAATTTTAATGTGTTAATAATTCATTTTTTTAATATTATTTGCGGATTGTTGCATTGAACATCCATCTGTTTTTCTCCTGTTTGCTAATGAGCGTGGTCATCAAATCGGTGGTTGCATCATCGTTGTTGCCTGCTGCCAGGTCGAGTATTGATTTCTCTTTA
>JAIOZV010000100.1 GCA_021740425.1 Bacteroidales bacterium | reverse complement strand
GTCATGGCGGCCATGCCGATAAAACTACCAATTTCAATCATATCGGGCAGCAGCTCGTGACTGCATCCCACCAGGGTTTCCACACCTTCGATGGTGAGTAAATTACTTCCTATGCCTGTAATTCTTGCCCCCATGCGATTGAGCATCTTGCAAAGCTGAACAAGGTAAGGTTCGCAGGCAGCATTAAAAATTGTGGTGGTTCCTTTGGCCAGGGCTGCTGCCATCACAATGTTTGCAGTTCCGGTAACCGAGGCCTCATCGAGTAGCATGTAGGTGCCTGTAAGTTTGGAGGCATCAACTTTGTAAAAGTTTTCATCAAAATCATAATTGAAACGGGCTCCAAGTTTTTGCAACCCTATAAAATGGGTATCCAGTCTTCTTCTGCCAATTTTATCTCCGCCGGGTTGTGGGATGTATGCCATGCCAAATCGCGTAAGCAGAGGGCCGACAATCATAATGGAACCACGCAGCCCGGCGCTTTTTTTCTTGTAGATATCTGATTTGAGAACCTCCAGGTCAATATCCGCAGCACGGAAACTGTATGTTGAATCGTTTATTTTATTGATTTGTACCCCAAGAACTTCCAGGAGATCCATCAGTTTAATCACATCAATGATCAGGGGAATGTTGCTGATAGTAACTTCGTGATCGGTGAGCAGCGTGGCACAGATTACTTGCAAGGCTTCATTTTTAGCACCCTGTGGGGTAATTGTTCCTTTGAGTTGCCGTCCGCCAATGATTTTAAATGAACTCATGAAAAGGATTAACTGATTTTTGAAATTTATTAATTTTTTCTGCGGTTACTTGATTTCTTTTTCTGAATCACTTTTTTCTTTACAGGCTTGCCAAGCAATTCATAGGTACTTATCAGTTGATCATCTTCTTTGAGGGTGAGGTGCCCTTGCGACAGGTCGTTAAGGTGACGTTTGATCAGGTTGTCGTCAACTGAATCTCTGTTCCACATGAGATAAGCTTTTTTGAGGTTGTTGGCAATGTTGAGGGCTATCTCGGCTTTATGTTCTTCATCCTTTTCATCAATAATTTTATTGATAATGATTTCGATATTTTTTCCGTAATAGCTGTAGCGCATGTCTCGTTTAGGGTAGGAAAGTCTGTTCGGATTTTTTGTTAATACCTCCCTGTCAGGAGGAGGGAACGGGCTTTCAACATCTAACTTAAAATCGGCAATAATATGCAAATGATCCCACAGCTTATGACGTAATTCAGGCGAATCTTTAGCCTGTGTATGGAGTTGAGCCATGATATCCACAATGAAGTAAGCAATTTGTGTTCTTTTATTCCGGTCTTCGGTTTTGATGGCAACCTGAACGATTTTTTGCAGGTTTCTTCCGTATTCGGGGATGATCAGGTGATTACGCTGGGTGTTGTATTCCATGAATTGAAAATTTATATTGTCATTATTAATTACATTTAGAATCGGGCTTAAAAAAATTTGGTTTAAGTGGTTCCCACTTCAGCCTTCAGCCTTTCGGCATTTTCGGCAAGTTGAAGTTGATCGATGATTTCCTGTATGTCGCCATCCACAATTGTCTGAAGATTATACATTGTAAGCCCGATACGGTGATCGGTCATTCGTCCCTGGGGATAATTATAAGTCCGGATTTTTGCAGAGCGGTCGCCGGTTGAAACCATCGTTTTTCTTTTGGAGGCAATTTCATCAAGAAACTTTTTGTATTCCATTTCGTAAATACGGGTACGCAATACCGATAGTGCTTTTTGGTAGTTTTTAATTTGAGATTTCTGATCCTGGCAGGTTGCCACAATTCCTGTGGGAATGTGGGTTAACCTTACTGCAGAGTAGGTAGTGTTCACGGATTGTCCACCGGGTCCCGATGAACAATAAAGATCCTTGCGGATATCACTTTGTTGTAAGTCGATATCAAATTCGTCGGCTTCGGGCAGCACAACCACTGAGGCAGCCGAAGTATGCACCCTGCCCTGGGTTTCGGTTTGCGGAACGCGCTGAACCCTGTGAACACCTGATTCGTATTTTAACTGGCCGTAAACATTATCACCAGAAACATTAAATATAATTTCTTTAAATCCGCCAACGGTTCCCTCGGTTACGTCCACGCCTTCAAGTTTCCAGCCTTTGGTTTCGCAAAATTTTACATACATCCTGTATAGGTCACCTGCAAAAATGCTGGCTTCATCTCCTCCCGTTCCGGCACGAATTTCCACAATGGCATTCTTGCTGTCCTGAGGATCGGCAGGAATAAGCATCAGGCGGATTTCTTCTTCAAGTTCATCTCTCTGCTGGTTTAGCATGTTCAATTCTTCCTTGGCCATCGTCCTGAACTCTTCATCCTTTTCATTTCTGATGACGTCTTTGGCGGATTCGATATTACTTGTGATATTTTTAAGTACCTCGTAGCCCTCGATAATGGGCTGCAAGTCTTTATAATCTTTGTTAAGCTGGATAAATCTTTTCATATCCGACATTACCGACGGCTCATTCATTTGTCGTTCGATGTCTTTCCAGCGCTTTTTTATGGCTTCGAGTTTGTCAAGCATTTTGTGTTTACTAAAAATTTAAAGGGCGCAAAGATACAACAATTATTGCAACACCCTGAAATTATAAATGGTTATAAATCAACGATAAGAAGTTGGATAATCTTGCTTTGACAGCTAATTGGTCTTCCTCACAAAAAGTTGTGTGTTTGAATAGTGGGTTACGATAATATCTTCACCTTTTTCGATGAAACCGGACTCTGCTGTGGCATCATAAATTTCATCGTCAATTTTAACTTTACCTGCAGGCCGCAAAATGGTATGCGATATTCCGCATTGACCTACCATGCTTGAATAGCTGCTCACCGCTGAGGTGTACCCTTCAGATTTTTCCTGGGTAGCAGAAAGAGCAAGCCCTCCAAACATTTTATTATTTGTGGAAAATAGCAATCGGCTAAGGTATAATGAGCCAATAAGCGAAACAAATGAGGCGATGATAACTATGAAAAGAGCGGCAAGCAATTCACCTACCGGGAATGAGGAGGCCTCAAAGCCAATATTATCGATCATACTTAAAGTAAGCCCCAGCACAACCAGAATTATCCCGGATATTCCGGCAATGCCAAAGCCCGGAATGGCAAAAATTTCTACAGCAATTAAAATAACACCGATGATGAAAATAATGATTTCCCAGTTTGCTGCAAGCCCTTCAACATAAAGGGGCGCAAAATATAGCAAGGCTGCAAATATAGATGCTGCGATGGGAAAACCAATACCGGGTGATTGCAATTCGAAATAAATTCCCCCAATTATAACCATGATCAGCAAGCCTGAAACCACAGGGCTGATTAAAAAACGGATGATTTTGTCGGTGAAAGATATTTCATATTTGATGATTTCATATTTTTTAATTCCGGCAACTTCCAGTACTTCTTTGATATTTTCGGCTGTTCCTTCACAAAATCCATTTTTAATGGCCTCCGATGTAGTAAATGTAATGACCTGCCCCGAGTCAGAAACCCCGGGGATTTTTATCCTCGGATCAACCATTCCTTCGGCAATTTTCGGATCGCGGCCAGTGGCTTCGGCTGTGGAACGCATGGTGCTGCGCATATACGACTGGTATTTGTCAGGCATGGCTTCGCCGGTTTGATTTACCACGGTAGCTGCTCCAATGTTGGCTCCCGAACGCATATAAATACTATCGCAGGCAATTGAAATCAATGCGCCTGCCGAGGCTGCATTGTTATCGATAAAAACCCATACAGGAATTGAAGATTGCAATATGGCTGTTCTGATGGAGTCGGCGGTTTCTACCATTCCGCCGTAAGTGTTCATGTGGATCAGGATGAGGTCGGCGGCTGTATCTTTGGCTGCTTTTAAGGATTTTTTGGTCACGTGCCATATCGGCGGGGCTATCATTTCCTTGATGTCGAAAACATAAACTTTATGTGTTTTCAACGAATCCCTGAAAGGGTTTAAAGTGTCCTGAGCTGTTGCATTTAAGTTGAGCAACAGACTGGTCAAAATAAAAAATAGTAATGTCAGCTTTGACTTATTCATGACCTTTGTTTTCATTATTAATCCTTAACAAAATTGGTTATTGATTGTTCCCGTTTTGGTGCATCTGCCTGTAAAGTTTTTTCCAGCTTCTGCGCTTCCAGTAACTTCTCCTCCAGTACTTTCCCCAACGAATATTTGTCCACAATCGTTCGTGAAGGTAATAAAATAAAATTTTGGATGTAAACTCTACAACTGTGACATACCATGCTGTTTCAATCGCTTGATCGTAGGTATGGTCTGATGTATTGCGAAAAATTAAAAAGGTGACAAGAAAGGTTGTTCCTGAAGCAATAAAACGCCAGCTAATTGCTTTCAGAATACTTCTTGTTGGGCTGTCCTTGGTGTATTCCAGACCGGTTAAATCTTTGGATGTCTCCTTCATTTTCTTTTTTACCATCCTGTATAATGGTGTTGTAGTATGCTTCAAAAATAGTACTTAAAAATCATTCTTAGTTAAAATATTTTTTCAATTCTTTCAGGAACTCCTCATGAATGTTTCCATTACTGGCAATTATTTCCCTGCCGAAAATATAGTTATTACTTCCACCAAAATCGGTAACTTGTCCACCTGCTTGTTTTACGATAAGGGTTCCGGCTGCAACATCCCAGGGGTGAAGGCCGTATTCGTAAAAACCTTCAAATCTGCCACAGGCCACATAGGCCAGATCTGCAGCAGCCGAGCCCAGCCGTCGCACACCATGCGATGCCCGCAATAAATGCTGAAACATTTGCATATAGGGTTCCAGTCTGGAATAATCGTAGTAAGGAAACCCTGTGGCCAGCAGGCTGTCGTTGAGTTTTGATGCAGAGCTAACCTTTATTTCATTTCCATTCAGGTATGCAGGGCTGTTTTTCCATGCATAAAAACATTCATTCAGATTTACCTCATGCACTACCCCCGAAATTACCTCACCGCCATCCATCAATGCAATGCTTATCGAAAACAACGGGATTCCATGAATAAAATTGGTAGTCCCATCAAGGGGATCGATAATCCAGTTGAACCTGTCACCTTTTCTGTCGTCTGTATTTTCTTCGGCTATAAATCCTGCTTTTGGCAAAATTTTACTCAATTCTTTTACCAGTATTTCCTCAGATGATTTATCTACATAAGAAACAAAATCATGCATGCCTTTAATTTCAACTTTATCAGCCGAAAAATTTTTAAGCTCTTCTTTGAGCATTTTCCCTACCGATCGGGAGAGGTTGGCTACTTGCAGGGTGAGTTGCTGTAAGTTCATATTTTATCAGGTTTTGGATTGTTTTTTGCGAAAATGCATAAAATAAATGATGCCACCAATGCCCAAAAGAATAATACCGATTGCAATAAACTGTGCCTGGCTTGCATGAATTCCAATAAATGAATATTGAATATTGACCCGAATAAATTCGATTAAAAATCTTTCGGTTCCGTTGAGGATTAAATAAATGCTGAAAAGTACGCCCGGTACAGCAATATTTTTCCTTACAAACCATAGTACCAGGAAAAAAATAAAACTAAGCGTAGTTTCGTAAAATGAAGTCGGGAAAACTGCCTGTCCAAGTTCATAGCAAAATTCTCCATGGCAACCAGATATGGGAATGCCCTCTTTGATCACATTATGAGGGAAATTAAAACTCCACATCCAATCAGGTAAAAATGCAAGCCATTCAGGCATTGGGTAAGGATTGGGTACTCCCCAGCATCCATCTCCTGAAAGCTGGCATCCAATTCTTCCAACGCCATAAGCAAGCATCAGCGCGGGAGCAACGGCATCAGCCATTACTGGCCATTTAATTTTATTACGTTCGCCGTAATATCCCACAGCAAAAGCAGCCACAATAAGACCACCATAAAAAGTAAGTCCGCTAAACGATAAAAGCGACCCTAAAGGGTCACTGAAAAAACTGTCGAGATGTTCGATCAAATCGAAAATTTTAGCTCCCAGAATACCGGTGATTGCAGCAATAAGTACGAGGGCAGGGGTAAGTTGTGCTGCATGAATGGAAACCTTTTCTATGACTGGCTTGTCAGTTTTTTGTTTTTTTCCTTTAAAAAAAATTATGGCAAGCGTAATAACTGCAAGCAAAACTCCACCAAAAATGCTGCCCCCACCCGATAATAAAAATTCCTGCGGGTTGTCGGCGAATTTACTGTAATCGGTGATGATGGCTGCGCCTTTAAACCCAATGATGAAATACAAAAATGCGGAAACAATGTATTCGCCGGGCTGAGGTGGTTTGCCTTTTGTAATTTCTTTTGTTTGGGCAGGAATAAGTCCTGTTTTTTCTTTGCGCCCAAGCTCATAATAAAGGATGTAACCTGCAGCAATAAAGGCAAGTGCCACAAAAAAACCATAAGTTTGAATGGGTAAAACGATGCTGCTGCCAAACAGGTCGTTGATTAAATCGCTGATACGTGGATACACAATTGTTTGATGTTTGGATTTGTCACCGGTAAAAATGTTGTTTTATCCGGAAACAAAAAAGTTTGTGGCAAATTTACTTTTATTCATTTTTTTCAATGGAATTTATTTGACAAGATAAATTATTTCGCCTTCTTGAATCCAATAGATCTTTGCATAAGTATTCCTCCAACAATAATAACCAGGCCCACAATTGTTGACGGGAGGATGGTTTCACCTACTGCAAAATGTATAATAATAAGTGAAAGGAAAGGAGAAAGGAAAACAAGGTTGGAAATCTTTGCAGTGGTAGATGAAAATTTCATGGCCTTAAGCCAAAGAATGAAGGTTAATCCCATTTCAAAAATCCCAATATAAACCGATCCCAGTATTCCAAAGGTGTTGACGGGGTGAAAGCCTTTTGTGATGAGCAGATAAATGAAAATGTAAATCAGTCCGAAACCGAAGTTTAAAAATAGCTTGACGACTTCATCGCGCTTGTCTTTTACATTATAAATCCAAAATACCGACCAGAAAATTGCGCTGCAAAGCGCAAGTGCAACGCCCAGCGGGTTTCCAAAATTCAGGCCGGTTAAGTCGCCCCGTGTTGCAATTACAAGGGTGCCGGTAAAACTCACCAAAATAGCAATGAGACTCCAAAAGCCGATTTTTTGTTTCAACAGCGGAATGGACAACAAGACCAATACTACCGGCCAAATGTAGTTGAGTGTGCCCGCTTCCTGCGCAGGTAAAATGTCGTAGGCCTTCAACAATACAAGGTAGTACAAAAAAGGATTGATGAATCCGAGCAAGGCCGAACTGAAAATTTCAGGCAGGGAAAGGGAGAAAAATTGGTTTCCTTTTTTTCCGGCTTTTATGCTTAAGAGTAAAAACAAAAATGACACCAGCACAGCGTAAAACAACAGCTCTGCGAAAGAAATATATCGGAGCGTAATTTTAAAGGCCGAGCCAATGGTTGACCAAAATAATATAGCCGACAAAGCATAAATGTATGACTTGTTTTGATTTGTCATTTTTTAAAATTGAAAGTTGTCATTTGCTTTTGTTTTCTTATTGCAGACATGTTCGCATTTGGACAATTGATAATTAAAATGAACACATTGTTTTGACCTTGTTTCTGTTATTTGGGATAAGTATTTGAAATAAAATGACTTGTTAACAATGGCACAATTTTAGAAAAATCATTTCAACAAGTGAAAATTCAAATTTAATTTTAACAGATAAATCATTCCTCTCCCCATAATTGATTTAAGTTAGTATCTGATTTTGATTGCAAAGAAAGCGCCGCGTCCCCCGCGGCCTTTTTATTTGGTTCTGCTACTAATCTCGTGCTTATTGATTCAATAGAAAAAAGTAGATTAATTTAAAAAGTCCTTAGTCCTCAGTCGACAGTATTCAGCGGGTAATAAATTTCTCAAATTTATCATGATAAATTTTTGAAATCCAATTTTATAATTAACTGCATTTTTAATGGCTTTGCCCGTGTATTAAAAGTTTTACAAACACCGACTGATAACTGCCTGCTTTTCTGACTTCTCCAATTAATATCTTCCACTAAAATTGCAGTAGTACCTTTTATTTTAATCCTCTTGCTCTACAATTTCGCTAAGTTCGATCCACCTGTCCGATTTTTCATCAATTTCGGCCATTAGCTTTGCAATTTCTTCCGACCATCCAATCAATTCATCAGGTTTTCCATCGCCGCGGTTTAAGTTTTCAAGAATAATCTCCTTTTGAGCCTCAAGTTTTTCAATTTCTTTTTCAAGGTGCTCGTACTCCTTCACTTGTTTGTAAGTGGGTTTTCCCGAGGGCTCCTTTGCCCTTTTTTCTTTTTTCCTGGATTTTACCGGGTCGATTTTTGAAGCCTGTTTTTCGCGTATTTTTTTCAGGCTGGCATAAGCCGAATAATTGCCCCAATAGTCTTTGATTTTTCCATCTCCTTCAAAGGCAAAAATATGATCCACCATGTGATCCATAAAATAGCGGTCGTGTGAAACAATCATCAGGCATCCCTCAAAATTGTCTAAGAATTCCTCCAGCTTGTTGAGTGTTTCGATGTCGAGATCGTTTGTGGGCTCATCGAGAATTAAAAAATTGGGCTTTTTCAGGAGCGTGGTAAGCAGGTATAGCTTTCTTTTTTCACCGCCGCTGAGGCTCGAAAAATAGTTGTAATGAATATTGGTGTTGAAGTTGAAATAGCTCAAAAACTGTGCAGGCGACATGCTGCTTTTTTTCATTTGCACCTGCTCGGCAATGTCCTTTACAATATCAATAATGCATTTGTCTTCTTTGATGGGCAACCCGTCCTGCCTGAAATAGCCGAATTCGACTGTTTTGCCAACTGTAATCTTGCCACCATCAGCTTTTACGCTACCCATAATAATCTCCAGCAAGGTACTTTTCCCTACCCCATTTTTTCCTATCAGCCCAATCCGATCGCCTTTGTTGAAAATATATGTGAAATCATCAAGGATTTTCCTGGTTTCGTAAGTTTTTTCAATATTGTTAAGTTCCAGAATTTTTCCACCGAGTCTTTGCATGTCCACATCAAAAGATTTTGTTTCTTCGATAGTGCCCGAATTGGCTTTTTCTTCAATCACATAAAAAGCATCTTCACGGGCTTTGGCTTTAGTGGCACGTGCCTGGGGCATTCGGCGCATCCAATCCAGCTCGGTTTTGAAAAGCGACCGTGCCTTTTGAATTTCAGTTTTTTCCTTTTCCATCCGTTCCTGCTTTTTTTCCAGAAAATAGGAATAATTGCCACGGTATTTATAAATGGTCTGATTGTCGAGTTCCAGTATTTCATCGCAAACATTATCCAGAAAATAGCGGTCGTGGGTAACCAGAAATACAGCAAGGTTTTGACGTTTTAAATAATTCTCAAGCCATTCGATGGTTTCCACATCAAGGTGGTTGGTGGGCTCATCGAGGATGATAAGGTCGGAATCTTCGATGAGAGCCTTGGCGAGGGCTGCTTTTTTTCGCATCCCGCCCGAGAGTTCGTTGATGGTTAGTTTCAGGTTATTGATGTCAAATTTTCCGAGAATTTCCTCAATTTTAGACTCAAAATTCCAGGCCTGAAGTTCATCCATTCTGGTCATTACCTCTTCTGTTTGTTTTTTGTCAGAAATTTGCCCCGAGGTAATCAGGTTGTATTGATAAACAAGCCTGATGAGGGGGCTGTCGGAGTCGAAAAGGTAATCGAGAATTGTGGCTTCAGGTGCCATGTCAGGATTTTGGGGAAGATAGGAAATGCGAATGTCGGTGCCTTTGGTTACCAGGCCTGTATCGGGTTGATCCCCGCCGGTTATTATTTTAATCAGGCTGGATTTGCCCGTGCCGTTGCGGGCAATAAGTGCGATCTTTTGGCCCATCGAGATGCCAAAGTTTAAGTTTTCGAACAAAAGCTTTTCGCCGTATGATTTTGATAAATTTTCGACTGAGAGAATATTCATTTATAGCAAGTTTACTGGTCGTGAATTTTGGGTCGCGAAGATAACTTATTCATCAGAAATTGAGAGCTGAAAGATTGGCTTCATCAGATTAAAATTATTGACTCAATCCTTCAGCCCTGATTGTTTTGGAGAGTTTTGTTTATTTGCAAATAATTAACTTTAATAAACTTGCATTAATATAGTAATTAATGAAAAAAATGGATCATTCGGATGAATCTATACTGCCCAATTTTTTAATTGTTGGTACCCAAAAGGCCGGAACAAGCTCTTTGTTTGATATCCTGAATCAGCACAGCCAAATTTATTTGCCTCCGGTAAAAGAAGTCCATTTTTTTGACAGGGATGAGGTTTTTATAAAAGGAAAGGCTTTTTATGCAAATTACTTTTCAGAAGCAGGAAAAGCAAAGGCTGTGGGCGAAGCCTCACCTTCCTACCTCTTTTTACCTGAAGTTCCCGGAAGGATCAGGCAAACCCTTGGTGATGATGTCAAGATTATAATTATTTTGAGAAATCCGGCCAATCGCGCATTGTCACATTACAAAATGCTTTTTGAAATGGGTTTGGAAACAAGAAGCCTGGAGGAGGTTTTAGAGGACAATTTGCAAAGTATCCGGACATCACTTAATTACGATAAGGCTACAAGCTATCTCGATCGCGGCATGTATGCTTTTCAACTTGAAAATTATTTCAGGATTTTCCCACGTGAAAATATCAGGATTTACCTTTTTGAAGAGGATTTTGTGGAAATGCGAAAAAATATGATTCACGATATTCAGGATTTTTTGGGCCTGGATTTCGAAAATGTCAGTACATATTTTAAATCAATGCCTTATGTGAGCCCGAAGAACAAACAAATTGATCAGATGCTCAATACTGCTCATCCCCTAAATCAGTTTTTTAAACATGTTATCCCATTCAAAAAGTTAAGGATATTCATAAAATATCATTTCAATAAAATAAACCAAAAACTCCGTTACAAGATTTTGATTTTGGCTCCCTCAGAGATAAACTGATCCGTGAGGTATTTTATGAAGATATACTGAAAACTGAAAAACTGATTGGCAGAAGTTTGAGCAACTGGTACAATGATTTAGGCTGATTATTGGTTTTCGACAACCCCCGGCATTGGAGCAAATCCAAAAAATTTAAGCCGGAAGCACCTAAGTTCACCAATTTTTTTTTGCAGATCGGGGCACCGTGTTTTTTAGGGTAATGATTGCCTTATCTTGGCGACTTGCTTTGTTTCAAGGCTATTTTTCCAATGGATTTTTTTAAGGCAACAAACTGCTTTCTGTTTTTCAACAAATCACGGGTTACAATTTTAGTTCTTTCAAATTCGATAAGCATATTACTTCCTTCCTTTCGATTGGCAGGGAAAATCATCAGCAATATTTTCAATGTAATTTGTTTAACTATTTTTTTAAAAGTCAGCCAAAACCACGAAAAACGCAGTTTTGCGATCAATCCACTGGAATTGTAGATTTTTTCTATCCAATAATCATAAGCCAGAAAAATATAAATGGAATGGCTGATGCCACGGTTTAATTTTATGAAGTAGGGCCAGTTCAGGCGATGGGCAGTGATGAAATGCCTGAGTTTTAATTGGGGATTAAAAAGGATTTTCCAGCCGGCAATTTTCAGAGCCTTTACAAGTTCATAATCTTCACCCGAACTTAATGATTCACCGCTGCGTCCTGTGAGCCTGCTGCTAAAACCCGCAGCCAAAAGGCTGTTGTAGGCCGTTCGGCGGATACACAAACCGGCACCAAAAAGAGCCACCTCTTTGGAATCGCTGTACTTTTTGGCTAAATTTCCCACGGCGTAGGAATGTTGAAAATCATCGAACCAAAAGGGTTTTTCGGTTTCAAATACCGGAGCATTTATCCCACCCACAGCTCCTAAAAATTCATTTTGATCAAATGTTTTTTTTACATGCAAAAGATAATCCGGGTCAAGCCAATTGTCGTCGTCAACAAAAACGAGGTATTCGAACAAACTGATCGCAAGACCCTTTTTTCGTGCATAAATTAAACCCGGTTTAGTTTCCTGAATAATTGTAAGCGGAAACGGATTTCCGTTTTTGACCCACAATCCCCGGGCAACTTCATCGGTGTTGTCCGTCGAAGCATTGTCAACCAGCACAATTTCAACCGGCAAACGATCGGGCAACCGGAGCTGAGCCAGGTGGTGCAAAGTGTCCGAAAGCAAAGAGCTGCTGTTATGGCAGCATACGATTATGGAAATGCCGGGGGAATTTTTCATTTGATATTCCTCAAAATAAAAAGCGAAAAATTTCTCAGTCCTTTTTTTAACCAACGCGGAAAAAGGGAGACCAGGAAAATCAGGATGAATTTTATCCTGTCAGCCCATTTTTCGGAGGATTTCATTTTATTAAGGGCGCGCTTACCCTGCGAAACCGCATACTTTGATTTTATGCCGTGATAAAGCCTGAAATGATTTTTCTTCAGCAATTCAGCATAATCCTCACAAAGTTTGTCCAAAGCTAAATTTTCACCAGGGGAGGTCCTGTTGAAGTTTTCAGGATTTGTAAAAAATTCAGGATGATTTGGATCGAAATCTGCAAAATGGACAAAAATCAAGGGATATTCGTTGTTAACCAAAAGCCTGTTTTCGTTGATTGTAAGCCGGCGCTCATGGATATTCCAGTAAGCAAAGTTGCAGCCTGGATGATCAAGTAGTCCTGCTTTATTAAAAAATAATGGGGCAAGGCTCATCCACATTTGATCGGCCGATAGCCCAAGGTCGTGGTTTTCAAGCCCGAATTGCAGCACCCTATTTTTCCACCAGGCAAGTATTTCAAAGACATTCGGCGTATTTCTAAATCCTGCAAAGCCCATATTATAAAGGCCTGTGCGCAGAATGTCCAATTCAGTTGGAGTTTTGTCGTCGTCAACAGGGTGGGTGAAATGAGGTGTAAGGATCAGGTCGCAGGTTTCGAATAATTCTTCAACCCGATCCATTTGATGATAAAAGCAAATATCTCCATCAAAATAAAGCACATATTCGGCTTCAGGGTGCTGACGCAAAAGGTATTCGCAAAGTATTGGTTTCAGGCTAAAACTGATTTCTGAAATACTTAAATTTTTTGTCAAGCCCTGGAGTTCTTTCAGGTGCATATCTTCGATGGACAGGTACCGGATTTTGTCATGCAAAAACGGTTCTACCTTTTCATTGTAAGGGTCGATCAGAAAAATGTGGAAATCATAAGCGGGATTGTACCTCAAAAATGAAGATGCAAGGGTAAAAGCCCTTGGAAGATAATTGATGGTTGCAGTGGTAAAGGCTATCTTCATGCGGCAAATCTAATTAAAAATATTTGCTCAACGCCAGATAAACCTGCCGTGCTTTCTGGAGTTGCGGGCGAAGCAAAACCCAGGGTATTTGCTGCCGGCCGGAAATTACTTTTCCATCGAAAAGCTGCACAAACAATTCAGGGTCGAATTCAAATCCAATACGCTTATGTAATTTTTCCAATTCGGTTTTCGGATTCATCACCAAATCTTCAAAACTTACGATGGCCACATATTTATTTGCCGGATCGCTGACAAAATCTAAAATTTGTTGATTATAATAAATGTAGGTTTTCAGGTATTTTGATTTTTCTGCTAATGACCATTTGGTTTTTAGAAGTTTGCACAATGAATTGATGACGGACTCGGGTTTTCTTACCATGAATATAAAACGAATGTCAAGATTGATGTTTTGCCAGTGAGTTAAGAAAACCGTTGTTCTCGGATCCTTCCAACCCCAATCATTTCCCTTGTGGTGATCGATGCGTTTTTCAAATAGCTCTTTAGCCTGGCTGACAAATTGATTTGAAAGCACAAAATCTTTAAAAACAAGATAATCTTCACCTTTGAATGCCCTTGCCAACTCCCGTCGCTGAAGGTTTAGAAAATCGATGTCTTCGTAGTGGCCGTATTTATTGGCTGTTTCATCACGGTAAAATTCACCACCCATGTTAATGCCTGATTCATGGATGAATCTTGCAAACATTGAAGTGCCTGAGCGGTGCATTCCTGTGAGGATGTAGATCATAATAGGCGAGTTAAAAGTTGTGAGTTGTGAGTTGTGAGTTAAAAACTATTAAATGCTTTGATCAATCCGATTGTTTGTAAAATTAAAATCAATATTAACCTGAATTTTTATATTTGCTGCTCTTAATCAATATTAATATGTCGAAAAGAAAGGCCAAAAATAAACATACTGCCGGGCTTACAAAACCAATAGCTCTGTTTTTGTTCATCGGATTGATAATTATTCTGTTGCCGGTTTTGTTTTCCAAACAAACCATCGATCCCGTAATCAGCATCAGAATGTTGGCATTGAATATATTTTTATTGATTTTGATTGTTCCCCTGGTTTATCAATTCGTTCATAGGAATTTGGATTTTAAATTTCTGCATCTTGCAATTTTCCCGCTTTTTCTTGCTTATTTTGGACTGACCCTGCTTTCTTCATTTTTTGCGATAAACCCGGTTGAAGGTTATTTTGACATTTCAAAAACACTCCTGTCATTCGTTTTGCTCATAATTGCCACTGGCATTTTTACAAGGGTTAGAAATTATCACTTGCTCATAACAAAAGGTTTTGTGATAAGCACCCTGATTGCAGGAATTAACGGGATTTCCCAATACTTCAACATTTCGCCGGTTGAAACCGATACCGAGCTTTTCTCAACGCTCTATCAAATCGGGGGTGTGATGGGGCACAAAAACCAATTTGCCCTTTCACTTTTTCTTTTGTTGCCTTTTTGT
>JAIOZV010000099.1 GCA_021740425.1 Bacteroidales bacterium | reverse complement strand
CTTTGATCGGGCAGAGTTTCAACAGTGCTTATTTAAAAATGGCACTGGTCATGGTTCTGGTGGAAACCGGAATTGGAATTCTTGCATGGGCTATTGCCCGATCACTCCGGTTATCAAGGGTTGAAACCGGGGCTCTGATTTTGGTTTCAGCTTTTGGGATGTCAACCATGCTGGGTTATCCACTAATCAGCCAGACCTTTTCCGGAGATTTACAGGCAATGCAGGAGGCCGTTTTCACAAGCGAATTTGGTGTCGGGTTTCTGTTGTTCATCTTCGGCCCGCTCATTGCCATGTATTTTGGTGGCTCAAGTGTTGACAATAAGATTATTCTGCGGTCGGCGGGCGGGTTTATGATTTCTCCTGTTTTTATTTCATTGGTTTTAGGAGTCGCATTTTCTTTCATTTCAATCCCACAAACAAACGAAGCTTACCTGATGGTCAACAGGATTTTGGATTTAATTGCTCAAGCCAATACACTCATGGTAGCTTTGGCTGTCGGTCTGATGATCGAGCTAAAAGTCACAGGCCGTTATTTACTCTTCCTTGCTTTGGCTGTTGTGCTGAAATTGCTTCTAAAACCTGTACTTACCTTCCTGATGATTGAAAATACCCAATTCACCGAAATGATGAAGGAAATCATCATCATTGAAACAGCCATGCCTTCAGCCATTCTGGGTGCAGTATTTGCCAAACAATACAACTGTAATCCGGAACTGGTTTCCACCACTGTGGTCGTAACCCTTATAGTCTGCGTCTTTACTGTCCCTGCTCTTTTCATTTTTCTGTTTTGAATCACCAGGAGCCAAAACTTTTTACACAGAGGGAGTAATAGCGCAAGTAGCCTGCATCGGAGAACCACTCAAGGTTATCCCTCATCTGCATATATTTGTATAACAACATTATGTGAAAAATTTTTTATCTAAAGAAAGTCCTGTTTACCCAGAAACAGTTGTGTTTTTTTTATTTCACTGACTAGCAGGTTATTTTTGCTCCATGCCTTGCAACAAAATACAGATCAGCGGCTCGGTGTATAAAACAGGCTTCAGATATTACCTGAAAGCGAAAGCCGATTTTTCGGGAGTAACCGGCGTGGTTTTTTATGAAGATGACAAATCAGTAGGAGTAATTGCCTCGGGCAGTGAGGAAAACATCAACAAGTTCCAGGAATTTTGTAAGGAAGGATTTTCTCCGGTTCACATCGATCATATTAAAATCATTGAGATTCCTTATCAGGAGTTTTCCTCTTTTGAGGTAATTGAGGAGAAGCCGGAAGTGCAAGGTATGCCCAATGACTGAGTATCGGAATGTAAATATCATATTGATAGATTTATCTAAACTATTTCATATTATAAAAAAAGGAGCTATTATGAAAAATTTAACCGGCTTTATTCTTTACTTCCTCCTCATTCCGCTTTGGTCTTTTGCACAATGGACCGACAATGTGGAAGAAAACACAGTGGTCTTTGACGATGCCAATTACCAGCTACTTCCAAAAGTAGTGACCAACCCTTCCAACGGCGAAAGCTTCATTTCCTGGTTTTCAACCGGTACGAACTACCAGTTTGCTGTATTTATGCAACGACTGGATGCAGATGGTAACAAACTCTGGGCTGATGATGGTTTGCTGATCAGCGATCACCCGACCATGACCTGGGTTACCGATTATGATCTTAAGATCGACAACGATGGGAATGCCATCCTGGCAACTCAGGATCTGAGAACAGGCAACAGCAACGTGTTTGCATATAAAATCTCAGCAAATGGTGATTTTATATGGGGAGACGATGGCATTGGACTCTCAAATACCGGCGGGTTTAATCCTTCCCCAAAAGCCGTGATCCTCGACGACAACAGTGCAATATTCGGCTGGGAACATGAACCATCCGGTCAGGGCTATTCAGAAATTATGTTGCAAAAATTAGCCGCTGACGGTACAGCTTCCTGGGCAGATTATACTGCCATTAGCAATGACTCGATGCACTGCCTCATGCCGTACTTTTTAAAATCGGATAACAATTCGGTTATCGCCGCATGGGTTGAGGTTGAACATGTGGACACTGCCATGGGAAACTGGCCGAACATGTACATTTATGCACAGAAAATTAGCAGCGACGGAAACTTTATGTGGGATGAAAAAGTTGCGGTGGATGACGCAGACAATATGCCCCTGAAGCCGTTTATGCCCTCGCTCACTGCCGATGGGAGTGGTGGCTTTGTTATTGCATGGATGGCTTTTCCATTAGGACCGAACTATTCCTGTTACATTCAACACATCGATGCAAACGGGCAACCACAATGGACGCCCAATGGAATAAACGTATCGGATTCTGTACAATTCCATCACACATATCCTAAGGTTGCATATCTTCCCGACTATGGTGAAACCTTTGTTTTCTGGAATGAACTTAGGGAAATCATCGGAACAGGGGTCATGAACGCCATATTCGGTCAAAAATTCAATTTATCCGGAGAACCACAATGGCAGTCCGGAGGAATGATGTTCGATGGCATGTACCAGGTTTCTGATACCCTCATAATCCTGCAAAATATCTGTCAGGGTCGTCCTGATGAAATCACCTTGTTCTTCGAGAAAGAGTTCCTCCAGATTGAATCCTCAGACAACCTGATCATGTCAAGATATCATGCCATGAAAATCAACCGGGACGGGCAAATGGCATGGAATCCCGGAAAGCCCCTGATATCAAATGCTCCCAGTAACAAACTCAGATTCGGAAACAGCGCCCTTGTTGGCGACCAATGGGTTTTGGTTTGGGCGGATAACCGGAATGATCCGGCTCATTCGGATCTCACAGGCATTTACGCCCAAAACCTCCACATAGACGGAGGCGCCGGACCCACTGCCGTTGATGATTTTTTACCTGTGCACCAGGAAAGCATTACCGCAATGCCCAATCCATTTAGCAATAGCGTTTTGATCCGGTTTGAAGTGCCGGATACCGGAAGCGTAAAAATTGATTTGTACTCAATGGATGGAAGCCTGGTTTGCAATGTTACAAACAGTCATCAGAGTCCCGGCATTTCAAGCGTTGAGCTGGAAACGTCAAACCTGGCCAAAGGCATGTATTTCTTAAGGATGGAAAACGCTGATGGCGTAAGCATGCACAAGATTATCAAATGAAATTAAAATCATTATTGTCCGGTAAAATTGAAATACAGAAAAAATATGAGCTATGAAAACCATTAAACTGTCATTGATGCTCCTTGTAATACTTGTGTATCTTTTTCAATTTCCGGCTTTTTCTCAGCACTACGCGGATACAACCACGCTGCCGCAAATTAAAATAAACTCCCTGAACGGGTATGGACCGTATATCATCAGCGCAAAGCGATCAAATTTGTTTATGGTGTACAAGCTGCCGGACAACACAAATAAAGTGATCATGAAAATGATTGACGCCAATGGAAATCAGGTGGATGACGCTTACATCCAAACCGGAAGTAATATCTCAACTGCAGCTTGGGGCTTTGAATCAGACACAATGAATTTTCCGCTCTCGCCCCAGCTACAAATTGAGCTACATTACCAGGATGACAGCATAGCTGTTTATAAAATTCCTTACACGGTTTATCCTGACACCCTTAAGGTTGAAGCAACAGCAGGATGGGGCCCTTTTCTGTCAAATAACTACACCTTCTCCGATACACTTTGGCAACCTGCCCCGGAAATTGAAAATACTTTTTCCGTTTCAGTCCTGCCCCCCAGAACCGATACTGTTGAATTCAAAATCTTCGATACCGATTCAACGGTGATTTCCTCTCAAATCGTTACGGCAACATCGGGGAATTACCTTGATTCGGCAACATACAGCAATGTTCGGATGGATAACCTGCCCATCAATACTGACCATCTCGACATCATCGTAAGATGCGAAGGCGGACCGAAAAAGGGGTTGCACTATCCCAAACCTCTTGGTATTCTTCCTCAAAAACCCGTTCTGGAATTCAAATCACCTGAACAATCGCTTACAGACTCAATCGGGGTTTTTACTCAAAATCAATTAAGTGGCCAATCCATGTCAACCGACAGTGTTATGCACGCGCAAATCCAGAACGGTCCCGGACAAAGATATTTTGATATTTATCCGGGACCTTACAGTGTGGACCTGCTCAAAAGCAGTTATTCATTTGAAGCCTGGATTAAATTCGATTTTGAACAATTATCCGGTGATTACAAAACCCAAACCATCATGAGGGTTGATTCCGTATTTGATTTTTACCTGGGCGGGGACAGTCAGGGTAACTATTTGCTTAGTCTTGAATCGCTAGCAAATTTGACATGGAGGGAATTGTGGAGTGTGGATTTTTCAAAAAACCTTTTGGGTGATGAACAGTGGCACCACATTGCATTTACATGCTATTATGATCAGGCAAACTATCCAACCGGAAAATTTTACATCGATGGCAACGAGCTGCCAGGTATTTTTTTTAATCAGTTTAACTATGAAAACATTTTACAACATTCCTATTGGTATTACCTCCTGCGAAAAACCCAACCCCTGTATATTGGCAATCACCATGCAGATAATGTTTTTTTATTCCCGGCAATCGACGAAGTAAGAATCTGGTCGAAGGCGTTAACACATCAGGAAATAATAAGCCATAACCGCCATGCACCATTGCAGCAGCCATCGTTGGAAGGTTACTGGAATTTTGATGACCTGAAAAACCGTCACAACATCATCTCGGATAAAAGCTACAACAACAATATGGGCGTGCTAAAACGCGGAGCCATTCTTCTCCCCCAGCACCCGGCCATTCAATTGGTTATCGATACGCTGATAATCAAATCATCATCGGAGGAAACTGATTCCGTTGAATTTCAATTTCTCGACAGAAGCCACCAAATCATCGATCGCCAAATAAGAATGACGGAAAATTCCATTACAAGGCTTGAATACGATTTTGCCTCACTTCCTTACAATATCAACACCCTAAAAGTGGTAGAGCATTATAACCCCAAAAAACCGGAGGGACTTCAAACCGAATATCCTTTGCATTGTTTGGCGCCTCCTCCCATAGCAACGCCCCAATACAACTGGAACAAATACTTCAGCACTCCGGCGGATATGGCCAAAACCTATTGTCCTGTTACGGTTTCAAATTTTCCTGAATATACCGGTAAAGTAATTTTAGGCCTTAAAAAAGGGGACGAGTACTTTGATACGATTTCGTTTACCGAAACATCCATCCCTTACCAACATTCACTCACGCTTAATGGTGATAATAATTATATCGAAACATCATCAAAAATAAACGCCCCCGTAGAGTGTACGATGATGTTCTGGATGAAAACAACCACCAAAGACGGAGGATTGCTGATGTCGTTTAGCGATAAACAGAATGGAAACAATGTTGCAAATTACGACCGTGAAATTATTTTAAAACCTGATGGCTCGATCCATTGCATACTCCAAACTCCGGACAATACCATAAACCTGTATGGCCTCAACATTAACAATGACGGCGAATGGCATCACATTGCGCTTGCCTCCGGCGAAAACACAAGTGCATTGCTTTATGTAGATGGCAGCCTTGTGGATGATAAATATATTTCAGAACCTTTAAATTTCGAGGGGTGGTGGATTTTGGGAAAGAGCATCGGGCAGCATCAAAATTCAGATGAAAAAGTTGCCACTTATTTCGAAGGCAGTTTTTCGGAAATCAGGGTTTTTGATAAATCGCTTACTTATGATGAGATCAACGCGATCAGGTTTACCGAAGGGCCTCAGCCTGACCAAAGCCTATATTACAAACTCAACGAAGGCGCGGGAACCGCTATTACCGATTTTGCCGGCAGCAACAACGGAAGTTTAAAGGGGAGCACTCCCGTTTGGCTCACTGTTGAAAACCCGTCTTACCTGATCTGGAACAAAAAAGTTCAAAATCATGATCCGGGAACATATACTTTTTTTGCACGGGTTTTTTACCCCGAAGGCCCGGATGATGGTGTAGAATATGACTTGGGAAATTTCCTGGTTGAAGATCCCTATCCCGGAACAACTTTTAACTTCAGCCTTTCGCTCGGGCAGGGATATTTTAATGAGGGTACAGCGATTTCAAATGAATTGTGGATTTACAGCGATACGACCTATGAAGGTCAAAATGACTGGGATAAAAACTTTATCGGGTATAGATTTTATACTTCAGACCATGAACTGATCGGCGAAGATTATACCTACTACACTTCGCCGCCGGGACAGGATGCTTACTTCATTGATATGGGTGATGCTCCGCCCGGAAGTTATCTGAGTATTGAATCGGGGTTTAAAACATACAGCAACAACCATGTTACTGTTAATGCCGATGCGGTTCCAATTTATATTCACCCGATAATTCCACCGAAAATCTACAGCAATCCCGGGCCGTTTACTCAGGCCATTGCTCCGGGAACCATGCAGCATTTCAGCGATTACACCATCACCATGGAGCCATTATCCGACCTGACCAAAGTAAAACTGGTTTACACGAACAGCGAGAATAAAGAAATCGGCACTGTGGATGCCCAAAAAGTTTCGGATACCTTATGGACGGCAAGCTATGATATGGCCAGCCTTTCGCCGCCGGTGTCCTACCTGAGGATTGAATACTACCTCGGAACCAACCCACATCCGGCAGCCGTAGAAGGTCCTTTTCCGGTTACCATTCAACGCACGCGGCCCCGGTGGTTCGATTTTGTGGATGATGATGATTTTACGGATATTGAGCAAAATGGCAATCAGGTTTCCTTCAAAATTTCAACACCATTTGAGAAAAGCTGGCTCATCAATAATTTTGTGGGAGTTGAAATCCCGGAATGGGTACCTATGGTTGGCGGGATGGAAAGTAAAATTGAAAGCCCTCAAGTGAAGGCTCCTTTGGTGTTTTTTATTTCACAAGATTCGCTTGCCCTGGGAGATTCAGCCGAATTTTATAACAGTTTTATCCCACTTGGCTTTGGCACATCATCAATTGTAAGATTTAATTTCAACAATTCACAAAACAACGCATATTTTTTGGATGATGACGACAACCTCATCGCCATTCAAAACTATTATATGGGGGGTGGGGCTGTTACCGATTTCCTGGTTTTTGATGATGTTGTCAAGCGGATCGCTCAGATATTTGATGCCGCCGAATCGGTAGAACCCATAACCAATGTGATTAAACCTTCATTTAAACTTGCAGCAAGTTTACAATTCGAATATGCTTCGCGCCTCCGCCTCCAAATTGACACAGTAACCGGTAAATGGGGATCCACCGGCAACCTGGAAATTGATGCAAATCCTAACCACACCCACGCTTACGAAAATAGTTCATCGTACCATTTTTATTCCGGCTCTTATGGCATAGAATTGTCGCTGGGAGCTGAATTACTCGATGGCTTGGTTTCCGGATATTTTGGAATCGACGGCAGGGTGGCTCTTGGATATGGTCACTCATATCACACCCTTCCTGCAACAGCAACCCGCCCGCTAAAATCCGCTGACTTTCAAATTTATGGCCGCTTTTACATTGATGCCCTCTGGGGATGGTATGAGAAAAACCTTTGGGGGCCAAAGATGTTTTATTCGCATAATTTTTGGGGCGATGACCTTTCCGATTGCTTCCCTCCTATTGATTCAAAGTATCCGGCATTGGCCTCAAAAAGTACTTTTAGCGAAATGCCAAACCTTACCGGAAACATCACACCGGTAAGCTGGTTTACCAAAATGAACCAGCCTGTACCATACCCCTCCCTCGCTTCTTCCGACAACAAATGTGTGTTTACCTGGATTGAACGGGGGAAAGAGTATGGAGAAAGAAGCACAAAAGTATCCTACCTAAACAAAAACACAGGGAAATTCACTACGCCCCAAACCATCTCAATAAATAACCATGCACAGCATAATCCGGTTTCAGAAAGCATCGACGAAAACCTGATGTTGCTTACCTGGGCACAATCAAGGCACGACCCAAAATCATTTGGATTGCTCAAACAGGAAAAGCCACTTGAGGATTTCGCCCGCAGCCTGGATATCTGGTTTGCCATTTATGATCTCGAAAACGCTACAACCCTGCAACTGGAGGCCATTACCGATGATTTTTCCGGACGTTCCACCGGCAGGGCCGAAGCAAATCCCAAAATTGCCGTCCTTTCGGAATCGGAAGCATTGTTGGCCTGGCAGGTATCAAATCTCCAAAGTGGTGATGCTGAACTGTGGTTTTCAATCATCGAAAGGCAAGGCGCGCAATGGACACACTCCACACCGCAGGTTATGGTGCAAACAGCGGGAGCAAAAACACAACTCCAACTTGCCGCATTTAATCAGGGAAAAGCAATGCTGACCTGGATAGAACTTTGCGAAAACACCCTAAACCAGAAAAAACTGCTGTATTCCATTTACGACGGATCATGGTCAGAACCGCTTGATGTGTTTGTGTTTGAAGAAAACCAAAGCCCTAACTATTACAATATGCAATTTACGGATGACCTGGGTGGGATAGTAATTACAAGCTACATCGATGACGGACCTGAGAACCAGTATGAAGATTTGTCGTTGCTGGCATGGAACAACGATCTGGAAAACTGGGGATTAAATGAGAGGACGGTTTTATTAATCGATACCCTGCACCATCTGCAATACCCTGCGCTTGCTATCAACAGCATGGGCAAAGCAACCATCGCTTATAAAATAGAAAAAATCATCCCGAAGGATACCTTAAATATGATTAGCAGGATAGATGTAATTACCGGCCTGATAAACAACAACAGCAACGATTGGAATCCCATTCCGGGCAATGGATTTGTTTGCGATACCAGCCATCAGATTAAGGCTTTAGCACTTTCTTACGCTAACAATGATACACTGCTAATGCTCACAAACGAATTCCCGATGACGGCAACAAATGCCTCCTTCGTGCCCAAGAATGCCAGGATGTTTGGTGACCCTTACATGAATCTTGTGCTGCGCAGTTTTGTAATTGATGATGATGGAAATATTGAAGATGTGGATGAAGACGGGTATTTTGTTGGCATAGAAGAAAGCTACCCTCCCGCCGAAATCAACAATGGCTTAAATTGTTATCCAAACCCGTGCAGCAATTACACAACCATAACCTTTAATTTGGAAGAACCGACGCAGGTCAACATTGATATTTTCGATATTAATGGAAAGCTTGTAAGCAATGTTACCAACCAAAAGCTGCCGCAGGGAGCATTCCAGACTATTTTCGATGTAAGCAATCTCGAAACAGGAATTTACACCTGTGTGCTCACCACCGGCAACCACCAGTCAAGTTTAAAAATGAGTGTAACCAGGTAAATATATTGATCCATGAAAACATCTACAATTCTTACAACGGCAATACTGACTTTAAGCATTTTATTTGTTAATATAAATGACTTGTCTGCCCAAAGCCGGGAGGATATTCACATTACCGAAAACACAACCTGGAGTGGCAATGTTTCGGTTACAGCAAATACCCAAATAGACGAAGGTGTAACGCTTACCATAAACCCCGGGACAACGGTAACTTTTGATGGTTTTTACGGACTAAGGGTAATTGGAAATATTCTGGCAGAAGGCACAGCATCTGATTCTATATTTTTTCTTCCCTCCAGCCAAAGCACCGGCTGGAATCAGATTCAGTTCGTATTTACAAATAGTTCATCCGACAGCTCAAAGTTTGCATATTGCGATTTTAAATACAGCAAGGCCAACGACGAAAGCACACTTTACGGGCAATGCGGAGGTGTATTTGTTTTCGATTATTTCGGCAAAATCAGCCTTCGCAATTCAACCTTAAGCCACAATTCTGTGGTAGGATTGGGTGGAGCAATTTTTTGCAATTATGCAAGTCCGCACATCATCAACAATATTTTTGATAATAATTCAGCAGTTATAGATGGCGGGGCCATTCAGGTTGAACATGCAAACCCACGAATAATAGGAAATCTGTTTAGCAATAATCATACATCAGGAAATGGTGGTGCTTTGAATTTTGCATTTTCAAGTCCTCAAATTACAAACAACACCTTTGCCGACAACAACGCCGAATACTGGGGCGGTGCCATAATGGTTGATAACAGCAGTGCCCCGGTATTCACCAATTGTATTTTATATAATAATTCGGCTACCGAAGATGGTGATGAGGTAGCTATGAATACCAATGCCGGTGATCCTGATTTTTATTACTGCATTGTGAGCGGCGGTACTGCCGGCTTTGGCGGGTGGGGCGCCAATGATTACAATGGCAACTACGAAAATAATCTGGATGCGGATCCGCAGTTTACCGGCTCAGGAGATCACCCATACAATATACAGATAAGTTCACCTTGCCTGAATACAGGAAAGCCGGACTTGTCTGGTCTTTATCTGCCGGAATTGGACCTCGCCGGAAATCCCCGCGTTGCCCAGGGTTGCGAAGAACGAATTGACATGGGTGCCTATGAAAACCAAAGCCAGGCAACCACTTCTTTTGGGGGCACGCTCGATCAGGATGCACACTGGTGTGCCGATACGGTTACAATTACAGCAAATGTAACTGTGAGTGACGGGGTAACGCTTACCATCGAAAAAGGAACTGTAGTGTATGTTGCAGGCGATTATAGCATTGATGTTAAAGGAAATATTGTAGCCATTGGCGAGGAAAACGACAGTGTGGTTTTTACCACCAATTTTATCTGGCCTTATTGGTGGTGGAGAGGCATAAGTTTGCATAACCTCCAGGCAGCTAACGATTCATCCATATTCAGGTTTTGCAGGTTCAGCGTTAGCAGTTTGAATAATGGTACCGGGGGAGCTATGAGTATTTACAACTGGAACAAGGTTGAAATCTCCGATTGCAGGTTCAGCAACAATTTTGCATATAGCAAGGGAGGAGCGGTGGCTATACAAAACTCATCGATAACCCTTACCTCCTGTTTGATTAGCGACAATGAAGGTATTTATGGGGGTGGATTGTATGGCTATAATTCAACGTTGGATTTAATAAATTGTACTTTCACCGACAACACTGCCCAAAACGGCGATTGCAATTTGTCCTCACCATCAAATGGCGGGGGCATGTACCTGCATAATTGTACAACCGCGGTTTCAGATTGCATCATTACTTATAACCATGCAGATTGCAATGGTGGAGGAACATACAGCAATGGAGGTAATCTGGAGTTGTGCGACAACGAAATTTCGTTTAATCATGCATCATACAGCGGTGGATGTTATCTTACAACTACGAATGGTAAAGTAAACGGCAACAATATAAGCCATAATACTGCAGGCGGTGGGGCAGGTGGAATGGCCATTTTTGGCGGAGAGCTTATATTTTCCGAAAATCGAATTACACATAATTATGCACCATACGATGCTGCAATAGATCTTCATAATTACAACGCGCCATTTATCAATAACCTTTTTTCTGAGAATCATGCCGGTACTGCCGGTGGAGCGGTTACTTTTAATAATGCTTCACCACTGTTTCTCAACAATACGTTTTGTAAAAACCATGCTAATAATTTTGCCGGATGCCTGCAATTTGGAATCAATAGCAACTCTTCTCCTGATTTCCGTAACTGTATTTTTTATGGCAATTACATAGAAAATTATGATGGCCCCAATGTTTATATGTACGATGATTCGGGCCAACCTAACTTTTATTATTGTGATTTGGAAGGGGGAACCGCAGGTTTTGGCGGCTACTTTAACAATTACACAGGCGATTATAAAAACAATATTGATGCAGACCCACAATTTGCTGATAGTGGCAACCACCCCCAACAGCTAAGCCAAGATTCTCCCTGCCTGAACACAGGCGATGCCTCCACCGACACAACGGATGTTGGCACCACTGACCTGGCCGGAAATCCCCGCATTCAAAATGGCAGAATTGATATGGGATGTTACGAAAATGAAACTTCTTCGGATGGTTATGCAGGTGGTGCAGTATTATTTTCAGATGCTGATGACCTCATCACCCTTGACAATGAAAACCGCTTTGATTTTGACGACTCGTTTACCGTGGAGTTTTGGATGTATTGCAATGAGATGACAGAAGATAATCATCTTCTGATAAAAAAAGGGGACGCCTGGTCGGTGAAACTTTTCTACAGCCCGGCAATAGCGGTGCTGGATTTCTCGGTTGATTCAACTGGCGTTTTTGGTTACGTGCAAACTACCGGAACTGCGCTCCTCAACAAGTGGAACCATGTAGCCGGGGTATGCAAAAAAAGGGAATTTGGCGGGTTTGATATTACAATCTATCTCAACGGCGTAAAAGGAACGGAAGATATTGAAAGCAATCTTACACACAATACCAAACCGGTAACCATTGGAAATGATTTCCTTGGAAAAATCGACGAACTCAGGGTTTGGAACAAAGCACTGAGCGAGCAGGAAATCCGTGAAAACATGCACCTCGTTACCAATCCGATCCCTGACAGCCTGGTGTGTTATCATCAGTTTAACCGTGATTTTGATGGCATTTTGATAGATATTGCCGGAGGGAACAACGGAAATCTTCAGAATATGTCAGCCGGCGAGTGTTTCGTTTCATCCTCAGTGCCCGCCGCTGGCGGAACAAGTAATACCCAAATCGTAAATTCCCCCGGCCTGGTTGAATTCTCAGGAACAGCGTTAACCATCAACTTTTCCGAAAAAAACGGTGAAGATGAGATCGTGGTTTCAAAACTTGACACAACACCCAACCTCAGCCCCAGCTTGTTTGATGAACAATATTGGATTGTTGAGCGCTACGGGTCAGGCAGTTTCAGTGCCGATCTCACTTTTGATGTTGCAGAGGATATTGTGGCAGCAGATGCCTCGTCACCATCACAGATAAAACTTTTCACGCGCGATTCCAATGCTGACACTTACTGGAGTTATTCACTCAGTGCAGCTTCCGCAGATGCGGACAATGACCGGGTAGTTTTTGATGATATTTCAACTTTCAGCCAGTTTGCAGTTTGCAGGAGACTGCCTCCCAATCAGGAAGTCGGTAATATGCTAAAGTTCGACGGCGAGCTGGATTATGTGGAAGGCGCAGGCATTTCGCACACCTTAAAGGCCTTCACCATCGAAGCCTGGATTTTCCACAATAGCCTCCCGCAGGAAGTGCAGCGCTATGTTTCAATCTATCCGGAAGCGGCCGTAATCCGTTATGACGGGTCAACCTATGGTGGAAGCGATGAATTGCATTTTTATATCAGCGACATCGATGGTAACCATCATTCCATCCGGGCGAACGGCGTTTTACAAACCGCTGTGTGGCAACATATCGCAGGTACTTACGATGGGAACGCTATGAAGCTTTACTACAACGGCGAGCTGGTAAACTCGATTTCGCCGGGAAAGGAACTTTTATCTCCTTCCGGGAATTTTTCGTTCAGCCATGTTACCGAAACCCTGGATGGCCGGCTGGATGAAGTGAGGCTTTGGAATTTTGCCCGCGACATCGACGACATCAGGGCGGACATGTACCGGACGCTCCCCAACACAACCGGTCGCGGCATGGTGGCCTACTGGCAATTAGATGAAGAAACTGGTTCACAGGTTTCGGAGCTGGCAGGGGAGCATACAGGAAACCTTCACCACATGGATAACAGCAGTTGGGATGCTTCCACCGCCCCTGTACCCTTTCAGAGTGCTGCCGATGGTGACTGGAGTGCCACAGCTACATGGGCTTCCGGGCAGGGTGTGCCACAGAAGGACTGGTCCCGCGTTCAGATCAACAACGATGTTGTTCTTGATCAGGATGAAACCCTGGCGGATTTGTCCGTACAGGCATCATCCTCGCTTGCGGTTTCGCACACGAATTACCTCACCGTTACAGGTTCACTGACCAATGGAAACGGAAACAGCGGACTGGTCCTGAAATCCGACGCTGCCCGAACAGCTTCGCTGATTCATAAAAGCGAAGGTGTAAACGCAACTGCCCAATGCTACATCCCAAAATACGAGGCTGATGCCACCGGCTGGCACTATCTTTCATCGCCAATGGTTCAGCAACCCATCCGACCGGACTTTGTGGCCAGCCCGCCCGAACCGGATGAGGATTTTTATAAATTTTCCGAACAGCAATATCTCTGGATAAATGTAAAAGACAACTCCGGAAACTGGGATCCTGCTTTTGAAGAAAACTTCATGGTTGGTCGCGGCTATAATGTTGCTTATGTTGTGGATGTTACAAAATCTTTTGTAGGCGAACTCAACACAGGGGGGTTTACCTTTGATGGAACCACCACTCCGGCCATCACCTGCACCGAAAGCGGCGGCATCGGCTGGAACCTGATGGGAAACCCCTACCCTTCCGGGCTGGATTGGGATGAATGTGAGCGCACCAACATCGACGGCTCAGTATATGTTTTTGATGGCGATGCCGGACAATACCTGAGCTGGAATGGAACTGTCGGCGGCCTGGATGATGGAGTCATTCCACCCATGAACGGCTTTTTCATAAAAGCTTCCGAAAACCCATCGCTCACCATCTCCAACGATGCCAGAGCCCACACTTCGACCAACTTTCTCAAACCAAAAGAATCTGTTCAGGATTTATTGGTATTGAAAGTGGAAGGCAATGGTTTTTCAGATAAAACCTATATCCATTTTAATCCGGAGGCAACCACTAACTTCGATAACGCGTTTGATGCCTACAAACTATCGGGCATTGACGCAGCGCCGCAGCTCTATACAAAATCCGGCGACACCAAACTCAGCATCAATGTG
>JAIOZV010000098.1 GCA_021740425.1 Bacteroidales bacterium | reverse complement strand
TCAATGAGATTCAGGGCTATTTTGGAGAGGCCAACAAAAAACTTGTTGACATTCTAAAAACTGAAAAGATTTTAGATGAGGTTGTAAAAGACAGCCCATTGGCAGAAACCGCCAAAGCCGGAGCAGAAGATAGTGAGGTGGAAACATCAGATACTGAAGTTACGGAATCCGACTCTACAGGTACTGATTTGCTTGATCAGTTTGAGCAAGACAGCATTACGGTTAATGCCGGTGAAAGAAGCGAAGAATTTGCCAAAGCTAATCCTTTGTTTGCTTACTTGGTTCCCAATTATATTCCCAATCAAAGTGGTGGTGCCAATGCTGCCCAGAGCGCAACCGTAGGTTTTGCCCAGGTCAAGGACACCGCAATGGTCAATAATCTTTTACGTAAAGTTAAAGATGTGTTGCCCCGCGACCTTAAACTTGCATGGGGTATCAAAGAATCACAATATTACACAGGCCACCACGAATTGTATGCTTTAAAAGTTTCTTCACGTGACGGTTCTGCCGCATTGGACGGCGATGTGATTGTGGATGCAGGTCAGAACTACGATCAAACCCAGCGCGTGGTAGTTGATATGGCGATGAACTCGGATGGTGCACGAATTTGGAAAAGAATTACAGGCGACAATATAGGCCGCCAGATTGCCATTGTTCTGGATGATTATGTGTATTCAGCTCCCAACGTCAATGATGAAATTCCTACAGGCAGATCACAAATATCAGGAAACTTTGAGGTTGCAGAAGCTCAGGATCTTGCAAATATCCTGAAAGCTGGTAAACTTCCTGCACCTGCCAGAATTGTTGAAGAAGCTGTTGTTGGCCCATCACTTGGTAAAGTGGCTATTACTGATGGGTTAAATTCATTTATTATTGCTTTTTTCCTTGTACTCCTTTACATGTGGTTGTATTACAACAGGGCTGGCTGGGTTGCTGACATGGCGCTGCTGACCAACATCTTTTTTATTTTTGGAGTTTTGGCATCCGTTGGAGCTGTTCTTACATTGCCAGGTATTGCCGGTATCGTGCTTACCCTTGGTATGGCCGTTGATGCCAACGTAATTATTTACGAACGTATCAAAGAGGAAATCAGAGCTGGTAAGGGGATGAGGCTTGCTATCACCGATGGTTATAAAAATGCTTATTCAGCCATTATCGATGGTAACGTAACCACTTTGCTCACAGCCATTGTATTGTTCACTTTCGGTTCAGGACCTGTACAGGGCTTTGCTACGACACTTATTATAGGTATTATTTCCTCCCTGTTCTCGGCTATATTCATTTCAAGATTGGTTTTCAACTTTTATCTTGATAGAAATAAAAACATTCCTTTTGGAAATAAAGTAACAAATGATGTTCTTGTCAATGCGAATTATAATTTCCTCGGTGTAAGAAAAATTGCCTACATCGCTTCTACTATTGTAATTATCCTTGGGATTGGCTCCCTTGCCACGAGAGGATTAAATTTTGGTGTTGATTTTTCAGGAGGCAGAACTTATGTTATCCGCTTTGATCAGCCGGTGGTTACCAGTGAAATCAGAACAGCACTTGAAAAAGAATTCGATCAGCAGCCCGAAGTAAAAACTTTCGGCCCGAATTCACAGGTAAAAGTCACCACTAAATATCTGATTGATGATACTGATCCGTCTGTGGATTCAATTATCACAAATAAACTTTTTAGCGGATTAAAGGAATTTTACCTTGATAAAAATATGTCCTACCATAGTTTTAGCGCCGATACCGAAGAGGATAAACTGATTGGTATTTTAAGCTCACAAAAGGTAGGGCCTACCATTGCCGATGATATCCGTAACCGCGCATATCTTGCAGTAATCTTTGCTTTGATTGTGATCTTTATTTACATCGCCATCCGGTTCAAGAAATGGCAATATGGCTTGTCGGGGGTTATTGCACTATTCCATGACACCCTCATAACCATTAGCCTTTTCTCACTCTTCTACAATGTTTTACCCTTCAACCTCGAGGTGGATCAGGCATTTATTGCTGCTATCCTCACCATCATTGGTTATTCTATCAACGATACTGTAATTATTTTTGACAGGATCAGGGAATTTGTATTCCTCCATCCAAAACGTAAATTGAGTGATAACATTAACAATGGCCTGAATAGCACACTGGCACGAACAATTAATACTTCAGGTACAACACTTTTGGTTTTGCTCATCATCTTTATTTTCGGAGGTGAGGTAATTCGTGGGTTTACCTTTGCCTTGCTTGTGGGTATCCTTGTAGGTACTTATTCATCAGTATTTGTTGCAAGCCCCATCGCATACGATCTGCTTACTTCAGGTGGTAAAAATGATGAGGAAAAAGTAACTGTAAAAAAGTCAAGAAAATAAATATCATCTGATTTAAAAAAATTGAAGTCCCGTTCGTAAATAAAAATATGAGCGGGACTTTTTTATTTATTTTTGCAAAGCATTAACAGGATTTTTCATACCATTAACAACAGTCTTTAAAATTGATAACAGGATTCTTTAGCATCAGCGGAGGCGAAATATTTATTGTTTTGCTCGTGGTCTTTCTGTTCTTTGGCCCGGATAAAATTCCGGAAATTGCCAGATGGATAGGCAAAGCTGTTGGTGAAGTTAAAAAAGCCACCAGTGAAATTCGTGATGAACTTTCCAAAGAAACCGACGACATCAGGAAGCAGGCTGATGATATTAAGAAAGACCTCACTCTGGAAAGTCCTCTGGTAAAGAAAACATCTGATCACAGAACTAAAACAGCGAAAAAAGACAATCCTGATCCCGGAAAACAAAAAAGAGAGCCACACCTATAACATATTGTCTGATAGATTTACAAAGGTTTTAAGAAATACTAAAGCCAAAAGCATATCGTTTACAAAATAATTTTTAAATGCATATTTCATTGTCAAAACAATTACATACCTCATCTTTTTCTTATTTACGTATTATTAATATTACATTAATGCTACAAAAGTTTCTGCCCTTAATTCTGGTAACAGCCCTTTTATTTTCATTTTATAATGGCCACACCCAAAGTCGCCGAACCGAAGCAGCCGATCTGGATTTTGAAAATATGCGCTATTCGCTGGCCCTTCCTAAATATAAAAAGGCTTATTCCCGTGTTAAAGGGAATAAAATGGAAAAAAACAGGATCACTTATCAAATGGCCGAATGTTACAGGCTGATGAACCAGCCCAACAGGTCGGAAGCTTTTTATAAAAGACTCGTCAGGGCAAATTATGACAGATCAGAACCTGTTGTTTTGCTTAAACTGGCTGATGCACAGAGAGCAAACGGAAAATATGAGGAAGCTCTCGGGAATTATGAAATTTATGTTGAACGGGAACCTGGCGATCCGATGGGGAAAGTAGGTGTGGAGTCGTGTAAGCTGGCTTTGGAATGGTTGGAAAATCCTTCAAATTTTCAAATTGAAAAACTGAAACGATTCAACTCAAGAGAAGATGATTTTTCGCCTGCTTATGCCGAACCAACAGCCAATGCTGTAATTTTTACATCCTCACGTGAAGGCTCAACAGGCAAAAATGCTGATGAATGGACTGGCATGAGTTTTACAGATTTGTATTATGCAAAACAGGATAAAAAAATGGATTGGAGCAATCCGGTTCTTGCTGATGAAACCGAGGTGGTAAATACAGAAGCCAACGAAGGGCAATCTGCCTTTAACGAAAATTTTAGTAAAATGTATTTTACCCGATGCGGCAAGGACAATGTTACGGTAAACGGGTGTCAGGTATATGTTGTTAAAAAACAGGGACGTGGCTGGGGTGAACCTGAAAAAGTGGAACTAGGAGGCGACAGTACATCGGTTTTTGGGCATCCGGCGGTTAGTCCTGATGAAACTTTCATTATATTTTCATCTCCAAAAAAAGGAGGTGCCGGTGGCAAAGATCTTTGGATTGCAAGCAGGAAGGGTGCGAGTGGTGATTTTTCCTCACCGCGTAATCTTGGCAGTGCAATCAATACTAAAGGAGATGAGGTTTTTCCATCAATGAGGGGGGATTCGGTTTTGTACTTTGCTTCCACAGGACATCCCGGAATGGGAGGACTGGACATTTTTAAATCCAAAAAACTGGAAGATGATACCTGGAGCGATCCTGTAAATGTACGGCCACCGCTCAACACAGAATATGATGATTTTGGTATTACATGGCATCCCGATGGCATGGAGCAAGGATTCTTTTCTTCAAATCGCAAAGGTGGCCGTGGGGGCGATGATATCTGGTTTTTTATCAATCCGCCAAAGCTTTACACCGTTGTAGGAAAAGTACTGGATAACAACATTCTTCAACCTATCGAAGGTGCAGACGTCAGCCTGATTTCTTCGGATGGTACCACCATGAATACCAAAACAAACTCAGTGGGATACTTTGAATTTACAGATGATCAGGTACAAGCCAACACAACTTTTGAAATCATAGTGGTTAAAGATAATTACTTTAATGAAAAAGCCATGGAAACCACTGTTGGGCTTGAAGCCAGCAAAGATTTTGAAATGAATTTCAACCTCGAACCCATTCCTGCCGAACCTATTGTTTTGCCTGAAATTTTATATGATCTTGGAAAATGGGAACTCAAGCCACAGTTTCAGGACTCATTACAAGGCCTCATCGAAACCCTCGATGCCAACGAAACCATCGTTGTTGAAATTGCATCCCACACTGATGCCCGCGACAATGACCAGCGCAATGATATACTTTCTCAAAAACGTGCTGAATCGGTTGTAGATTATTTAATTCTTCGGGGTATTGATCCCGACAGGATGCTTGCCAAAGGATACGGAGAAAGGGTTCCCTTTAAAGTTAAAAAGAAATCTGCAAAAGCTGCTTTTACCTTCAACGAAGGAGTTGTTTTAACCGAGTCCTTTATTGATTCACTCCCCACAGTGGATGCCAAAGAAGCCGCACATCAGATGAACCGGCGAACAGAGTTTTCGATTGTGAGTAAGGATTATGTGCCAAAACCCAAAATCAGAACCGACTTTGAAAGCAACAGCGTTGAAGTTGTAGTAAATCCTGAAGAGCATATTCTGCCCTATATTTTAACACCACGCGGATTGATTCAGGCCGACTGCATTGTGAATGGGTTTACACTGAATTTTATTTTCGACCGTAGAGCCATCAGACCATCCATATCATTGGGGAGTGCCCTGAGATTACTCAAAGAAGGTGCAATTAACAAGAATAGTTTTGTGGGTGACCCCGAACAAATTCTTGGGAATGGAACCATTGCTAACCGTTCAATTTTTAAAGCAGAAAATATGCGTATTGGGGGGATTACAATTTATGATTTGGAAATTCAGGTTGATCATCAGTTAAGTTCACAGATGGTGCTGGGCGAAATTACACTTGGCGAATTTGGAGACTTTCAGATTGACGAAGAAAAAAAGCAAATCATTTTTGAATAAAAAAATTTGTTACTGCATTATAAGTTTTCCTGACTCTATTCAGGGGATTTAAAAGACATAAAATCTTCATCCATTAATCAAACAACGGATTTAATGTTTAAGCCTCTCAGTGATCTCTTTTATATAGCCATTTTGCGTAGGAAATCAACTCATGCTTTTTTTGCGGTGAAACCTCAAGCGATTGCATCGTATCCACAGCTTTATTGAAGTACATCTCCATGACACTGATCACCTGTTCCCGAACCGAATATTTGTCGAACAAGCGGAGCACTTCAGCAATTTTTGAATCTGCTTGTGTGGCGCTACTAGACAAATCAAGAAGTGTTTTTCGATCTGAGGCATCGGCCAATTCAAGGCATTTCAAATAAAGGTAGGTTTTTTTATTTGAGGCAATATCACCGCCAATTTCTTTGCCGAATTTTTCAAAATCCCCAAACGCATCCAGATAATCATCCTTCAACTGAAATGCCAGGCCTATGTTGATGCCAAAATCATAAAGCACATTGGCTTGCGAAACACTTGCATTTGCTGAAAGCGCACCAATTTTAAGACTGCACCCCAGCAAAACGGCTGTTTTAAGCCTGATCATTTCCAGATATTCAGGTATTGTAACCTGATCCATGGTTTCAAAATCCATATCATATTGCTGTCCTTCGCACACTTCAATGGCTGTTTGGGTAAAGGTATTTAAAACCTCCAAAAAGTTATCGCCGGTTGATTTGCTGTGAACCAAGCGGTAGGAGAGGGCAAACATTGTATCGCCTGAAAGAATGGCAATATTGGGATTCCATTTTACATGCACGGTGTGATGGCCGCGTCTTTTATCAGCTTCATCCATAATGTCATCGTGCAGGAGTGTGAAATTATGGAACACTTCAATCCCCAGGGCTGCATTTATACAGTTTTGAAGGTTGCCGTCAAACAAATCACATGCGGCGAGTGTGAGCACAGGACGCAGTCGTTTTCCACCCAGCGAAAGTATGTAGGATACAGGAGCATAAAGGTTAACAGGCTTTTTGTCAAGCTTAAGCTGATCTAAAGCGTGATTTACCATTTTTTTTAAATGGCCGTATTTTTCCATAATAGGATAATCGTGTATTGAAAGGGAGCTGTTTATTTTTTAATCAATTCGATGAGATAATTTCCATATCCGCTTTTCATCAGGGGCTGTGCAATTTCTTCGAGTTTGGCGGCATCTATATATTTCATCCTGTATGCAATTTCTTCGATGCAGCCAACTTTTAATCCCTGACGGTTTTCGATAACTTCAACATACTGGGAGGCCTGAAGCAGTGAAGTAAATGTACCAGTGTCGAGCCAGGCAATTCCACGGCTTAAAATTCCAACACTTAATTTGCCCTGTTCAAGATAGTATTTGTTTACATCGGTAATTTCATATTCGCCCCGTGCGCTGGGTTTGATGTTTTTGGCTACTTCAACCACAGAATTGTCGTAAAAATACAATCCGGGTACGGCGAAATTGGATTTTGGTTTGAGGGGTTTTTCCTCAATCGAAATAGCATGTTGGTTTTGGTCAAACTCAACAACGCCGTACCGCTCAGGGTCTGATACATGATAGGCGAAAACAACTCCCCCTTCAGGATTATTATTATCCTGAAGAATTTTTTGCAGTCCTGAACCGTAAAAGATGTTGTCGCCGAGGATCAGCGCTGCTTTTTCATTGCCAATATGTGCTTCACCCAAAACAAAAGCCTGGGCAAGTCCATTTGGAACTTCCTGAATTTTATAGCTGAAATAGCATCCTATCCTTGACCCATCACCCAAAAGCTTCTGAAAGTTTGGGAGATCCTCACGGGTTGAAATTATAAGAATATCACGGATTCCTGACATCATCAAAACTGACAATGGATAGTAAATCATGGGTTTATCATAAATGGGCATCATTTGTTTACTCATGGCGAGTGTCAATGGATGCAGCCGTGTTCCGGCACCACCTGCTAATATTATTCCTTTCATAGTTCTATGTATTTTAAATTTCTGTAAAAATCAAGAAAAAAATACTCTCATGCAAATTTCTACTGCTTTTTTTATTGGAAAAGGGGATATAATGAAATCAGTTTTTGAGTTATTGAGTAATTGAGTTATTAGGTTATTGGGTTATTGGGTTATTTGTTTTGAAACGATTAACGAATAACGAATAACGAATAATCCCGCATAAGCGGGACTTTCCCGAAACTTCGGGACTCAGCAATTAACAATTAACGAATAACAAATAACTATTAACAAATAACGAATAAACCCATTCCTATGCATGCCCCCGAGGATCATTTTCTTCAATCTCCAGTTCATCCAGCTCAATATCCAGTTCTTCATCAAATATTTCGAGGAATGGTTCCGAAAATCTCCTGGTAGTAATCCGTTTGTCGAGGGTTAAGAGGAGCGAAGGCAAAACAAAAAGATTGGAGAGCAGGGCAACAAGCAGTGTAAAGGCAATCAGATAACCAAGTGCCTCGGTTCCTCCAAAGGACGAGAGTGTGAAAATAATGAAACCAAAGAAAAGAACCACTGAAGAGTATATCATGCTAAAGCCTGTTTCACTCAAGGCTCTGATGACAGAGATTTTGATGTTCCAGTTATTTAATCGCAACTGCAGCCTGTATCTCGACAAAAAGTGGATGGCATTGTCAACAGAGATTCCAAGCGCGATCGAAAAAATCAGAATGGTTGATGGTTTTACAGAAATGGCCAGGAAACCCATCATAGCGGCTGTCATAATCTGGGGGATAAGATTGGGTGCCATCGAAATCAAAACCATTCGGGCGGATGAAAACAACAAAGCCATTAAAATGCAAATTACGATTAGAGCCAAAATGAGGCTCATTACGAGGTTTTTAACAAGGTAGTTGGTGCCCTTGAGATAAACTACGCTGGTACCTGTAATTTTTACATCATATTTGTCGGGTGGAAATATTGAATCTATTTTGGGTCTCAGTTCATCTTTAATACGTTGAATGTCGGTGGTTCCGATGTTTGCCATTTGCACACTAATGCGTGTAACCTGCAGTGAAGTATCCACAAAGGAATTCATAATTGTCCGCTGATTGCCCTGCATTTTCGGAACGTACTGCAAGATGAAGTTTTTTTCCTGATTGTTGGGCAAAGCATACATGGCTTCGTTGCCTCCATAGAAAGCCTGTTTTGCAAACTTCACAACTTCAGCCACCGATACAGCCTTTGATAATTCAGAATATTCGCCCAATACCAGTTGCAACTCTTCTATTTTATTAATGGTTGAAAGTTTTAAAACACCTTTTGGTTTTTTTGTGTCAATCGAAATTTCAAGCGGCATTACACCATTGATGTTTTCTTCAAAAAATAAGAGGTCAGTGTAGAGTTTTTCACTTTTGGGAATGTCGTCAACGATGCGTCCTGTGGTTTTTAACTTCGAAATTCCATATATGCCAATCAAAACAAGCGCTGTAGTTACGATGTAAATGATGGAACGATGAAACTGTACTATATGAACAATCCTGTAAACGAGCGAGGTAACAATGCCCTTTTTCAGGTGAGCAGTATGTTCTACCCTGGGAGGGTTGAGAAAACTGAAAAAAATCGGGATAAGAAATAGCGTAAGGATGTATGCCACCATGATGCTGATGGATGCAATAATTCCAAACTCAATAAGAGCCTGATTTCCTGTAACTATAAATGCTGCAAAACCTGCTGCTGTTGTCATGTTGGTGAGCAGATTTGCATTTCCAATAAACATTACTACCCGCGTAAGAGCCTTGATTTTGTTTCCGTGCCTGATGATTTCGGAGTGGTATTTATTGAGTAGAAAAATGCTGTTTTCAACAACAATTACTATGAGCAGGGGAGGTAATATTCCCGTAAGTATGGTTATTTTATATCCGAATAGAACCACAAGGCCCAGCACAAAAACCACGGTAAATACTACAATGAGCATTGTTGCAGCAACAATTTTCCAGTTCTTAAAAAAGATGAGCAGGATTACCGAGGCAATGACCAACGAAAGGAAAACAAAAAGAAACAATTCTGATTCAATTTTTTTTGCAGTAATGGTTCTGATGAATGGAAGTCCGGAATAGTGCATTTCCAACCCAAATTTATCACCAAAATTATCGCAAACATCTCGCAATTTATAAATTAATCCAACCCGTTCCTTGGTGTTCAGGATTTCCTTATCCAGAGTTACTGCTATCATTGTAAAGCCCGAGGAAGCATTATAAAGTCGGTCTTCATAAAATTTAAGCGAAAAAACAAACTTCAGTTTATTATCGAGTTCTTCCTGGCTGTGTGGTTTTTCGGTGAAAACCGGCAAAAAATCAAACTTTTTAAGTGAGTCGTTTTTGCTGAGGTAGTATATTTTTGATATAGAAAGTACCCCTTCAACCCCATCGATTTGTTTTATGGAATCAGTGAGATCGTACCAGGCGTTAAACTCTTCCAGTTTGAAAAGATTGGGATCTTTGACACCAATAAACATTACGCTCCCATCTTCTCCAAATTTATTTTTAAATTCTTCATAAACAATGCTTACAGAATCGGTTGGAGGAAGCATCTGTGTCATTTCATAGGACATCGTTACTTTTTTAGCCTGAAAAGCCATAGTGCTAATAAGTATCAAAATTATTCCAAGATTCCAGTATCTCCTTCTTAAAATCAGCCTGGCAAGATATGTCCACATTCAGTATTAATATTTGGTACTATAATTGTAAATAAATGTTCTTTTTTAAACAAAAGGCCTCGAAAGTATAATTTTAATCGTTAACAGAAAAATAAAATCCAATATGAAACTCCACCTCCCATTGCCCAAAATTAAGCATTTGCAGTTTTTGCTTCCGGCCTTTGCAGCAATACTCATTTTTTCCTGTTCTTCTCCCAATCAAATGATTTCAAAGGGGAACTACGACGAAGCCATTGATGTACTTATCAAAAAGCTGGACGGACATTCATCGCCAGAAAAATCAAAGCAACTTGCCATGGCATTCAACGCTGCCAACAATAAGGATATTGAAAGTATTCATGAATTGAAAAGTACGGGAAATCCGGATATTTGGTACGATGTTTTTCGTTTTTATAAACAACTTGAGGCAAGGCAACAAAAAGTGGCACAGTTGGATTCGGTACTTTTGCAAACTGCTGAAATCAAATTTTCAAATTATGATCCTGATGTTGAGTTTACCCGCGAAAAGGCTGCAATTTATTATTATGCATTGTCACAAAAGTACCTGGAGAGCGGCACTGCTGAAAAAAAAGCTGAATCGCTTAATTTGCTGAAAGCCATTCAAGATTTTTATCCCGGCTTCAGAGATGTTGATGTTTTGCTGGCAAACTTTAAAGCCAGCGAACCCTTGTACATTTATTATCATATCCAAAATGATTATCCCTACACACTTCCTCCCGGTACAGCAAATAAGCTCGAAAATATTGATTTCTCAAAATTTGATACACCCAGCTATCGCTTCACAAACTCAAAACCTTCTCAGGATCAATTTAAAATTTTTGTACAACTAACGCTGACCCGTGTAAAGATATCGCCGGAGCGTACCGGCGAGCTGGCTTACACTGAAAGTGTTCAAATGCAGGATGGTATTGCCTTTGAGCTTAACGATGATGGCGGTTTTGTTTTGGATAGTCTGGGTCAAAAAAAGCAGGTTCCTAAATTCAAAACACTTGTCTGTTTTGTAACTGAGTTTAAACAGGAAAAATCGATGATGCTTACCGGGAAAATTGAGGTAATTGATCGGGACAGTGAAAAAACAATGGCCACAAGATCAATTACAGGAGAATCGGATTTCAAAAATATCTATGCAAAATTCAAAGGAGATATGGATGCATTAAGTCCCGAAACCTTTCAACTTGTCGGTACAAAAAAACTTGATTTCCCTGCTGATGCGCTCATGATAATGCAGGCAGGAGATAAATTGGCAAAAGATGCAGCAAAAAAGGTGATTGAGGTGTTGGATAATGTTGAAATTTAAAATGAATCCGGTTTATTGAATTTGGATATTTTCGCCAAAACATTGGCAATTATGGAGCAAAAAAAAGTCCTTTTTATTGATACAGCCCATCCGGTGCTGGAGCAGGAACTCACCGATTTCGGATTTGAATGTGAATATTTTTCTGATTTCTCGAAAGAAGATTATGAAGCAATTATCCATGAATATTTTGGGATTATCATCCGGGGAAAAATAAGGCTTGATAAATCAATATTAAGTAAAGCTTCGAAGCTTAAATTTATTGGCAGGGTAGGAGCAGGGATGGAAAATATTGATGTGGAATTTGCCGAATCCCATGGAATAGCCTGTATTAATGCTCCCGAAGGCAACCGCGATGCTGTGGGTGAACAAGCTGTAGGCATGTTGTTGATGCTGATGAATCATTTGCGCAAAGCCGATCGGGAAGTTAGAGAAGGAATTTGGCTTCGGGCAGAAAACCGCGGTACCGAAATTAAAGGAAAAACCGTGGCCATAATAGGCTACGGAAATATGGGAAGAGCTTTTGCGCAAAGGTTAAAGGGCTTTAGTTGCCGTGTGATTGCTTATGACAAATACAAAAGCGGCTATTCCGATGATTTTGTGGAAGAGTCGGATATGAAAACCATTTTTACTGAGGCGGATATTTTAAGTTTGCATGTTCCGCTAACTGCCGAAACCACTTTTTTGGTAAATGATGAATACCTGAATAAATTCAAAAAAAATATATTCGTGATAAACACGGCTCGTGGAAAAGTTTTGAAAACTTCTGGTCTGGTTAAAAATATAAAATCAGGAAAAGTGCCTGGTGCCGCCCTCGATGTGCTGGAATACGAAAAGATGTCTTTCGAGGATATTGATAAAAACACCCTGCCCGAAGATTTTCGGTATCTGATCAACGCTGATAATGTGGTGCTTTCACCACATATCGCAGGCTGGACACATGAATCAAATTACAAACTGGCAAAAACCATTTCAGACAAAGTAAAGCTTCTTTTTCAAAAATAAGAACCAGAGTACTTTTTAATAGTATGCTTACCCTCAACTTGGTTTTGTAAAGTTAAACAGCATCAAACTCCCCTGAAAAACGCACTGCAATGTATTACAGCCACCTTTTCCTTCTTCTTTAACGCCAATAACAAATTCGTTTACATGAACCTTCCCCTATATAGGATGTTTGCCACCGGACTTCAAGACCCCTCGAACTTCATGCAGCCTTGATTTTTTTTTTAACTTTTGCGTCAAGGTAAAAGTACAATGAAGATAACCCCGCTCACTCGGATTTGCAATCCGGGCATATTTATCAAGTGTCAAACTTACTTTTCCTTGTCATCAATGGAAGTTTTTTCTTTGTTGAAATTGAGTAGTTCAACCCCCGCAAACCATCAACTATGCCTACAACATCAGCGACTGGCTTACCGGCATCAACAACCCCATCAGCCTGGGCAATGACCACTTTGGCATGACGCTGGGCTACACCTCCGGTGAAATCAACAACGAACAGTACAACGGCAACATCCTCACCCTCACGCGCGTAGGCCGGCATGGCGGAAGCAACTTCTATGGCGAAATTACTGGGGCAATCAGCTCGAAGCAGTTCTAGTGGTAACGAGCCGGAACACCAATCCGATGGTTTTTCAGACACAGAAATCATCATAGAAGCTAACCCTAACAAAATAGAATAATTGCACACAAAAAAGACCGGGCAATCGGGCTTTTTTATGCTTTTTATTTTTCTTTCCTGAGCTTTTTAACTTTAGAAGCCCTTCGGCTACCGTGAATAATGCCAAGAACAACAATTTCAGAAGCTTTGATTTTGTAAATGATGTTCCAACTCATACAAACAGCTTTGCGGTAGATTTTTGTTTTGGTCGGAATTTCTTCGCATTACCTGAATGCCAAAGGGTTCTGCTCAATGCGGTCTATGGTCTCAAAAATATTATCACCGACACGGATAGCATTTAAAGGCTGGTGTTTTACATAGGCAATATAGCCCGTAATATCATCAATGTTTTGGAGAGCATTTTCGCTTACCCTTAACGAATAAGTTTTTGGAGCTTTTTCTTTTGTGTTGCCCATCGTTGTTTGGCTTCGGTTAAACTTACAGTTGGGGAATCTTCGGCATACTCAACCCACTTTTTAAAATCTTCTTCGCTTATTGGTTCACCAGGTAAAGCATAAGAGTTTAAATCCGGTTCTTTTACAATCCGTATCAAATGCTTATGCTCCAAGTCCTGCAAAGCCTTTAAAGAGTTATTATCTGTAAGTTCTATTGTTACTGTTTGCATAATTTAATTTTTTACATTGAATAAGCCAGCCTTGCTTTGGCATCCCTTAAAAAAGTATCAATCGCTTTGATTTTGTATCAGAATCAAGCTCTTCGATATCTTCCAGTCGTTTAATATCGTTCTGAATGTACTTTGCAAAAGCGCTTTTACCTAAAAGACAATCTACAGTTTCCCCGAATGTTTTAGCCATTTTTAAAGCCATTTCAAGAGATAATGATTTTACAAAAATACGAGAAATAAGTTACACAAAAAAGCAAGTTTTTTTTTGTTTATTGAGAAACAAGTTATCGGGTTTCGCAAAATAGATATGTTATCAGCAAGTTCCCTACACCCCCGGATTTGTACCATCCACCTTTCAGGGTAATCCGTGAGTAAAAGTTAAAAAAAAAACAGTACAACGCTCGCGAGAGCCTGATCGACTTTGTGCCAAATTCTGATAGGATTGATAAATTCTCCCGTTAACAAGGTATCCGGCCTAATAAAGATTTCGCAAGTATTCAAGTTGGAGCGTAGCAGCCTGCCCTGATGATTCGGGGGAAATCCCGCACCTTTTGCGGGAGTGAGGATTCCCATGATGTGGTTTCAATTGAAAATGTACCAAGTGATACAGAAGTCTGCGAAGGATTGTGAGTTGGCTCAGCTTGTATCGTGCCTGGAATCCGAGCTGTAAAAAAACAAGAAATCTTTATGCAGCCTTGAATTTTTGTGCCATAGGCATCCCCTTTGGGAGTGCTTTTGTTTCAAAACAAAAGTACAATGAAGATAACCCCGTTCGCTCGGATTTGCAATCCGGGCATATTTATCAGGGGGCAAACTTACTTTTCCCTGTCATCAATGGAAGTTTTTTCTTTGTTGAAATTGAGCAGTTCAACCCCTGCAAACCCTCAACTACACCTACAACAACCGTTGCTGGCTTACCAATATTAACGATGTTTTCGGCGTTAGGAAATGATATGTTTGCGATGCAATTGGGCAATCCTCATACATGATAATATTTTTACCAACAAAATATTACCTTATCTGGTAACTTTAATTACTTTTGTAATGCATGAGAATAATAAAGGAAAAAACACTTACGGATTATTGCAGGTTGAGCAAATACATGCCGGCATCAGAATCATTAAAAGCCTGGGTTTATGAAGTAAGGTTTTCAACATGGGAGAATGCAAATGAACTGAAATCG
>JAIOZV010000097.1 GCA_021740425.1 Bacteroidales bacterium | reverse complement strand
TACCCCCTCCAAAAACAGCTAACTATCTGTCATTCCGAACGAAGTGAGGAATCCTCTCCACATTTTTCTACCCTTTTCAAATTTAGTCGGTCAATAGTGATATTCATTAATATTTATTGTAGAACCACTAAATAGAAAGTGTATTTGGATATTTCAAAAACTACACAAAGCAAACCACCGACATACAAGTGCTTAAAAAAATGCTTTGCTGTCGTAAGAAAAGATGCGATCGAAGGTATGGTAGTTTTTGATTTGCAGCAATTACCTGACAAGCGCTGAAAACAGGCTAATCTTTTGGGGTGAATTGATGTGTTTTTCTCAAATCTGATTGATCATTTCGATCAACCTGTCCCTGTTGCGTGATGATACGGGCACTTCAAAATCGTGCGTCATCTTTATCACACTTTCGTTAATCCTTTCAAAGGACTGAACATGCTTCATATTTACTATATATTGGCGGTGAGGCCTGAAAAAACCACTATCAAGAAGCACATCATTGTATTCTTTCAGGGTTTTTGAGGTGGTAATGTTTTTTCCGTTTTCCATGTAAAACGTGGTGTAATTCTTATCAGCTTTGCACATTATGATTTCGGCAATGTTCACAAAATTGTATTTTTCCCTGGTTGCCAAAACAATTCTTTTTTCAGGGCCACCGGAATTGATGTAAGCCAGAAGCCGTGAAAATTTTTTGGATAAATCCTTGGTTTGCAGTTGCCGCTCCGCCTTATCAACAGATTTGATAAGTTCCTCGTGAACGATTGGTTTGAGTAAATAATCGATGGTGTTGTATTTAAAAGCCTGAACTGCAAACTCAGAATATGCAGTGGTAAAAATAATATCGAAGGTGTATCCGTTGAGTTTCCTTAAGAGCTCGAAACCATCACCATCAGGCATCTCGATGTCTAAAAACACCAAATCGGGATTGCAATTTTTAATACACTCCAATCCTGATTTCACATCAATCGCTTCTCCCACCAAATCAACATTATCACAATATTTCGACAATAAAATCTTAAGCGTTTCTCTGGCATTATATTCATCTTCGATAATAATTGCTCTTAACATAATTACTTGCTTTTGTCGTTGAAAAAATCAGGCAGGTAAAAATACTTATTTTTTAATCACCATAGTATTTTTAACATTTCGCTCATTTCCAATTTATACCAAAAAATTAATCGTGGTATTCTGTACATCTGTTTTCATCAAGTTTACCCTATATTTGCTGAAAATATTAAAATATGATAAAATCGATGACTGGCTATGGCAGAGCCGATGGCGAAGTAAACAATACTAAATTTACAGTGGAGGTAAAAACGCTTAACAGCAAACAATTCGACATGGTGTCGAGGATTCCTTACGTCTATAAAGAAAAAGAACTTCAAATAAGATCACTGCTCCAACAAAAACTCGAAAGAGGCAAAATAGAAATTACGGTTGCGGTTGAGGAATCGAAAGCTGAGGTTAACTACACCTTAAACAGAGAGCTTGCAAAAAAATATTATCTCGAAATTATCGAATTGCAGCAAGAACTTGGGGTAGAAAGTAACCCTCTTTTGTTTTCCTCCATCTTAAAATTACCGGAAGTAATTCAATCGATTCCCGAAAAACTTGAGGAAGAGGAATGGGAAGGCATGCAAAAAATAGTTCAGGAAGCTCTGTCCCTGTGCGATGTTTCAAGGATAAATGAGGGAAAAGTACTTGAAAATGATTTTGTGGAAAGGATAGCATCCATAGCATCACTTTTGTCGGAAGTTGAAAAATATGAGGATCAGCGCATCCGGCGGATCAGGGACAAAATTAAGGCAGACCTTGATAAATATTTTAATGAAACCAAAATCGACGAAAACAGGCTGGAGCAGGAAATTGTCTATTACATCGAAAAAATCGACATAACCGAAGAAAAAGTAAGGCTTAAAAATCATTGTAATTATTTCATACAAACGCTTGCTGAGGATGAAACCTCCAACGGTAAAAAACTCAATTTTATCAGTCAGGAAATTGGCCGCGAAATAAATACCATTGGCTCGAAGGCCAACGATTCAGACATTCAAAAACTGGTGGTTCAAATGAAAGATGAGCTCGAGAAAATTAAGGAACAATTATTTAATATCCTGTAAAACAAATGAGCGGTAAACTAATTGTTGTTTCAGCACCCTCAGGGTCGGGTAAAACTTCCATCGTTAAAGAATTACTTACTTCGGGTTTAGGGCTTGAATTTTCGATTTCGGCATGCAGCCGGAAACCTCGTATAAACGAAGTTCATGCAAAGGATTATTATTTTTTATCAGCCGATGATTTTAGGAATAAAATCAAAAAAGATGCATTTATTGAGTGGGAAGAAGTTTATCCCGGCAACTTTTATGGCACGCTTAAATCGGAGGTTAAACGCATTTGGGAAAAGGGAAATCATGTGATTTTTGATGTGGATGTTGTGGGGGGTTTGAATATTAAAAAACAATTTCCTGATAAATGTTTGGCAATTTTTATCAAGGCTCCTTCGGTAGCCGAACTCGAAAAGCGCCTTCGCGGCAGGTCAACCGATAATGAAGAAACCATTTTGAAAAGGATCGAAAAAGCGGAGCATGAACTTTCGTTTGCTCCCCGGTTCGATGAAATAATTGTGAATGATGATTTTAAAAGTGCCGTAAAACTAACATATAGCAAGATCAGGAATTTTATTCAAAAAGCAAATGACTGAAACGCCGGTAAGAAAACGCTCAACTATTGTGTTTACTGACATTGCGGGCTACTCGCAAATGATGAACAAACATGAAGAACAGGCTTTGAAACTACTCGATTTTCACGACAGTATAGCGAGGGAAATATTTGCAGTGCATAACGGCAAAATCATCAAAAATCTTGGCGATGGAATGTTGGCAGTTTTTAACTCGGTGCGCGAGGCTATGGAAGCTTCCGTAACATTTCAGAATGAAATAAAGGAATACAACGCCAATCATGCCAATGGCGATAAATTACTGGTGAGAATAGGCATTCATGTTGGTGAGGTGTTTGAACGCGGAGGAGATATTTTTGGAAATGATGTCAACGTAGCAGCGCGACTTCAGCAAATTTGTACTCCCGGTGGAATTTGTCTTTCGCAAAATGCACATACGCTTTTAGGAAAAGCTTCCGATGAAACATTTATCGAAATCCAAAATGTAAAACTCAAAAACATCGCTGAAGATTACACTGTTTTCCAGATTCCGTCCATATATCCCAACCTTTTTCCTCACGATGGATTGCCTGACGAAAATTTAGGAAACAAGAATGTTGTGATAACATCCATTCGTAAAATATCGCCGGAAAAATTCGCTCTGATCGATACGCTGATTGTAGCAGCAGGATTGATGATAATAATTGATTTTGGAATAGTAAACGCACTTGTTTATTTTGAAAATATAACATTTAATCAGGCAATTATCAAATTGAGTAATGTCTGGATGCTGGTCTATAATATATTTTTCCTTACGGTTTTTACTGTCATTTTGCTAAGGGATGCAGTGGAAATTAAATTTGAGGACGTAAGAGGTGTTGATCGCTTGCTGAGTTATATCATACAACGTTTTGGGTTTAAGCCACCGGTGAAAAAAAGCGGCCAGATTATTTTTAAGCCAACTTTTTACAATTTGCTCATGTGGTCAACCCAAAAGATGCGCGTTGCGATTAATGGTAACAATGTTACCATTTCAGGTTCATATTTATTCCTGAGAAAGGTGAAAAAAATGCTTGAAACTTATCAAAAATAGCCGGTTTGCCGGTTTTTAGCCAAGCATCATATTTGAAATCTCCTCTGTGTTTTCAACCATCACTTTGCCCCCGTTAATGGTTTTCAATTTGATTTCAAAAAGTTTTTCCCTTAATTTTTTTAATTTTGAATCTTTATTGATGTCCTCAATTGAAAATTTTTCATAAAGGAGCTCCAACAACTGATTTACTGTTTTGCTTTTCTTTGTCCGTTCCATAATAGTTTGCTTTAGTTTTCATTAGTAAAAAATATTTTTTGCTGTTTCTTTACAAGGTCAAAGATACAAGATAATAAAGAAATTAAACATTTTTAACATAAAATTATTGTATCAGGTTTTGCTGTTTTTAAAATTGTTAAACCAAATAAATAATAATAAAACAATTCACATTCGATGAAGCAAAAGACCGGTTTATTTTTTGGCTCATTCAATCCTGTTCATACAGGGCACATGATTGTTGCTGCCTACATGCGCGAATTCACCGACCTGGATCAGGTATGGTTTGTGGTTTCTCCCCAAAATCCCCTCAAAGATAAAAGCAGCCTGCTCCCCGACCATCACCGCCTTATGTTGCTGAAAACAGCCATCGAAAACGATCCGGCGTTCAAAGTTTCTGATATCGAATTTAAAATGCCGAAGCCCTCCTACACCATCGACACCCTGACATGGCTTTCCGAAAAATATCCTGAAAGGGACTTTGTGCTGATCGCCGGCACTGATATTTTGGATTCGTTTCACAAATGGAAAAATTATCAGGTACTCCTTGAATATTATTCAGTGTACATTTATAGCAGGCCGGGATTTGATGCTGGAAAATACACAAGGCATTCATCAATTAAATTTATTGATGCGCCATTGATGGAAATCTCATCAAGTTTTATCAGAAATGCAATATCTAAAGGAAAAGATGTGCGCTATATGCTGCCGCCGCGAGTTTGGGAATATATCAAAGAGATGCATTTTTATGAAAAATAAATGCTGACTCATCCTGACCCGGCTTAACCCGAACCATTCATTCGAAATTGCCGCGAATTGGATGAATGTGCAATGGACAGTTCATTGCAGTTAGGGAAACCCAGATTTATTCCGAGCATTCGGGATCACTTTTGGGGCATGTAATGAAACTCCCGAAATTTCTGGATTGGTATTTTTTAATCGTAAAAAATTTGTGAATTTTCCGGGTTAAAATCTTCCCCTCTGCCTGCTTTGACGCGAGGATTCTTCGTTGAAATACCACAATACCCTGAAGGACAAAACCCTGTTGTATTGTTTTTTTATTTTTTCCTCGCCGGGGTCAACGTTTTGGTATTGGCGTTCTCTGATTTTGAAAAGTGAGAACGCATAGCGCACATTTACCTTCAATTGCCGGTAAACTGGAATTTGTACATCAAACAAAGCAGAATAATCATCCAAATCGTAGGGGCCGTTATTTAAGGTTGTGGTGGCAATGCGCACATTATCTTCCCATTCTTTTACTTCGATGAGCCTGCCATAGGAAAGCCCCATGCCTCCCCTTACGCCCGTTCTGTCGATATAATGCAACAAAACCGGTACTTCAACATAGTTCAAAACCAGCTTGTATTGATTGTAGTCGTGCCTGTAACGGTAGTCCATGCCTCGCCCGCCTTCCTTGTGGTGACTGCCTTTCATGTTGTAAATGGTTTCGATGGAGAATGTCCATTTTTCGCCAAAGGGAACCACTGCTGCCGCTCCGGCATTGGCACCAATTTTACGAAATCCAAACACATCATCTCCCTCCACATGGGTAGCATTAAATCCCCCTATTAAAACACCCATTACCCTTTGCCCGTGAGCATAATAAAACATTGAGGCCAGTGCAATAAGCAATAAGGTGAGGATTGGTTTCTTCATTGTTCCATTTTAAATTTTAGCCGGTTTTAATAACGACCATATTTTTATCCTATTTCGTTTAACGAGCATTTAAAATGCATATCTGGGTTGCTCTACTCCAAGCATTGTAAACTGAATTCGTTTTCGTTGCATGTCTATACTCTCCACTTTTACTTTCAACCGCTGGTTAAGTTTCAGATGTTCTGACGGATCGTTTACATATTTTTCCATGATTTTGCTTTTATGCACAAGGCCGTCCTGGTGCACGCCCACATCCACAAAAGCCCCAAAAGCTGTTATGTTGGTTACGATGCCTGGCAGTTCCATACCTTCGCGGAGGTCGTTAATGGAATTCACGCCTTCGGCAAACTGAAAAACCCCGAATTTTTCGCGGGGGTCGCGCCCCGGTTTGGCAAGCTCTTCCATAATGTCGCGGAGTGTTGGCAGTCCGGCGCTTTCGGTTACAAAGTCCCTGATGTCTATTTTTTCTCTTAGAGCCTCATCTTTCATCAAATCCTGGACTGAAACATTAAGGCTCTTGGCCATTTTTTTAACGATGTGATAACTTTCGGGATGAACAGCGCTTTTATCCAACGGGTTTTTGCTGTCGCGGATCCTCAAAAATCCGGCTGATTGCTCATAAGCTTTAGGGCCGAAGCGAGCCACATTTTTTATTTCTTCCCTCGATTTAAAAGCACCATACTCATTTCGATAGTCGATAACATTTTGTGCAAGAGCCGGACCTATTCCTGATACATAAGATAAAAGTTGTTTGCTGGCAGTATTTACCTCAACACCCACGGCATTCACGCAGCTCATTACGGTATCTTCAAGGCTTCGGGCAAGCATTTTCTGATCAACATCATGCTGGTATTGCCCGACACCTATGGCTTTCGGGTCGATTTTCACGAGCTCGGCCAGGGGATCCATCAGGCGCCGCCCAATGGAAACTGCTCCACGAACGGTTACATCGTATTCGGGGAATTCTTCGCGGGCTACCGCCGAGGCCGAATAAACGGAGGCTCCGCTTTCGTTGACCATCACAGCGGTAACATCGCGGTTGAAACGTAAATATTTCACCATACGCTCGGTTTCCCGCCCTGCAGTGCCGTTGCCAATGGCGATGGCATCAATTTTATAGGCTCCAACCAATTGTTCAATTTTGTTGATGGATTGTTTTACCTCATTTTGCGGAGGATGCGGATAAATGGTTTCGTTGTGCAAAAGTTTGCCTTGTTTATCCAGACACACAATTTTACATCCGGTGCGGAATCCAGGATCAATGGCCAGGGTGTTTTTTTGCCCGATCGGCGATGCCATGAGCAGTTGCCTCAGGTTTTCCACAAATACCTCTATGGCTTTTTGATCCGCTTTTTCTTTGGTAATGTTTCTAAACTCCGTTTCAAGAGTTGGCTGCAGCAACCTCTTATAGGCATCTTTCAGAGCAATGCTCAACTGGCCGGCTGCCGGCTCATTGGTTTTTAAATATTTTCGAGCGATAAAACCAAGGGCATCATCTTCGGGGGGGGCAATTTTAACCCTGAGAAATCCTTCGTTTTCGCCCCTGAGAATAGCCAGAACCCTGTGGGAGGGTGCCCGGCTCATGGGTTCTTCAAAATCAAAATAATTCCTGAATTTTGAGGCATCTTCATCCTTTCCTTTGATGACTTCCGATTTTATGGTAGCCTGACGCTGGAATAACCTCCGTAAACCATCACGGATATGGCGGTTTTCGTTTATCCATTCGGCCATGATATCGCGGGCTCCGGCCAGAGCCTCCTCAGTATTATTAACCCCTTTTTCGGCATTGATAAATTTTTGGGCTGCCTTGTGAACATCTGTGATACTTTGCGCCATCAATATTTTGGCCAATGGTTCAAGCCCTTTTTCGAGGGCAATGCTGGCGCGGGTTTTCCGTTTGGGGCGGTAAGGCAGATAAATGTCCTCGAGCTCCGCAAGTGTTTGGGCAGCTTTCAGTTGCTCCTTCAGGGCGGGGGTAAGCAATTCATTTTCCTGCAGTGATGAGAGGATGCTTTCGCGGCGCTTGTCGATTTCTTCGAGTTTAGCTTTTCGGTCGCGGATGGCTGCAAGCTGAACTTCATCAAGTCCGCCTGTTATCTCCTTGCGATAGCGTGCAACAAAAGGAATACTAGCTCCCTGAGCAAAAAGCAACAAGGTGCTTTGGATTTGTTGTGCCGAAATATTTAGTTCCTGTGAAATAATCCGGATGTGCTTATCTTCCATTTGCAAATTCGATTTTATTGATTTCATCCCTGAAAAGCCAAAACGCTTTAATTACCAATTAACAACGCCAGGGTTCGTTTCATCCTTTTTGAGATAGATCAGGTATTTACGGATATTTTGATATCCCATTTTGATCAATGCATCAGCATATTCGTCAACCTGGGTTTTGTGCTCATTTTTCACATTACCGGTTTTGTAGTCAATAATACTTGTTTCATTGTTACAAATCACAACCCTGTCCGGACGGATTAAACGTCCGTTTTCGAGAATAATTTCTTTTTCATTAATCACCAGATTTTCCTTGTCGAAAAAATGACTTACTTCAGGAGATGAGATGATATTTGAAATTTCCCTGTGGAAATTCTCTTTGTCTGATTCTTCGAGCATTCCTTCAACAACAGCCTCATTGATCGCCCTGCCGATCTCTGCGGCGGTTTTAATTTTCGCCAGTATATTATGAATTATAATGCCCCGGTCACGGTTTTGCCCGGTGCTTTCATGATCCCAGTTTTTAGAAGACACAAAGCTCAGGCTGGCCGTATCCTTCCAATTTCCTTTTTCAAGCTCCTCATCTTGCCACAAGGTTGAGCAATTATTTTTTCCGGTGTTTTTCAGGTGTTTTTTTATTCTGGAGCCTTTATGCCCAAATTCGTAAATGGATTTATTATCTTTCCACAACTGATTTTTTTTCAGGAAAAGGTAAAATAAATCTGCGATATCCATAAAATTTGTAGCAGTTTTCCATTCGCCTTTTGCATCTTTTTTATTTTGCAGAATTAGGTACATGCGTTCGGAAGGTCTTGTCATGGCTACATAGAGCACATTTAAAAGATCGAGGAAAGACTTGTGGGTTTCTTCTTCGCGAAGGTTTGCGAATTTGGTGAGACCAAGAGTTTTATTGGCTTTAACGAGAGCGGTTTCCAATTGTGGGATATCTGCAATTTCGGGCTGAATCCAAAATTCGTTGATGGCAAGCTTGTCGTTGCCATTGGCAAAGGGATAAATCACCACCGGAAATTCCAGTCCTTTGGCTTTATGTATGGTCATTACTTTAACGGCATCGGTTTCATCGGGTATGATGATCGAATCTTTGTTTCCCTTTTCATCCCAATATTCCAGAAAGTCAGATAGGGTTTCATCATTTTTGGAAGTAAAATCGAGGATGACATCCATGAAAAAACGGACGAACGGGTCTTTGCCTGATTTGTTAAGTTTGAATATTCTAATCAGCGATTCTGCAATTTCGTAAAGATTTTGTGAGAGGAAATATTTGCTGGTGAAATCAAACCCAAACTCTTCACCTATGATTTGTTCGAGTGCTTTGGCAGCAGCATTTTTAGGATGTATTTCTTGTGTGCCTTTTAAAATGTCGTGAATTGGTTTGTTGGAGGAGTTTTGTTTTTCAAGTAAAAACATCAGAATATCGGCAATCACTGTTGGATTTAACGGGTCGTTGAGGTACCTGAAAATATTGATAATAAAATGCACTGTTCCACTTGCCGAAAGCTGCAATGCCTCGTTGGTGACCACACTTATGCCCTGATCGATGAGGTAACGGGCAACGTTTCCCGCATCTTCATTGGTGCGGGTAAGCAGGGTGATTTCGTTCAACCGAAAGTCGGTTGCCGTTAAATCGTTGATGATCGAATGAATCCGGCTCAGTTCCAATAAATTTTTCTCCTCTCTGTTCAGGTCATCAACATCGAGTAATTCCACATGCACCGATCCGCCAATGGCATCTTGTGCAACTTCCTGATTTTGATATTGCATTTTTTGATCAGGATCAGAATAATCTGTTGTGAAATATATTTTCCTCAGATGTTCGGGAAGTAAGAGCGAAGCATCATTAAAAAAAGCATTGTTAAATTCCACCACCTCTTTTCTTGTGCGATAATTTTTGTTGAGGTGCTTTTCATCATAATGGTTGATCAAAGCTTGTTCGCGAATAGCTGCGATTTGACCGCCAGGTTTTTTATAGATTTTAGGAAGTGCTGCAAATTGCTCAACTTCGCCGTTGCGCCAGCGATAAATGGCTTGTTTGCCATCTCCCACAATCATGTTGAAATGATTGGCAGAAAGTGAATTTTCGAGCAGAGGCATGAGATTTTGCCATTGCAGCATCGAAGTATCCTGAAATTCGTCAACCATAAAATGATGGTATTTTTCGCCCAGGCGCTCGTAAATAAAGGGGATGGGTTCGGCATTTACAATGGTTGAAATCCTCTTGTTGAATTCGGAAATATGGACAATATTCTCGTTTTCGCGAAATTCTTCCATCACTTTTTCAATTTCACCAAGTACTGCCGTGGGATAAATATTTTGCTGAATGAGTTTGAAGAGTTCCAAATCCGGAATAAACTTTTCGGCCAATTCAGTAGTTTTTTCCAAAAGTCCGACAAATTGAGGCACCAGATTTTCGATTTTTGTCTTTTGGATGCTGCTACATTTTCCGGATGTCCATTTGCCCGAATTCAGCATTTTTTCGACATTGCTGTTAATTTCAGGTTTTGAAAAATCCTTTTTGGAAATGCGTTCAAAAAATTGATAAATACCACCTGTAGAATACGCAAAATCTCCTTTTTCAAGCTTGTTTTGCAGAATCAGTTTCATGGCTTCCACTGCCGGTTTACTCAGTTCATCCTCGTATTTTTTTATCAGATCAAAAAGCTGCCGGTTAATATTGATGTAATCGGAAGTGTTGAGTTTTTTTATACTTTCGATGGCCTCAACACTGCTTTCCTTTAGTAAAATTCCGGCGAAATTTTTAAGATCTCTTTCAATATCCCAGCTTCTTTCATCCAAAATTCTGCTTTCAACAAATTGAACCAATGTTCGTGTAAGGTTTTGATCCGAACCAACTTTTCCAAGCAGCAATTCAACCGATTTTGTGATTAGTTTTTCCTGATCAAGCTCCACATCGAAGTTGGTTGGAAGATGCAATTCGCGTGTAAAACTCCTTACCAAAAGCAGCACAAAGCTGTCGATGGTACTCACGGCAAAATTTGAATATCCGTGAAGAATATTTGCCACTGCTTTTCCTGCCCTTTCTTTTAACAATTCCGGTGTAAGAGAAGTGCCGGCCAAAATTTCTGATTCAAGCAATGCAATCATTTCATGCTTCACTTCACCCTTGCCTTTGGCCATCCCCGAAAGGTAGGTCAGTATGCGGCTTTTCATTTCGTTGGCCGCTTTGTTGGTAAAAGTTATGGCCAGAATGTGCCTGTAATTTTCGGGATTGTCGATTACAAGCCTGATGTATTCTTTTACAAGGGTGAAGGTTTTTCCGGAACCTGCCGAAGATTTATAAACTACGAGACTCATGGTAAAGGGTGTTTTTCCAGGATGTATGGTTCATTCAATAGCGTTTTTAATTCATGATCTGTAAAGCTTTTCAGGATTTTTATTGTTTTGTGCCACATTCGTAAAAGGTTGCACAGGCATCATGATTTTACCGGCTAACCTAATGATTTCTTTACTTTAAAATGATCACTGTACAATTAACTTTTGCGTGCTGATGCCGGCATGGGTTTGCAGGCGCACAAAGTAAATCCCGTTTTTCAGTTGTGCATGTTCACCTGAAACGGAAATTTCATGCGAGCCCTTTTCCATTTCTCCTTCAAAAAGATGGGATACAGCTACTCCCGTGAGATCGTATATGGTGATGTAGATCAATCCGCTTTCATGGATTTGAAAATGGATTGTTCCATTGCCCGAAATAGGGTTTGGAACTATGCTAAAAGTTTGCTGTTGAGCAAGAGGTTCACCAATTGTGGTTGTGGGATCGAATACAGAATCCGTCCAGGCCACCGTGAGCAGCGCACCTTCTTCGGTAATCTGAAGCAGGGGTGAGGAAAAACCGTTGGCCATCCACTTGTATTCCGTGTAAAGCCTGTTGATTCCGGTACCAAAATTTAGCGAGTCTATATAAATGCTGTCGTACTCTTCAACCGTTGATTTTAGCCTGAGCACATCAAAGCTGCCGTAGGATGTGGTGAGAGTTCCCCAGCCGTCAACTTTGTTTACCCGTTTGCGGTCGATGCCGATAAACCCGAGGTCGGGAATGCCAAAATCCACACCTGAAAAACTTGAATCCGCATTGCCGTAATTGACAGGGAAATCATATACAACATCTGCATTGTTAAATTTGAGCGGGATGGGAATATCGCTAACGGTCACCGCAAAACCAACATCGGTAAATGAAGAGCTCGTGTTCTTAAAAAACCGGTAAGGATCAGAAATGGGCAGCCCCAGCGTGTCGGCCTCCGGAAATTTTTGTGCCAGATTTGCCACAAATGTGGGGATAAAAACCAATTGATACAAAAAGGGTACAGAGCTTACATTCTCGTACTCGTCAACGGTTTGAAACAAGGGAAACAAGCCTGTAAAATCCCAGTTGTAATTTTCTCCGGTCAGCGTATAATCAACGTTGCCGGTTGTCAGTGCATTGCTTTTTCTTACGGTATCGCCCGGCGAGGGCATGTCGTTGGTGGTAATTGTGATTTGACTGAAAGCAGTAGTGGAAACAAATAGTATAACACTCAGCAACAGTGCTGAGATCATAATCCGTTTGGGGAAAAGTTCAGATATTTTCATGACTTTGTGTTTGTTATTTTTCATGGGTTTGAATCAATTTATCTGCGAATTTACTTAAAACAAATCATAATTTTGCAAATTCCCGTTTATTATTAGCTCAGGCAGTTATCAACAGGGTATTATCCGTTTTTTAATCATTTAATTTACACGCTTATTTTAAAAAGAATTTTCCATATTGCCATTTACCTGCTCACCTTTCTTTTCTCGTTGCAGATAGTGCTGATTATTCTTTTGCAAAATCCGCAGGTACAAACGCTTACTACAAGACTTGTTGCAGTATTTGTCAACGATAAATTAGGAACCCAGATAAGTATTGGGAGAATAGAGGCAGGTTTTTTCGGGACATTTTTCCTCAATGATTTGAATGCCTACGACATGCGTGGAAACCGTATGATCGGTTTGAAAACACTGGAAGTGAAGTTGTCAGGCATCAAACGTATCGAAAAATCCATTTTTTTTAGTCACATCAACATCGAGGGCGTGGAGTTTATGCTTAGAAATTATGCCCCCGATGAACCAGGGAACTTTCAGCATTTTATAAATCTGTTTATCTCATCTGCTGCCGATTCTCTTTCAACAGAGAAATCCCCGATAAGTTGGAAAATATCAAGTGATGAATTTACCGTAAGAAACAGTCGGTTTATATACGAAAATCGCTACAAAAAAGAGGCATCGCGAGCTATCGATTACAACAACCTCGAAATTATGGACATTGATTTGCTGGCTTCCGGGCTTGTAGTTGAAAAGGACACCATTTCGCTTAACTTTAAAAATTTTGCCTTTTTCGAAAAAAGCGGCTTTGAACTCAGGGAGTTTTCGGGTCGGGCAAGATTCAGCCCCACAGACCTTAGCGTTGATGCGCTTCGTATCATCACCAACAATTCAAATCTCGATCTTGACCTTCAATTCAGGTATGATAGTTTAAGTGCTTTCAGCGATTTCGTTAACCGGGTCAATTTTGTTGGTAACTTCAGAAGCAGTCGGCTCGAAATGAGCGATATCGGCTACTTTGCCGAAACAATGTTCGACATGACTGACCTGATAGATTTTCAGGGACAGATAACAGGCACGGTGGCTAAAATTTCCGGAAAAAATCTCGACATTAAATATGCCGACAATACCAAGCTTAAAGGAATGGTTCGGATGAGCGGACTTCCGGATATTTACGAAACTTTTATTCATGCCAACATTGATGAATTTCAAACAAATGCCGGCGATATCAAATCGTTTGCACTCCCGGGAGGTATCAAAAATATTGAAGTTCCCGAAATGATACAAAGAATGGGTTTGGTGAAAATAGAGGGCAAATTCACAGGTTTTTACAACGATTTTTTTTCCAATGCGGTTTTTAAAAGTAAACTTGGCCAGCTCAATACCCAAATTGTGCTCAAAACTTTGGAGGGTGACAATTCATTGTCGTACAATGGGGATTTGGTAGCCATCGGACTAAATGCCGGAGCTTTGTTTTCGATGAAACCGCAATTGGGAAAAGTGAACTTTATTTTGAATGTTGATGGCAATGGAGTTCATCTCGATTCGCTCAACCTGACTGCAAACGGAATTATACAATCCTTGTACTTTAAGGGCTATAATTATAAAAACATAAGTGTGGACGGCACTTTTGACAAACTGGTTTTTGAAGGCCGTACTGCGATAAAGGACGAAAACCTCGATTTCGTTTTTAATGGTTTGATTGATTTCAACGACAAAATGCCACGGTTTGATTTTAATTCAACCATCAATCATCTGAATTTTAAAGCGCTCCAATTATCTGGGCGCGATTCCACCGGCTTATTATCTACAAAAATGACCTGTGATTTTTTTGCTACAGGCATTGATGACATCAGGGGAATGGTAAAATTCGACAGTACGGTTTACACCGAAGGAAATCATATTTATACACTTGACCACCTTTTGCTTGAGTCGCTGCCTGGTGATGAGGAAAGAAATACGATTAAACTAAGCTCTGATTTAATTGATATTGAAATTGATGGAGATTACACCATTAGTGAAATTGTTCCCGCCCTGAAAACCTATATTAAAAATTATTCGGGCAACCTTGCCGGGATGATTTCATCGGCTAAGCCATCGCGGCAAACCCAGCAATTGGAATTTCTAATCCACTTAAAAAACACAGATCAAATCACGGAACTTTTTGTTCCGGGAATAAAAATTGCTCCAAATGCATTTTTAAAAGGCAATGTTGACCTTTTGGAAATGCAGTCGAAAATTGAAGCTGAGGCCGAATGGATCAATATATCCACCATAAATATTCACGATTGGAAATTGAAAGCCATTTCAGATCCATCAAAATTTATCACTTTCCTCGACTTCAACAAAGTTATGCTTAAGGAAGTGAGCGATTCGGACAGTATCGGCATCGGCATCGACAGCCTTCGGATATTTAGCAAATTGCACTCCGACACTTTGTATTTT
>JAIOZV010000096.1 GCA_021740425.1 Bacteroidales bacterium | reverse complement strand
ACCTGGAGCAGGTTGATAAAGATGGAATCGAAAAGCAGGTTTTGGGCTTCATGATAATTATCGATCAGGGCTTTTCGGCTGTCGATTTTTGCCTGAAGCAAGTAAAGGTCGTTGAGGGTAATATGTTTTTTTTGGCGGGCATCATCAATAAGCAGGTCAGCATATTCGATGGATTTTTCCAGTCTTTCCTTCTTTTTTTCCAAAGAGGATTTACTGTGTTGTGGATAAGTACTTATTGGCCAAAACAATGTAAATGACAGGAAATACAGGAAATACAAATATTTTTTGTCATTGGTTTTCATTCTTGAAAATATTGCCTTTCCTTATTTTGCTGATGTATATTTCGAGGGTATTTTAAATGGAAAGTCCGGATTTTCGTTTAAAGTAATGCGATTGTATTTTACTTTTACATTGATGGCATCTTCTGCTTCAATCAGGTAGTTTAATGTAAATGGAAACAACTGGCCATCCAAAAGTTCAAAATCTGAATAGCCGGCGGTTAATTTCCTGCTATCTTTTGTAAGTTCTTTCAATTTGATTTCATTGATTTTAAAACTTTTGGGATTAAGCCTCATTTGCTGCAAAAATACCCTTGTTTCATCATCGGTATTCCTGATGTATTTTTTTAATTTACTTCTTTCCCCTGTAAATAACTTGTATTGGTCGCCATCAACCGAAGCTTTGAATTTAGCCTTTTCGTAATGATCAAAATCATTGCCCAAAATGATTGATTGAAGAATTCCGAAATCAATATTTGAATTCAGGAAGGCATTGATGTAGGTATAATCGGTGATCAGATATTGCTTTTTCAGTCTGTCGAGAAATTTTACTGAATCCTCCGTGATCATAATCCTGGCAATTTCTATACCGAGGTCCTGGTTAAAATTGATCCATATCAGGCTGTCCTTGATAATCCTGATCTGCCCTTTAAAATCGAAGTATTTGCGCCCCTGGTTATATTCAATATTAAATTTGGCATCGAAAGTTTTGAAGCGGAATTCATTTTCTTTTAATTTAGAAAACAGGTATTCAGCTCCCTCCTCTTTAATTGGGGCTTTAGCTGCGCGCCGGCTCGTTTTGCAGGCCGAAAAATTACTCCAAATGATAGCAATAAAAAATAGGAATATGTAGGATCTTAATTTCATTAATCTGAAAAATTATTTACTATTCGTAAAGTGTTTGATCTTTAATTTTTTTCTCTAAAAACTCTGATGCTTCCTGCCCTGTATCCATTGCTTTTTGCCAATATTCAAGGGCTTCATTCTTTCGGTCGAGTTTATACAAAATATCACCATAATGCTCAAGCACAACGGCGCTATCCTCTTCGGGGTGGTCGATTGATTTTTTTACCCAGACTTCGGCCTCTTCATATTCACCAAGTTTATAGAGTACCCAGCCGTAGGTATCCATAAATGAAGGGCTGTCGGGATCAATTTCGGTGGCTCTGGCTGCCATTTGTTTAGCCTTTTCCAGATTGGTACTTCTAAGAGAAAGAAAGTAGCTGTAGTTATTCAGCACATAAGCATCGTCAGGTGTAATTTTGAGTGCTTTATCATAGTTTTCATCAGATTTATTATGATCTTCAAGCTGGTTGTAAATATCGCCAAGGGTACTGTAAAACTGTGCTTGCAGCCTGTCGTTGCCCACTACTAATTTCGATCCTGTTTCCAGCGATTTTCTGGCATCCTCATATTTTTTTTGCTGATAGCTGGCAAAGCCGCCGAATAAATAGGGCAGGGGCTGCATCGGGAAGAGCTCGCTGACGATGCGGCTTGTTTCGATCAATTGTTCATTTTGTTTGAGCTCGTTTTCGATAAACATCTTTTGTTCCCAAATGCTGTAATTACTGCTATCCACTTTGAGTACTTCATTGATGGTTTCGAGTGCTTCGGGAAGCTTACCGGAACGGTAAAGCAAATCGCTGTACAATGATAGCGAACGTGGGTCGCCGGGGTGGGTTTTGTTGAGAATTTCAGCCAATTCGAGAGCGGGCCCATTGTTATCATTAAATAGTTGATCAAATGAATAATAGGTGATCAGAATCTGAATTTTACTGTCGAGGTCAAGACCCGGATTTGCAAAACCCAATTTGAGTTCATCGCAGGCTTTTTCGTCTTCACCTTTTTTTCGGTACAAATCCGAAAGTGAAATATGAATGTAGGGGTCATCCGGGTCAATTTCCAGCACTTTCAGGTAGTTTTCGAGAGCCTTGTCGTAGTTTTCCATATCCACATAGCTTTCTGCCAGTATTTGCAGGTATCTGCTGTTATAAGGATATGCATCCACGAGTTTTTCAATTTCATTGAGGGCTTTGCCTGGTTTGTCAAGATTATTCCACAGGTTTCTTTTCTTTAGGGAAATATCCTCTGTTACACCAATAACACCCTCCAGATTATTGTAGGTGTCGATGGCTTTTTTGTAATCACCTGTAATGATGTAGGTAAGTGCAAGATCGTAGCGATACTCAATATTTTCAGGAAACTTATTGCTTAATTTTTCAAAAACTTCAACAACCTTATCATACTGACGGGTTTGTTTGTACATCTCGGCCAGCAGAATATAGTACCAACTGTTGCTGTCGTTGATCGCAATGGCCTGTTCGATTAAAATTATGCCGTCATCTGTCCTGTTTTGCCGTAAATAAATTCTTGCCAGCTCATACATCGAGGCATCATGCCCGGGATCAATTTTAAGAGCTTTAAGGTAATTTTCAGCAGCCGCCTCATAATTTTCAAGCAATTTTTGCTTATTGGCTTCCATAAAAGCAGCTTTGCGCTCTTTGATATTAAAATCGCTAAGCTGTTCAGTTTTGTCGTCCTTATGATTTTTAACTTTTTTTTGTGCTGAGATTTCACCGTTAAATGCCGGCGATACTAAAAGTAGAAAGGTGATAAAAACAAATATTGCCTGTTGAAATTTCATATTGTATTGTTTCTGTATTATTGTCATGCTGATTAACATTTACTATGGATGAAAATTGTTTTGGACACAAAAAGTAAACATCAATTAACAAAACCGGATATTTTTTATTTTGTCCCGGTATGGCCAAATCCGCCGGCACCTCTTTGGGTATCCTCAAGTTGTTTTACTTCAATCCATTCGGCCTGCTCAACTTTTGAAATAATCATCTGCGCGATACGCTCTCCGTCAGAAATTTCAACTTCCTGATTTGACAAATTGATCACAATAATTTTTATTTCACCACGGTAATCCGCATCGATAGTTCCCGGAGTATTGACCAGCGAAATACCTTTTTTGATGGCAAGGCCGCTTCGGGGTCTGATTTGGGCCTCAAATCCCAAAGGAAGTTCTATAAATAGTCCTGTCGGAATAAGCGTACGTTCCAAAGGTTTCAAAATTACCGGCTCATCAATATTCGAGCGTAAATCCATCCCCGCCGATGCCTGCGTTTCATAAGCCGGCAAAGCATGTTTGGATTTGTTTACAATTCTGATATTCATCATAAAATAATTTATAAAACGCGCAAAAGTACCAAAAATATCCAAGACGGGTTGTGAGCCGGCCGGCAGAGCCTGGCATTAATCTTTTCGAATCATTGCATGAAAATTTTGCTTTTCAACAATTACCACGATGGTAGAATAAGCAAGGAGAAGGAAAGTATTTACAAGGTATTTCAGTAGGCCGGGATCGAGCCCCAGGTTGATACTGATGAAGAAAACAAAGACCGCCAGCCCCAGATAAAACAGGATTTTTATGAGTTGGTAAGGAACCGGGAAATATTTCCTGCCCAAATAATAAGATAAAACCGTCATCACGAAATAGGCGCTGAACGATGCCCAGGCCGATCCGTAATATCCTGTTTCAGGAATCAAAACAATATTGAGCACTATTGTAATTGCGGCTCCAATTACCGAAAACAAGGCCCCGAAAATTGTCCGGTTAGTTAGTTTATACCAAAATGAAAGATTGTAAAATATGCCAAGAAACAAATTCCCCATCAGCAAAATAGGGACTACGTTGCGCCCGTCACGGTAGTTAACCCCGATAAATTGGATCACAACATCCAGATAAAGGGTGGTAACCAAAAACAAAATGGAGCTGACTATGGTAAAATATTTCAATACGTCGGCATAAATTTGTCTCGAATCCGACTTTTTGGCTTCACCGAAAAAGAAAGGATCGGCGGCATACCTAAAAGTTTGAACAAACAATGTCATGATTATGGAAACCTTGTAGCAGGCGCCATAAATTCCAACCTGCGACATCACTTCAGCCTCCGAATTACCGGGCAGCAGCATCTTGAGTAAAATTTTATCCATCGAAAGATTGATTGACCCGGCAATGGCTACAATCATCAGGGGCCAGGTGTAGGCCAACATACGTTTCAGAATTTTCGTGTCAAAAATGTATTGTTTCAGGCTTAGGTCGGGCAGCAATAAAATCAAAGTTATAATGCTTGAAACAAGCAGCGAAATAAAAATATATCCCACCAAATCGGCGGGATTAAAAAACCCTGCAATCAATTTTGTGATTTGTGCATCGGGATAATTGGCCAAAAGGTAAGGACACAGCAGGATAAAAAACAGGTTTAGCCCGATGTTGATTCCAATATTGATAAGTTTGATGATGGCAAATCGCAAGGGGCGGTTTTGCTGTCGGAGCCTTGCAAAAGGGATAGCGGTTATGGCATCGATACTTAAAATGAAGGCAAAATAAACAATGTAATGCGTTCGGTCGGCATAGCCTAACCCGTCAGCAATGGAGCCCTTAAATCCCAACATCAGAAACAAGAACAAAACTGAGGTAGCAAACAATGAGATCAGTGAGGTGCTGTAAACCCTTTCACCATCCTTTTCGGTTTCCGAAAACCTGAAAAAGGTCGTTTCCATGCCGTATGTCAGCACTACCCAAATGATGGAAACCCAGGCAAACATTTCGGTGTAAATGCCATATTCTGATGGGATAAGCACACGGGTGTAAAGGGGAACAAGCAGATAATTTAGCAACCTGCCGATAATGCTGCTCAGTCCGTAAATGGCGGTTTGACCTGCTAATCGTTTGAGTGGGTTCAATAGTAAACAATTTGAAGGGCAAAAGTAACCAAATTCATATTGACTGCTTATGGTTAGGCGAAATTGACTTTTTATAAATTTGATCAAACAGATTCCGATTATCATCATTATTTTTGTAAATAAAGTAAGGGCTTGACTTAAAGTCAAACCCTTACTTTCAAATAAAAAGTAAAAATTCAAATCTAATCAATGAAGAATTTTAAAATCTCTGCCATCCAGTTTTCGCCGGCCTTTGGAAACCTTAACGGAACAATTTCAGCTTTAAAGCCTCTGCTCAAACAGGCTTCTAATAGCAATCTGGTTGTTCTGCCCGAACTGGCAAATTCCGGTTATAATTTTAAAGATTTTGATGAAGCCTACTCGTTTTCGGAGGTGCCCGGGAAAAGCATCTTTGTTGACTTTTTGATAACTCAGTGCAGGCAATACGGTTTTTCGCTTGTTAGTGGATTTAATGAACGATGCGGAGATCTGATTTACAATTCAGCCCTGCTCATTAATAAAAATGGAATTGCAGGTAAATACCGGAAGATTCAGCTTTTTATGAATGAAAAAGATTATTTCACCGCTGGCGATAAATCGCCGGACTTATTCGAAGTTGCCGGGGCAAAAATCGGTATCCTCATTTGCTTCGATTGGGTTTTTGCTGAACTCTGGAACGGGCTGGCAAGCAAAGGCGCCGACATCATTTGTCATCCATCCAATCTGGTACTTCCGGGCAAGGCTCAAAAAGCAATTCCGGTTTGGGCCATGACCAACAAAATATTTATCGCCACAGCCAATCGTATCGGTACCGAAGGGAATCTTACATTTACAGGAAACAGCATTATCGCCGCACCTTCGGGAGAGTTTTTGGCTTCAGCTTCACCGGACAGCACAGAAATTATTTCTGCTGAGTGCGATCTTACTTTGGCAAGGGATAAAATGATCACTCCAAAAAATCACTTATTCAAAGATCGCCGCCCTGAGTTGTTTGACTAAAAAGCAACAAAAAAAATATAAACGGAAACATCGTGACCCTTGCGCTTCCCTTTGTGAATTAAGTGTTTAAATTTTTGCTAAAGGGAACGCAATGTTTTTCCTATTTTTGATGCTTTAAAAAAAATGATTTTAAAAACACTAAACAACGACTCCAATGACACATTTTACTATTTTGACAAAGAGAAACCTCGGACTAATCCTTATTCTAATTGCCTCAATTACGGCAGTAAAATTATTTTCGCCCATCGAAAGCAAACAAGACAAACGTGAGAAATATGCCCAGTTTCTTCACGAAAAAGCTGCCAACATGGATTTGCCTTCAGATGAAGATCTGGCTGAAATGCCGGAACCCACCCATCCCGACAAGGCCATGTTGCAGGATTATTTTATGACCCACGATCCGGCAACCGGTATTGTTCCAAAAGAAAGACTCCTGCAGGCTTATCAGGATGTTAAAAACAACAGCTCCTATAAATCCACCATGGATGCAGAACTTGAATGGCAGGGCACCTCAGCAGAAATGGGCGGCCGCACACGCGCCATCATGTGGGACCCAAATGATCCGGCAGAAAAAAAAGTTTGGGCCGGTGGCGTAACCGGAGGATTATGGTACCGCGACGACATTAGCAACGATAATTCGGAATGGCAGGCTGTGGATGATTTCTGGAGCTCGCTCAACATTAGTTGCATCACCTACGATCCCAACGATCCAATGACCTTTTATGTGGGAACCGGTGAAGCACAGACTGCATTGGTAATTTACCGTGAATCCTCAGGAGTAGGCGACGGAATATGGAGAACCACCGATGGCGGCGAAAACTGGGAACAGATGGAATCCACAACACCCTTTGAATATGTTACCGATATTGAAATCCGTGATGACGATGGTACAAGTGTGATTTATGCTGCCGTTGTTTCCGGCAAGTATCATGGAGTTGTGCATCAAAGCGAGCCCTCCGATGGATTATTCCGATCTGTTGATGGCGGCCAATCCTGGGAACAGGTTTTGCCAAATATTCCGGGGCTGGAACAACCCTTTGCTCCCTCCGATATCGAAATTGGAGCTGACGGAAGGATTTATGTAGGAACCATGCAAAATGTTGATATCGAAGGTGGAGCAACTATTTTCTATTCTGATGAAGGAACCGAAGGCAACTGGACAGTTTTTGATGATTATGTAGCAATAATTCAAAACAATAGCAATTACTACATCCCCGGAAGGGTAATGTTGGCCGCTGCTCCATCGGATGAAAATGTGATTTATGCTGCCATCGCCGCAGGTTTTGTAAAAACCAGCAATTTCAATTTTAAACATTACCTTGGACGCTACATCATAAAATCGACCAATAAAGGCGAAACCTGGAGCCAGATTAATATACCTGCCAACGATTGGTCAACACTTGCCTGGCATGCCTTTATCATTAAAGTTGACCCCAACAATCCCAATTCGGTATTTACAGGAGGGCTGGATATGTGGAAAACCGAAAATAGTGGGAGCAACTGGTATCACATCTCCGACTGGTCATTGATGATTTATGGGGGTGGCGATGATTATATCCATGCCGACCAACATGCCATCGCATTCAAGCCGGGCAGCTCCGACGAGTTTATCTGCGGCAGCGATGGTGGTGTTTTCTATACCACCTCTGCAACCGATACCTATCCGGTTTTCGAACAAAAAAACCAGGGCTACAACACCTTGCAGTTTTACACCTGCGATATTGTCCCTTCTCCGGGAATGCCCCTTTACTGTGGAGGATTGCAGGACAATGGCACCTTGCTTTACCAAAACGAACCACTTTCGATTTTTAATATGATTGATGGAGGCGATGGGGCATATTGCTTTTTTGATGATGAGCTACAAGTGCTGATAACCTCAGTGTATTATAACAATTACCATGTTTTTTACAATTGGAATTATTATGATGGATTTGACGACGAGAGCGGCATTTTTATAAACCCTGCCGATTTTGATGTAAAAAATGATATTCTGTATGCCAACAGGGTTGACTTTTCGGGAGGATACTCCAATCAACTCTTACGGGTAAAAGGCATCCCCTTCAATATAGACACAGATCCACTTCCGCTTCAAACAGGGACTAATGTATATTTCTCACATGTAAAAGTTTCGCCCTATGCTCCCGACGGAACATCAACATTATTTTTAGGAACGCAAACAGGCCGGGTTTACCGCGTGGATAATGCAGAAACATATTCTCCTCAGGTCACCGAGATTACCGGAGATGATTTCCCCATTGCCTATGTTTCGTGCATTGCTGTTGGCCAAAGCGAAGACGTTTTATTGGTCACATTTTCCAATTATGGTGTAGAATCTGTTTGGCAAACTTTGGATGGTGGTGAGAACTGGACCAATGTTGAAGGCAACCTGCCGGATATGCCCATCCGCTGGGCTCTGTACCATCCTGAGAATGAAGAACAGGTGATGCTTGCTACAGAGTTGGGCATCTGGACTACCTCCGGTATGAGTGCCGGGGAAGTTACCTGGACAATGAATGCAGTCGGTATGGCCAATGTAAGAGTGGATATGCTCAAACTTCGTGAAGTTGACAACACTGTGCTGGCAGCTACCCATGGCCGTGGGTTCTTTACCTGCGAATACCTCCTCGATCCTTACATTGGCGTTCCTGAAAATGAAGCTGAAGGATTTTCTGTTTATCCTAATCCATCAACAGGCATAATCAATCTTAAATTTGAAAATACCCCGAATAGTCCAACAGAGATAAAGGTTTTGGATATGGCCGGACGATTGGTTTATAAAATACCTTTATCTGGACAAAATGCACTAACTATTGATCTGACCCATCTCCCGAAAGGGAATTATATTATTAATGCCTTGACTGATGGTAAAAGGTTGACACAAAAGATTGTGATAGATTAGAAGAAAATCCTAAAACACAAAACAGGCTTCCCGGATTTAAAGCATCGGAAAGCCTGTTTTTTGGAAGCGAAAATTAGTTCATTATGAATTATTCGCAGTCGGGAAATTCTATCTGCTCGGTATCCGTCACTTTTATCATGTAGGCTTTGCCCGGCAAAAGTTCGGTGAGTGTAAAAATATTTCCTTCCGGCCAAATAATGTTCTGTCCGCCTATTTCAGTTACAATTATCAGGTTTGAGCCCAGCATATCGATCAACTCCTGGTAAGCAACAGGACATGATACCGGCACAGGCAATAAGTTCCAGCCGGCAAGCAAATCAACAGTTTTTGAACTTGCCGAACCTGCAAGTGGCAACGAAGCAGCATTGCTCAAATATACTTTGTATGCTTTTGGGGCGGGCACACTATTCATCGAGTTGATGCCATACTCGGGCCAATAGAGCTGGAGTTCATTTTGAGCGAACAAGAGTTTATCAGCAATGGGTGCAGTAATTTCTTCAAAACTTAAACCTTCCGTATTTACAAAAGTTGATAATCCGCTCCAGCCTTGCGGGATTTCGATCATTTGCTGGGTTATGATGGTCAGGATTAAATCATCGGAGGCTGAGCAAGTGCCCCCCGAAGAAGCACTTAGAGTAAGTGTTACCACACCGTTTTCATTGTCGGCAGTGCCCGGAAAATAATTCGGCGACAAGAGCCCGGGATTGCTAAAGGTTCCGTCACCTGAAGTTTCCCACAATAAATTATCATAATCAACAACTACCGGAGAGGGGGTGAAACTTTGGCCTGCATTAATTACAGCATCAGTTCCGGCATTAACTTCAGGTGTTGGATTGAAGCAAATTGCTGCATACTCCTCAACAGAACCCGTACACGGCGAAATGGGCTGCGCGGCAAGTAAAACATAAATACATCCCTGGGGATAATCGAATTCAGGATCGGGAACATAAGTAGCATTGATTTCATTGGGATTTTCAAAATACCCTCCTCCTGTAACGGGCATCCACTCCAGGTATGAGGTTCCTGTGGCGGTGGCATCCTCAAAGGTATAATTTTCTCCATAACACGCATATTGCATCTGGCCTCCAAGATTCACCTGCGCATTGGGCGAAAAGCAAAGTTCCATTTCGTCCTGGATATATGTTTCGCAAGGATTAATGCCCTGAGCCAGCACTACGATATGAATGCATCCCTGGGCATAATCTACAAAAGGGCTTGGAAAATAGGATGGATTCGGAATGTTTTCGTTACTGAAATTTCCTCCACCATCAGTTGTAAACCACTGAATGGCCGAATAATTTAAAATTTCAACATTTTCAAAAGTATAGGCCTCATCATGACAAATTGTGTCCTGTACAACATTTAAGTTGATTGAAGGAGCAAGAATAAGATTAACATTAACACAATCCGTTGCCTCCTCCCCTTCATTATATGCGGTTAAACATACTTCGACCTGCCCGGCCAAAAGATCGTTCTCCCCGGGAAAATATTCGGTTGAGAGGGCAGTGGCATCAGAAAAAAAACCATCACCATTTGAGACCCAAAGCACAGTGTTATAGTTTGTGGCCTCACCTGCCAACATAATTGCATTTTCGCATGCCGTAAAATCATCTCCAGCATTTACCGTAATATTGGTTTGTGCATTTACCAAATCATGAAAACTCAAAAGGATAAGAATTACGACCGGTAATGACCTGAGATATTTAAAAATATCAGTGTAGAGTTTTTGCTTCATAACAATTTAGATTTTAAGTTTTTGAATTTTTAAAGCTTTATAATTTTTAATTGTGTTGCAGTAAACCAGGCTGCAAATATAAAATACATTTGTTAAACAAATATTTATAAAAAAAGATCAACATGGAAGCTTGAAAACCTCTGATCGTTTATAATAATTATGACAGACAACAGCATACTTTGCTAATTTTGCGGCATGGAAATAAGGCAGGTTGAAGATCTGATATTTGAACATTTTCCCTTCGAGGCCACCGAAGGACAACGCATCCTTATTCTGGCACTTTCCGATTTTATCATCAACCACAGGCAACAGGAAGCATTTTTATTTAAGGGCTATGCAGGAACAGGGAAAACAACCATACTGAGTGCACTTGTAAAAGCAGCTCCGGCCTTGCACCTGAAAACCGTTTTGCTTGCTCCCACAGGCAGAGCTGCCAAAGTGATGGCTTCATATTCGGGAAAACAAGCCTTTACAATCCACAAAAAAATTTACATGCCCAGGGCTACAACGGATGGCTCGGTTTACATGCAACGGATGGACAACCTGCACACAAATACCCTTTTCATTATCGATGAGGCTTCGATGATTCCGGGAACGCCCACAAATGACGGACGCTTTTATTCGGACACCGATTTGTTGAGCGATCTGGTAGAATATGTATATTCCGGAAAAAATTGCAGTCTGATTTTGATCGGCGACACTGCCCAGTTGCCGCCGGTGGGGGCTGATGTATCGCCGGCAATGGATTCCAAATACATCGAAACAGCCTTTAACCTGCGCATCCGAAAACTGGAACTCCGTGAGGTGATGCGCCAATCGCTGGAATCAGGCATTTTAGCCAATGCAACATTTATTCGCGAAAAGATAGCCGCAGAGGATTTTACCCTTCCAATATTTCATCTTCAACATTTCCCCGACATCAAATCCATCGATTCCTCCGAATTGGAAGATGCCCTTATGTTTGCCCACAAAGATTATGGTGATGATAAAACCATCGTTATTACACGTTCCAATAAAAGGGCAAATGTTTACAACCGCGAAATCAGAAACCGCATTCTTTTCAGAGAAGAGGAAATCTCCACCGGCGACTACCTGATGGTTGTGCGAAACAATTATTACTGGTTACCCAAGGAATCGCCGGCTGGTTTTATTGCAAATGGCGATATCATCGAAGTACAAAAAATAAGGAAAATCACCGAGATTTATGGCTTCCGTTTTGCCGATGCAGTGATTCGTTTGGTTGATTATCCTGATCACCCCGAAATAGAAACCAAACTCCTGCTCAATACCATAACTGCCGATACCCCTGCACTGTCATCTCAGGATAATCAAAGGTTTTTTGATGAGGTGATGAAGGATTATGAAGATATTCCCGAGCGACGGAGGAAAATGGAAAAAGTTAAAAACAACCCCTGGTTCAATGCCTTGCAGGTAAAATTTGCTTATGCCCTGACCTGCCACAAAACCCAGGGTGGTCAATGGGAAACCATCTTTATCGACCAACCCTGGCTACCTGATAATACAATAGATAAAGAATTTCTCCGATGGCTTTACACCGCTGTTACAAGAGCCACCAAACAAGTTTATCTTGTAAACTTTAAAGAGGAGTTTTTCCAACATGATTCTGCATAATTAAATATTTTTTTTTCTTATCAAGGGCTCAAAACTCCTTGCAGGCAGAGCATGACTGACATTCCAAAATGTTAAATATTTTAAAAAGGATCATGTTATCCCATTTATTGACAGATTCAATGTGTTGAAAATCAATTTACATAAATTATTCAAAAAGTAAGGAAGAGCGCGTTCCTGCTCGATCACGAATACAAAAAAACCTACCTTTGTGCTTTTAATTCAAGCGCTTAACACATGGATAAATATTCATACCTCGGCAACGCCGACCCCTCAATGTTGGAAGAACTTTTCGAGCAATATAAAACCAATCCCGAATCAGTTGATGAAAGCTGGGGAAGGTTTTTCGAAGGCTTTGAATTTGCCCGGATAAGTTACAAAAATGACGGAATCGACCCCAACAAAGATTATCCTTCCGAATTTAAAGTGATAAACCTGATCAACGGCTATCGTACACGTGGTCATCTTTTCACAAAAACCAACCCGGTGCGCATACGCCGGCAATATTCTCCCACCCTCGACATCGAAAATTTTGGCCTGTCACAAAGTGATCTTGACAAAAAGTTTGCAGCGGGAAATGAAATTGGCCTGGGCGAAGCTTCGCTGAATGAAATCATCGCCCACCTCAACGAAACCTATTGCAAGAGTGTGGGTGTTGAGTTCATGTTTATCCGTGATGTGGAAGTTTTAGCCTGGCTTCGTGCCAGCATGGAACGCACCAAAAACACCATGCCCTTTTCAACTGACAACAAAATTTACATCCTGAAAAAGCTGTCAAGGGCAGTAAATTTTGAAAAGTTTATCCATAAACGTTTTCCCGGCCAAAAGCGATTTTCGCTTGAAGGGGCAGAAGCATTGATTCCTGCCCTGGATGCCATTATGGAAAAAGGTGCCGAACTGGGTACGCAGGAATTTGTAATCGGTATGCCGCACCGTGGAAGACTTAATGTGCTGGCCAATATCATGCGAAAAAAATTCAGTGATATATTTTCTGAATTTGCAGGTAAAGAATACGAAGATGAAGGATTGCTGGGTGACGTAAAATATCATCTTGGCTACAATTGCGAACGAACAACAACCACTGGCAAAAAAGTGAAATTAACCCTTTCGGCCAACCCTTCGCATCTCGAAACTGTTGGCCCGGTGGTTGAAGGCATCGTGCGTGCAAAAATCGATAATCATTATGGGGGAAATTTTAAAAAAGTTGCTCCCATACTCATTCACGGTGATGCCTCTATTGCAGCCCAGGGCGTTGTTTACGAGGTAATCCAGATGTCGCAATTGAACGGATATAAAACCGGGGGTACCATTCATGTTGTGGTGAACAACCAAATTGGCTTTACCACCAACTACCTTGATGCCCGATCGAGCACCTATTGCACCGATGTGGCAAAAGTTGTTCAGTCGCCGGTATTCCACGTCAATGGCGATGATGTTGAGGCTCTCGCCTATGCCATTCAGTTTGCCATGGAATTCAGGGATAAATTTCAGCGCGATGTATTTATTGATCTTTTGTGCTACAGGAAATACGGACACAATGAAGGAGATGAACCCCGATTTACACAACCTTTGCTCTACAAAGCCATCGAAAAGCACAAAGATCCGTTCAGAATTTATGCAGATGACCTGATTTCAAAAGGTGTGATCACCGAAGATTTTGTAAACGAACTCGAAAAAAGTGTAAATGAAACACTTGAGGAAAACCTTGCAGAATCTAAGAAAAAGGAAAAAAACAGTATCAGGTTTTTCATGGATGACTACTGGCACGACATTAAAAAAGCCACCAACAAGGATTTTGAAAAATCACCGGATACCGGCGTTTCCATAGAAATACTCAGGGAAATCGGTAACAAGCTGACTTCGCTCCCCGATGAAAAAAAATTCTACAGGAAAATAGTAAAACTCCAACAGGATCGTCGCAAGATGGTTTTTGAAAACGAAAGTCTTGATTGGGCTATGGGCGAATTGCTGGCCTATGCAACACTCGTGAATGAAGGTCATGCCATTAGATTAAGCGGACAGGATTCGGAACGGGGCACATTTTCGCACCGTCATTCTGTTTTGCGCCTCGATGAATCTGAAGAAAGATATGTCCCTCTCGAAAATATCAGCCCTGATCAGGCTCCCTTTGAGGTATATAATTCCTTACTTTCAGAATATGGTGTGCTTGGGTTTGAATATGGCTACGCTATGGAAACGCCAAAAAACCTCACAATATGGGAAGCACAATTTGGTGATTTCAACAATGGGGCACAAATCATTATCGACCAATACCTGAGCAGCGCCGAAGACAAATGGAATGTGATGAACGACCTTGTGTTGCTGCTGCCGCATGGATACGAGGGCCAGGGTCCCGAACATTCAAGTGCACGCATTGAAAGGTTTTTAACGCTTTGTGCCGAGAACAATATGCAGCTTGTAAATGCCACCACTCCTGCTAACTTTTTCCACGTACTCCGGCGCCAGATGTACCGCGATTTCAGAAAACCATTGGTGGTATTTACACCAAAAAGTCTTTTGCGCCATCCAAGATGCGTTTCTTCCCTCCATGATTTTTCCTCAGGTGGATTTCAGGAAGTGATCGATGATAAGGATGCAGATCCTGAAAAAATTACTCGTCTAATTTTTTGCAGTGGCAAACTTTATTATGAATTGCTTGAGGAAAAAGAAAGTAAAAATATCGAACAT
>JAIOZV010000095.1 GCA_021740425.1 Bacteroidales bacterium | reverse complement strand
TTTACATAAAAATAACCACTGATTGATTCCAGGCTCTCCAATCCTGATAAGTTAGTCAGGGCAATATTATTCTCAATTGACAGATAATCCCCAATGGAAAACAGGTTTGTTAGTCCTGAAAGGCTTGTTAGGACATTGTTATTATAAATTTTCAAATATTCCCCGATGAAAGTCAGGCTCTCCAATCCTGTTAAGTTAGTCATGGCATTATTATTTTCAATTAACAGATAATCCACGATGGAAGTCAGGTTGTTTAACCCTGCCAGACTCGTTAGTGCATTGTTATCATTAATATTCAAATATTCCCCGATGGAAGTCAGATTGTTTAACCCTGCCAAACTTGTTATTGCATCGTTATTAGAAATTTTCAAATATCCCTCGGTGGTAGTCAGGCTCCCCAATCCTGTTAAGTTAGTGAGGACATCATTATTTGCAATTAAAAGATAATCCCCAATGGAAGACAGGTTGGTTAGTCCTGAAAGGCTCGTTAGTGCATTGTTATCATTAATATTCAAATATTCCCCGATGGTAGTCAGGCTCTCCAATCCTATTAAGTTAATCAGGGCATCATTATTTTTTACATAAAAATAGCCACTGATTGATTCCAGGCTCTCCAGTCCAGATAAGTTAATCAGAGTATTATTATTCTCAATTGACAGATAATCCCCAATGGAAGACAGGTTAGTTAGTCCTGAAAGGTTGGTTAGTGCATTGTTATCATTAATTTTCAAATATTCCCCGATGGAAGTCAGGCTCTCCAATCCTGTTAAGTTAATCAAAGCATCATTATTTTTTACATAAAAATAGCCACTGATTGATTCCAGGCTCTCCAGTCCAGATAAGTTAGTGAGGGCATCATTGTTTTCAATTAACAAACTCCCTGTGGAAGTCAGGTTATTTAATCCTGCCAGGCTGGTCATAGCATCGTTATTATAGATCTTTAAATGTTCCCCGATCGAAACCAGGTTTTCAATTCCTGATAAATTGACCAGTACCTCATTATTTTTAATTAACAAAGAATCCTTGATGGAAGCAAGGTTATTTAATCCTGTCAGGCTTGTCAGGGCATTGTTATAGTGAATTATTAAATAGTCCCCGATTGAATCCAGGCTCTCCAGCCCTGTCAGGCTGGCCAGGGCATCGTTATTATAAATTGTCAAATAACCTCCGATGGAAGTTAGGTACTCAAGACCAGTTAAGTTGGCTAGGGCTTCGTTATTTGCAATTGACAGATAATCACCAAGGGAAGGAAGATTATTTAATCCTGATAGGCTGGCAAGTGAAGAATTTCCGCTCCATCGTCCAAGTATTAAACCTCCCCCAATGGAAGTCAGATTTTCCAATCCGGTCAGATTGACCAGGCTATCGTTTCCATCAATTTGTAAGTCTCCACTGATGGAAGTCAGATTTTCCAATCCTGATAAATTGTTCAAAACATTACCTTGAAAATAGTTTGGCCATTCTAAATAACCAATACTTAGGTTCCCTCCGATAGAAATCAGGCTACTCAGTTCAGCCAGGCTTGTCAGTGAAGCGTTATCTATAAGCAAAACCCCTCCCCCGATGGAACTCAGGTTCTCCAATCCAGCAAGGTTGGTCAGAGAATTATTACCTGCCAATCCAAGGGAGCCACCAATGGAAATCAGGCTCTCCAAGCCGTTCAGGCTGGTTAGGGAAGGATTTCCCAAAGTATAACAATCTTTTTCATCAGTTATATCCTCCCATTCATCAGTTATCTCCACAATACCAATGTGCAAACTACCCTCAAGCGAATTCATATTAGACAAGGTCATCAGTTCGGTCAGGGAGTCATTGGCCATAATAACTAAATCACCGCCAATATTGCTCAGATTATCCAGTCCCGCCAAGCTGGTCAGTGAATTATTATTGCGAATCATGATACTGCCTCCTATATTTGTAAGGCCCTCCAATGCTGTCATTTCGATCAGGGAGTTATTGTACATAATAGCTAAACCACCGCCAATATAGCTCAGATTCTCAAGACCCGTCAGCATAGTCAGGGCGTTTCCGTGAGTTTGCCACCACCAACCCATAGGATTGTAATAATGATAACGAAAGCCAATATGGAAATCGCCTCCAATGAAATTCAGGTTCTCCAATCCTGTGAGCTTGGTCAGGGAGTAGTTGCCTCCGAGATGGAAATCATCCCCGATAGTTGTCAGATTGTCCAGGCCTGATAAATTTTCAAGCAAAGTATATCCGAATGAATACTGATCCGGGTTTGCTCCTATTCTCAGATTTCCGCCAATTGAGGTTAATACATTCAACCCGGCAAGGCTGGTGATGTCGCCTTCAATGGCCACATCCCCCTCAACCTCCGTGCAGCCGGGATAATTGGTTTGGAAATTATCTATCTCTTCCTGTGTGTTAAATGTGATGCCATTGGGTAGGCAGGCATCTTTTGCTTGAGCTACCAGTATTACCTGGCTCAAAATGAAAACGATTGTAATTGTTAGTTTTTTCATGATGATTTTGTTTTATGTTAAACTGAGATAAAAGTACAACACCGAAAAGGCAAAATGTTGACAGATGTGTGAACGCCGGGGAATTTTATTTGAACGCAGGGATTTTGATGACGAACGCAGAGAAAAGGAGGGGAGGGTGAAGTGAAAAAGGCGACATTTGAGAATGAAGCGAACGAAGCGAAGTAGGCGAACTTAGCGAACGAAGCAAAAAGGCGACCGAAAAGACTTAAGAGAACGAAGGGATCGAAGCGGTCTAAGCGAAGTAGGCGACAGAAGAGAACTAAACGATGGAAGCGACTAAAGCGAAGGAGTCATGAACTGGTAATGCCGGGGGAGTCGGTTACGAGACCTGGAAACGTCTGCCAGTTTGCGGACTTTTCAGCGTCAAAAACAATTGAATTTTGGAAAAATAAATTTGATTATAATCAAAGATTAGTATCATAATTGTAAAAATGTAGATTATAATCAAAAAATTGTGGATGGTGAAATTTCAGTGTATTTCATTTACAATAAAATGGTTTGGTTAATGGGTTAGAAAATCAGGGAAGTAATCTTTAATTCCAATTTAGAACAAAATGTTAGATGGATTTTAAATTTTGAAGAGCATGAGGACACAAATCAAAAATCATCAATCGCTAATCATCAATCTTAAATCAGTATCCTGATTTACGTCAGGCTATCAAACAGCTCCATAAGCATATCCCTTTTACGCGAAGCTACCGGCACCTGGTCGCCATTGCACATCACCAGTATCCCTCCATCCGCTTTATCAAAATAGCTCATCTTGTTGATATTTACAATATGCGATTTGTGGATACGGTGAAAACCCTGGTCGAGCAATGCTTCCTCGTATTCCTTTGTTGATTTTGAAACGACTATTTTTCTACCTTCGGTAAGGTAAAAAGTGGAATAGTTGCCATCAGCTTCAATACGAATAATATCGACCGAATCAACCACATGAACCTGGTCCTGCGACTTGAGCACCATCCGGTGGGATTTGTTAATGTTTTTGATACTTTCACCCAAAGCCTTTGCTTGTAATTTCTCCTCGTACCTGATCAGGTCATCAGCTTTTTTTATGGCTTGTGCAAGTTCTTCATCTTTTACCGGTTTCAGCAGATAATCGATGGCATTGTGCTTAATTGCTTTTATGGCATAATCGGAATAATTGGATAAAAAAACCACCTTGAATTCCGGTTTACCAAAATGATCGAGTAATTCAAAACCACTGCCATCCTTTAATTTTATATCGAGAAGTACAAGGTCAGGTTCGTGTTCGTTGATGGCTCCAATGCTGGATTTAACATCGTTGGCTGATGCGACAAGAGTAACATTGGGGCAGTATGTTTCCACCGTTTTAGTAATTGAATTACGGGTACTTTCATCGTTGCTTATGAGTATAGCATTGATCATAAAACTTTTTTCGACGAATATACAAAAATCAGTCATACAGTAGAATATTTTTTGCCCAAGAAATCATCTTCAACAAAAATAGGTAGGATCGGGGGTGAAATGTTGACAGATGTGTGAACGTAGCCAAATTGATGACGAACGCCGGGGAATTTTATTTGAACGCGGGATAAACGTGGGAGTGGGGAAGAAGCGAAGTATGCGAACTAAGCGACTTAAGAGAACTAAGCAGATTAAGAGGATTAAGCGAATGAAGCGAATTAGGTAAAATAGGTGGAGGCGCGAACGAGACCTGGAAAGGTCCGCAGGACTTTCCAGCATCAAAAGGGATAAGGGATTTTGAACATCTCTCGCACAAATCACCACGCCAATTGTCGATATAATACTGCACTGAGGCTTGTTAAGTGGTTTTTTTCCATTAACTTTGGTCAATAGTTTTATCCGGAGTTAATCACATATTGACTTTTAACTTTTTCATATTTATTATGCTACCATTAAGAAAAGAATTGTTTTGGGACATCGACTTCAACAAGATTAATCTGCTTACTCACAAGCGGATTATTACCGAAAGGGTTTTGACTCTTGGTAATCTTGATGAGTTTTTTTTTCTCCTCGATGCCTACGATAGGCAAACATTGGTGGATGAGATTTCGCAAATTGGCTACCTGGATCCCAAAACCCTAAGCTTTGTAATTAGTTTTTTCAATATCGATAAAAATCAGCTCAAATGTTACACACGGATACAGTCGATGATTCAACACTGGAATTGATCAGGCAACTACAGTCTGATCCCGTAATGCAAGATTTTATTCTTGTCGGTGGAACTGCTTTATCCCTCCAGATAGGGCACAGGATTTCGGTTGATATTCACTTTTTTACACAAAATGAATTTAATAACCAGGAAATGCTTGAGCACCTTGAGCAAAATTATGGATTTCAGGAGCAATATCGAAGTATGAATACTTTGAAAGGTATCATAAATGGAGTGTTTGTAGATTTGCTCAGGCACGATTATAAATACATAGCTGGTCATTTACTTGTTGAGGGCATTAAAATGGCTTCAAAACAAGATATTGCCGCCATGAAGGTCAACGCAATTACCGGCAATGGAAGCAGGGTAAAGGATTTTATTGACATCTATTTTCTTTTAAAGGAATTCAGCTTCTCACAAATAATAGAATTCTATAAAACAAAATACGACACCCGAAATGATTTTCATGCTATTAAAAGCCTCACCTATTTTGAGGATATTGTTGCTGAGGAGTGGCCAAATATGATTCTTGAAAAAGGACTAAGCCTAAAAGATATCAAAAGGAGAATAACTGAACAACGGGATATTTACCTTAATCATTCCTGAATAGCGAACTTAGCGATCGAAAAGACTTAAGAGAAGTAGGCGACTTATGAGAATTAAGCGAACGAAGGGAACTAAGCGAAATAGGGTATTGCGGTTATGAGACCTGGAAACGTCCGCCGGTTGGCGGACTTTTCAGCGTCAAAAAAAAAGCGGGATTGACTTACAACTGTCAAATGAAGCACTCATGTTATTTTTTAAGATCTGCTATTGTTTCACCTAAAAGTTTTTCACACAGCATCGCTTCGTAGCCAACACAATAATTATCATAACGACAAATCAGCCGGTTGTTTTTGTCGTAAACAATCGTACAAGGGACACTATAAACACTCATGGCACGTTTCAGGTCGCCGTTTACATCCACAAAGGTTTCAAAATCAAAGGCCTTACTTATGATATATGGCTTCACATGCCCCCATGTTCCGTTGCAATCAACGCAAATACTTATTAATTGAATGTTGGTTTTTCCTAAGGTATCTTCCCAAACTGTCTGGAGACTTTCAAGGTTTTCACGGCATTTCTGGTCGCTTGATTTCCAGAATACAAAAACTTTTGAGTTTGCAGAATCTAAAATTTCATTGAGCAAAACATTTGTCCCATCCAGGGTTTTAATGCCGGTATTGGGCAATGAAGTAGTTTGCGCCTGTGTGGTTAAGGCTGTCAAAGTTGTTACGATTAAAATGGCCAGTGTTTTCATGATTTTTTGTTTTAAAGTTAAACAATGCGATACTTTGTCAGGTTTTACCTCTGATTGTGATAGTGCAAAATTATATCAGCCCTAAGGCAAAAGCATAGCTGAAAACCTTGATTAAAAAAATTGGTTGATTTTGCAGCCTTAAGCAGTGGTATCAATTTGAAAATACCTCTATAAAAATATACCCTTTACAATCGTTATAAAATTCTCTGAAAATGTTACAAGATATTCAGTGGTAACAGGACTTCCGGGAATTATCCCTGCTGGCAGCATCTAATAATTCATGACTTTTTAAAAGTTATAAATTTGCGAATAGCAACATTTTGAATGTTTTACGAAAATGAATTTTTTTGATGTTATTTTTTGCTACTTTGCGCTTCTAAATTATGCAACCATTCAATAAATTTGTAATCTTAGTAGCAATATTTCAGATGACTAATAATAATTTTAAAAAGACAGAACCATTCCAGGCGATGGAATAATTAATAACCCGCAAATTTTCAGCTTATGACAACTAAAATTTTTACTTTATTTCTACTTGCCTTTTTAGTCCCAACGGTACTACTGGCCGATTGGATTCCGGTTAACGACAACACAAAAACAGCAGAATCGCCGGGGGTTACGCTAATCAGCGATAACCCAAACAGCACTGTAATGCAGATCGACCTCATCGGTTTTGATATGAAGAATTTTATGGCCGGTGGAAAGTCTTTCCAATCCGTTGATTTGCTCACCGATATTTTCACTGCCAAAGTTGGCTATCCTCAGGTTCCATATTTAGCCAAAATTTTAGCTATTCCTGATCATTCAGGTATTTCGGTGGAGGTAATCAAAACCGGCGAAATGCAAACTTTCAGCAATATTTCATTGCCACCGGCAAGGGCAAGCTGGTGGGAAGGAGATGCAGAGCCTGCATATATCGAAAACACGGATTCTTATGCTGCCAACCAATTTTATCCTGCGGAATATGCTTCCGTTGAAGCTCCTTCAGTTTTCAGAGATTTTCGTATTTCCAGGGTCTCTGTTTTTCCGGTACGCTACAATCCTGTGAGCAAAGAACTTCAGGTTGTATCTTCAATTACCATTAAGATCAATTACGGTAAAGGAGAGGTGGTGAATCCAAAAACTTCCCCTAAAAGAGCCATCGCCAAATCCTTCGGGAAAATTTATGAAGCCACCATTTTCAATTACAAAGAGGTTCTCGACAGGCAATACGATGGTCGTGAAGATGGTCAGGAGCTGATGCTGTGTATTATGCCCGATGAATTTGTTGCAAGTTTTCAGGTGTATGCCGACTGGAATCGGCAGACAGGAACTGATATTCACATTACTCCCTTCAGCGAAATCGGAGCCACCGGCTCCAACCCCAATACTATCAAGGATCATATCACCGATGCTTATTACAATTGGGAAATCCCTCCAACCTATGTTTTGGCCATTGGCGATAAGGACATTTTTCCTATAAAAACAGTAACTTATCCTGACTATTCTTTCCCCAGCGATAACTTTTTTGTTGAAATTGATGGTGGTGATTATTTTCCCGAAATGATGATTGGCCGTTTTACCAACCAGGGAGATTACCGCATGCAAGTGATGATAAATAAATATCAGCTTTATGAGCAGCACCCATATACAGAAGATACTGATTGGTTTAAAAAAGGCACCTGTTGTTCAAACAATGAATATGAATCACAGGTTGAAACCAAACGCTTCGCTTACGGATGCATGACCGAAGACGGAGGATTTACACATGTTGATACACTTATGAGCGATGGCAATGGATGGGGCTATGACTGTTCGATGGAGCTGGGAGATATTGTTGATGCAATCGAAGAAGGAAGAAGCTACCTCAACTACAGGGGCGAAGGCTGGTACAGCGGTTGGCAGGCCACTTGCTACAATTTTACCGATTCGGATGTGGGTTCTTTGAATAATGGCCAGAAATTTACTTTCGTAACAAGCATTGGTTGTGGAGTTGCAGGATTTCAAACAAGTGGCGGTAACTGTTTTGGAGAGGAGTGGATTCAGATGGGAACCATCACCTCACCCCGGGGAGGTTGTGCTTTTATCGGGCCAACATCCAATACACACACTACCTACAACAACCGAATCGATAAAGGCATATATGTGGGCATGTTCCGCGAAGGAATGGATACCCCCGGACAAGCACTGGTAAGAGGGAAGCTGTACATGTACAATGTTTTTGGCAACGATTATTATACCGAATATCATTATCAGGTATTCCACGTTCTGGGCGATCCCAGCCTGCATATCTGGAAAGATGTACCTCTGGAAGTAAATGTGGATCATTTGACTACAATTCCTGTTGGAAACAATCTACTTGAAGTAAACGTATCATTCGAAGCTTCAGGCCTGCCGGCACAAGGGGCTATGGTTTGCGTGACCAATGATGAAATTTTTGCCACCGGCTATTGTGATGAAAACGGACAAGCCCTGATCGACATTGTTCCAACTGTTGATGGAATCCTCACAGTAACTGTTCGTGGTGGAAATGTTTATCCTCATCAAAGCACTATCGAGGTAACACAACCTGAAGAGCTTGTTGAACCGGAAGGAGCACCTGAAATGATCGACCTTGACGGAAACAACGATGGTTTACTAAATCCCAACGAAAACTGTGAAGTTACCTTTACACTCAAAAACTGGGGCGCACTAATGGTAAACAATACACAGGCTACCCTGACCTCGGAGGATCCAAATATTGAAATACTCACTACCGGAGCAATTAATTTTGGAAATATAGCTCCCGGTGGAACTGCTACCGGTGACCCTTTCCAGTTTCACATCAACGAAAACTGCCCTGTGGGCAGCAACATCACTTTTACATTAAATGTTTCCAGTGCAATAAGTTCCTGGTCATATACCTACCACGCAGAAATTCTGGGGTGTCGTTTGGAATTTTCTAATTATATGATAGGTGATGAAGGCTCCGCATTTGCAAACTACCGGATGGACCCGGGTGAAACTGTAAGATTGTTTTTGTCGATAATGAATGATGGCGAAGACATCGCCCCCAATGTGATGGGAGTTCTTTCTTCAAGCGATCCATACATGGTAATTGAAGATGAAAATGCCACTTTTGGAACCATTGAAATGAACGGAGAAGCTGCCAATATTGAAGACTATTTTGTTGTAAATATTTTGGCAAGCTGCCCCTCAGGTTATATGGCCGATTTCAGTATTGACCTCTATACTCAGGATGGGCTTTATCCTTACGAAAAAGTTATCGCTCACAGCTTCCCCGTTTCTTTGCCCGTGGCATCAGATTATACTGGCCCTGATGAATACGGATATTTTGCCTACGCCAGCAACGATGCATTTTACGACCAAACCCCGGAATATGAATGGGTAGAATTGAGTGGCGTGGGTTCCCTACTCAATATGTTTGGTGAAACAGATTATACCGAAACCGTTGATCTGCCCTTTTCGTTTAAGTATTATGGTTTTGATTATGAAAAATTAAGAATCAGTACTGATGGCTGGGTAGCCTTTGGAAACGGTGTACAAACTGCTCCTGTAAACTACTCCCTGCCACACACCGACATCGTAAACAACATGGTAGCTGTATTTTGGGACGATTTATACGATGTCCAGTTTTTGGATGGAAATATTTTTTACCATAACGATGAGGCCAACCACCGCTTCATTGTTGAGTGGGATAGTTTAACCCATAATAATGAAGGCCCGGAGCCTATTCGCGAGGAGTTTCAGCTCATAATACTCGATCCCGAATTTTATCCAACCACAAGCGGTGATGGTGAATTAATTATGCAATACCGAAAAGTTGAAGACATTTCAAGCAACACCATTGGTATCGAAAACAGCACACAGGATATTGGTTTGCAATACGTATTTAATACCAGTTATGACCCTACGGCTGCCGACATTACTGATGGTTTGGCTATAAAATTTACCACCGAAGCTCCCTTTGTCAGTATTATTGTTTCGGTGGATGATGATGCACGCGCAGGGGTTTTGGACGACGAATCGGGATTGATACAAAATCTGCCCAACCCATTCAGCACCTCCACCGTGATTGATTATGTTCTCGCCGATGAACGAATGATAAGAATTGAAGTTTACAACCTCAGGGGTGAACTTGTAAGCGTTTTGTTTGAGGGAAATCAGCAGGCAGGCAAACATGCCATCACATGGAACGGAAAGAGCAACAAAGGCGAAAATATCCCATCAGGTGTTTATTTTGTCCGTCTGCAGTCAGATGGTTTTGCTCAAACCCTAAAAATGCTAAAGCTGAGATAATTCAGGTCATCAGATAGAAAAATATGTACAGCTTTTACATTTTACTGTCGATCATTGTTGTTGCTGCGATTGCCGGATTGCTGGAGTATGCCATGCATCAAAAAAGGGTTAATTCCATTCCCTTGCGCATTCATATTAATGGTACCCGGGGAAAATCGAGTGTGACACGACTGGTTGGAGCAGGTCTAAGGCAGGGAGGGATTTCAAATATCACCAAAGTTACAGGCACTTTTCCAAGGCTCATCCTCGAAGATGGCACCGAGACTTTCATTCATCGAAAAAGCTCAGCTAACATTATTGAGCAGTTGTCGATAGTAAAATTTGCATCATCCCGCAAGGTAAAAGCACTGGTGATGGAATGTATGGCCCTGCAACCCCAATATCAAACCATCACCGAAAAGCACATGATCCGTTCCAACATAAGCGTAATGACCAACGTCAGGATAGACCATACTGATGTGATGGGGCACACTATTCAGGAAATTGCAGAAACTATGGGGCGCACCATACCCCGCAATGAACTGCTTTTTACCTCCGAAAATGTTTATCCGGAACTTTTAAAAAAAATTGCAGACAGGAGAAATACTTCATTCCGTTATGCTGATCCTTCAGGGGTTTCCAAAGACGATATGAAAGGCTTCAAGTATATCGAGCACCGCGAAAATGTGGCGCTGGCTTTGGAAATTTGCAAACACCTGAAGGTGGACAAACAAACTGCCCTGAAAGGAATGTATGAAGCAACGCCAGATGCAGGAGTTTTAACAAAAAGTGAGGTTGTTGTATTTAATAAAAAAATGGTTTTTTACAATGCCTTTGCGGCAAATGACCCCGACTCAACACTTTTGGTGTGGAATAAAATAAGAGATGAAATTGGATTTGAAGGAAGCCGGATTATTTTGCTCAACACCCGTCAGGACAGGCTTTACCGAGCCAGACAACTGGCCGAAATGGTTGCCGGCAAAATCAGCAACGAAATCGATTATCTGGTGCTTATAGGTCAATCCACCGATGTGGTGGAAGGCATGGCAGTGGATTTGGGTTTGCCCCGAAAGAAGATCGTAAGCATTGGCTGGACTACGCCGGATAAAGTGTATGAGAAAATCCTTGCGATTACCGACAAAGTTTCAACCACGGTTGGTATTGGAAATATGGGAGGCATGGGAGCCGGAACTGTAGAATATTTTGAAAACAGAAGTTTATAAAAAAATGATTGAATTAGCCATTACCTTAGGGTTGATATTTAGTTTGTTGTCTTACGAAGTGTTTGGCCTGGCCGCCGGAGGGATTGTGGTTCCCGGCTACATAGCACTGCAATTGTCGCATCCCGACAGGCTTGTCGGTATTTTGCTCGTAAGCTTTGTTACCTTCCTTATCATCAAAGTTTTGGGTAACTACACTTTTTTGTATGGCCGCCGCCAAATGGTGCTTGCTTTGCTCATTGGCTGTTTATTGGCTAACTTTTCCAGGTACTTTTTATCCATCGATCTGGCCGGCAACACCCTCGAACTGCAGGCCGTTGGCTGGGTTATCCCCGGACTCATCGCCCATTGGTTTGGCAAACAGGGCGTTTTTAAAACCATCAGTGTGTTGTTTGTAACATCGGTGCTTGTAAGATTGATTATTATACTATTTTTTGCAGGAGCATTACTGCCTTAATATTTTAAATGAACGATTGATGTATAAATTCAGAGCTAAGTCCAACATCGTTTTAGGCGTTTTATCGCTACTTGCCTTGCTGGCCTTTATTGCGGTAGAAAATGGCAAGGTGGATGTGAAGCAGGAATGGTATAGCCAAAAGCTTGAAGCTGCCAAACTCGCTAAGCTTGCAGCAGATCAACTCAGGGATTATCGCCTCGAAAACGGAGTGTTTATCGATGCAATAAACGACCCCAATCAAACAGCCCTGATTGGTCAGGAATTTACCCTGATTACCACCGACCGGGGCGATATCGATGCCAAGCTTACATCAACAAATCCTAATTTTGCTGCTGTAATTGTCCAGTTACTAAAAGAAGCCGACCTCAACCGCGGTGATCAGGTGGCCATTGCGTTCACGGGTTCCTTCCCAGCCTTAAACCTCTCAGTGATGGCTGCCATCGAAACTTTGGGGCTTAAACCAATTATCATTACCTCGGTTGGAGCTTCAAACTTTGGAGCCAACGACCCCAACTTTACCTGGCTCGATATGGAGCATGTTTTATACGAATCCAACATTTTTCACAACAAGTCGCTTGCTGCATCAATAGGCGGAGGGCATGATCTGGGACGCGGGTTAAGTCCCGAAGGCCGCACCCTCATTGTTGATGCCATCGAAAGAAACAATGTTGAATTAATCAACGAAAATCACCTCGAAAGCAGCATCAACAGGCGTTTGGAAATTTATGACCGCCAAAGTCAAGGTAAACCCATCAAGGCGTATATCAACGTAGGTGGTGGTATTGCGAGTCTCGGCAACACCATAAATGGTAAACTTATTCCTCCCGGTTTAACCGAATTTCTCCCCATGCGCAACTTTCCTGTAAAAGGTGTAATTATTGAAATGGGTCAAAAAGGCATTCCCATTATCCATCTTTTAAACATTAAAAAACTTCTCGAAGCATACGATTTGCCTTACAGCCCGATTCCCCTGCCACAGCCAGGCGATGGAGGCATCTTTACACAGGAAAAATATAGTATGCTTGTCACGGGTCTGTCCACCGCAATTCTTGTAATTGTAATCATCTTTGTTTACATCAGCGAGCGAAGACATCATCAATTGGGGACAGATGTAGTTGCATCATCCGAAAAAACGACAACTCGTCAATATGAAACGGAAGATATTCCGATTTTATAATTTTAAATATCTAAATCAAAATAATAGAATGATGAAAACAAAAATTACAATCTTACTTACACTCACATTATTTGTGTCATCGCTGGCCTTTGCACAAAAAAAATCAGCTAATAAATACCTGAAGCCTGCCAATTTTCAGGAAAAGATTATGATTAGCAGCGAAAACAAAGCACGAAGCTACTATGCCCTTAGTACAGAAAAAGCCTCGATAGTTTCATTAAGGGGTCCCGGCATTTTGCGAATTATTTCCAGGTGTGCTTTTACTCCCTCGGATAAAGGCAAACTGGACTATGAAATAGTTTATACCATTGATGGCGGAGAGCTGCAGGTCGAAAAGTTTAAAGGAGTTTCCCCTACTACAAAAGCTACTTTTTTGGAGCAAAGCATGGGAGTGCCCGGAGCACTGAAAGATATAGAAATTGAACTGGGACGTGGCGAACATACCATTCAGCTATTTGCAAAGGATAGTCAGCCAAAGCTTGCTGTGCGCTATGTTTTTTCGCCGGGAAAAGAAAAAAAGAAAAAATGGATTGCCTTTAGTCCGGTTCAACCCATCGAACCTGTTGACCTGATAACCAGAGAATCCATTGTAAATTACAGTCGTTTTTCGATGGAGAAGCCCCTCAAAATTGATGTGATCGGACCAACACAAGTCAGGGTTTTAACGCGTGTTGAAAATCATTACAACATGAGGGGAAGAATCCAATATCGCGTTCAGGTAAAGGAAAATGATAAAGTCATCAATACATTTTCACTTAGCAGTAAACGCTCGGAAGTTACCTTTTACAGCAACGACAAAAAGTTGTTGCCGGGAACTGCCTGCGAATTTGTAATTGATGTTCCCAAGGGAAAACATACTTACGAAATTATGCCACTGGATAAGGATAAAAGTACAATTCTGGGGCGATTTTTAATTCCTGAAAAGGACGTAAAATTAAGCGAATAAGCCAGGCGTACTTACAAAATTCCCCAAGGTTTCATCAAAGTTTATGTAATGAACAGTAAATTAAAATTGCGGAAATATTCAAGATGGGTTCGTAATGCATTTCTTGTGTTTAGTTTTTTTCTGTACAGCGCCACTGCGGTAAATGCGCAGAAAAAAACTAAAAAAAACAAACCTGAAATTAGCTTCGAAATAGATCTTGCTACCTATTATGATGATAATATCCTTAAGTATTCGGAAAAATACATCGAGAGGTTTTTAAACAACGAAGACCAGGGGCGGTTCCATATCAAAACCTACGACGACATGATTGTAAGCACAGGTTTGGATGTAAACCTGGGATACAAGCTTTTTGGCAAGATGAAATCGGAGATTGATGCAAGCGTTGATTATACCCGCTATCTGGTTAATGATATTAAATCGTTCAGCAACTTTGGCATCGGTTTCAGACAGGACATAAGCAAAAAATTGAGTTTAAGAATATTCTATGATTACACCCCGGAATTTTATGTTCGCCATTTTCGCGACGACGACTGGGTTGCAGTGTACGGTTATACCGAAGAAACCTTTACTCCCTATGTTTTTGCCAAAGATAATTATGGGATAACAGCTCAATACGATCTTTTTAAAAATACAAGGGTAAGACTCTATTATTATTTTTCAAAATATTACCACAATAAAGATTACACTGAATACGACAGCGACAATAATTTGTACAGGATAAAAATCGAGCAAAAACTACACAAAAACTTTAGCCTCGACCTTACCTACCAATTTGTAACATCTGATGCAAAAGGATACGATCAGCCAGGCGAAAGCAAGGGAACTTCTGATGATGGTGACGCTACCTACGAGGAAGACGGTTATATTTTCGGACTGGTGTGGAAAATGCCCCGCATCAAAAACCGCTATCATTCGCTGGAATTCGAAACGGTGATTTACAACCGCTATTTCAAAACCAACAAATCACCTATCGTTGATGATATGCACTCGG
>JAIOZV010000094.1 GCA_021740425.1 Bacteroidales bacterium | reverse complement strand
CCCTCGTTTACACGCAGATACACTTCCCGCAAATCTCCATCGATATCATAAGCAGTACCTGTGACCGTGGTGGGGGTGTCGTAAACAGATAACCCGTCAGAAGGGTATGAAATGAAAATTTCAGGAATGCGGTTTTCCTGCACACCTGTAAACCCCGAGAAGCTACTCTGACTCAAAGCCTCAAAATAATGTTCATCGCTGTTTACATGCGGAAAGTGTTTCCATAATCCATCTGCAACAATAAACTTGGCACCTTCAATATCGGCTTCTGTTCCCACCACGTCGGATTCGGAATAGTCGAAGCGGATGTTGTATTCAACATCAGACAATCCTCCGGCTTCCACCACCCAGTAGCGGGTAAGGTAGTTGGGGAAATCCGGCCCGGTGTTGTTGTCGGGATGTACTTCGGGTTTCAAACGAACCGAGATTTGTGCATCTTCGAAAGTTGCAGAAATAATCTCAACCGTCACGGGCGAATATACAGGCGTACTTCCGAAATTCCCCACCGGAAACTCGAAAGTTCCCACCTTGTCGAAGAGCTTGATGACCATGCCTGTGCCGGTGGCATCTATCCATGTTCCGGGGGCTTTGGTTTCGGTTATGATGCAATTGGACCCCAGCACGAGGTTTTTATCACCCAAAACGAGCGAACCCTGCGAAAGTACCAATTCTGTTTCCACATACACGGAGTCTGAAAGGATCAGTCCTCCGGGGTTGTCCAACACAAGATTGGGATACCATCCGGGGGCTACCACCTGGGGCGAAGTGCTTTCATAGTGTACGGTTCCCGTTCCGGTAATTTCGCCATTGTTTGTATAAGAGCCTTCGATGTAAAGATCGCCATAGATATCCAGTGTTCCGTTCAATATAAAATTAAACATCACACGGATTTCTGTTTCTGCAGGAATCTCAGCAGTGGTAGCTGAATTCACAGTGAGGTTTTCGAAGCGGGTAACGCCTGCACCACCTAACTGTTGCACGACCTTTACGGGATTATCACCAAAGATGACGAGTCCGGTTTCGTTGGGGGCGGCAAATACCTCCCCTGCGGCATTGTTGAACCAGTTGCCTTTCAGTAAAATCTGCCCGTCGAGGTACAACTGCCCGTCGGAGCCATCAAAGGTCTGGTTGGTAAAGCCGCCATTGCTGCCGTCGATGACCACTTCGGCTCCCTGCTTCACCACAATGGAAGCTCCATTGTTTTTGATGCCCTGGGCGTGGAGAATGGTTCCCCAGAACAGCAAGCATACAATGATCAAATATTTATTTTTCATCTTATCATGATTTTAATTAATTTAAAATATTAGCTTGAATGAAGTTTACTCTAGTCTATCTTTACTATACGCAAAGAAGCCTGGAGCCTCCCATCTAATTCAAAAGACCCATCCCAGCCTCTTTCCATATATGTGCACTTAATGCTGACATAATCACCGGAGTCAAGATTTAAAATTGAATGTCCGATTGGCCTGATAAAGCCATAATAGTTCCCAAATTCGATCTCAGACGAATTTATTAGTACATCGTTTACCGTTAATCCCATTCGGCCCCAAGACTGATCAATATCACCGTTATCATATAATATTTTTGTTACAACCATCCAGTCAATCATATAGGTTCCGCTTACCTGAACATACAGCGAATCACTTCCAGGAGTATGTGTCATATTCAACATAGCTTCATTTCCATTAAACCTAATATTATCACCCCCAAAGTACTCATTATTGGAATTATTGTAAGAATAAACGTAACCATAAGCTTTATCATCAACCCAACTGGCGTTTCCATTTACATCTGAGGTAAGTACTTTACCGTCTCCTGCACCTTGAGGCAAGGCCAGGATCCCGTTAACCGTTAAAAGACTTCCTGATCCTTTGCTGACCTCCTGACCAACAGTCAGATTTCCACTAATCAATGCATTTTGGTCAACACCGAGAGTTGTTGTGGTAACAGAGCCATAAGCTTCGACATCCTCAGCAGTTATCAACCCTCCACCAGAGCCTTTTAACTGGGAGCCAACAGTTAAATTACCGGCAATGGTTCCATTTTCTGTAACATGAAGTGTGGTTGAAGTTACCGATCCCGTGATGGAGGCATCCTGGGCAGTGACCATGCCGCCGGTTTCACCTTTTAATGAAGGGCCAACAAATATATTTCCTTGAACTGAAACGTTGCTGCTTGCATTAATGGTTGTAAATGCTGCAGCGGCAGCTTCCCCGTTTTTACCAGCAACTATTCCGATTGTGGTACCTGTAATGGCACCGCCTGTAATGGATACGGCATCAGCGTTTTGGGTACTCATGGTGCCGAGTCCTGAAATGTCGGTATTGGCCATTTGTGCCCAAGATCCGTTTCCTGAGTCATCGGATTTGAGGAAATAGCCATCGGAAGCTCCATTGGTCATGGTAAAGCTTGTTGAAGTAACAGACCCATAGGCCTCAATGTCCTGGGCCGTTAGTTTTTGTCCTATTGTTGCATTTCCAAACTCTGCTTTGTTTGGTGAACCTACCGTTAAGTTACCGCTGATAAATGCATTTCCTCCCACTGACCCTTTTGGTGTGGCAGCTCCGCTCAATGTGAAATCGCCATTTACGTGCAGGCGCGATTGTGGATTGGCAATTCCGATACCCAAATTTCCATCGGTATCAAGCACCATCTGTTCGGGGCTGTCCCCTGTAAAGAAAATTAGTGGATAATCGTAATAGGTGCCAATCCATCCACCGGAGACCCCATTTCCTTCACCTACATAGGTTCCGATATCATAGGTACCGTCTGTATGCCATAACCCCCATGCATTTTCACCCGTCTGGATTTCAAGATAATCAAAGTATCCTGTAGCCGGAGTTGTTCCGCCAATTTCAGTTCCATCAATATTGCCACCTGTGATAGCAACATCATCGGCATCCTGGGTACTCATGGTTCCAAGTCCTGAGATATTGGTATTTGCAATCTGGCTCCATGAAGCATTTCCTGAAGCATCTGATTTGAGGAAGTATCCGTCACTTGCCCCGTTGGGAATTACCAGAGTTCCATTAATGGTAGCAATGCTTTCTTCACCTTTTTTTGCGGATTGCCCAACCGAAAAGTTACCTGCAACGGTTGCATCATTCCCTACGGAAAGATTATTACTCAGCATGACATTGCCAAGATTATCCGCCCTAAAGAGATCTTCCTTTAAGGTTAAAGATTTTATATGTAACAATACATTACCGGCACCATCGGTTGAAAATCCGCCAATCGTCATTGTTGACGGGTCCATCACTCCGTTCACCCATTCTCCGTGTGAATAACCCATGCCTGTCATCATTTGCCCGTTTTCGTTGTTGATGTTCAGTCCGTAACCGGCAGGGTCACCAACACCATCTGTCCCCAATCCCATTTCAAAAACCTTTTTATCGTTTTTCAAAACATTAATCCAGGGAAGGTCATTACTATCTTCTGCAATGCGTAGATTTCCGCTGAGGGTTTGAAGCTCATTTCCTTTGATGTCGCCCTGTGCGGTAACATCCCCGTTTGTGGAGCTTACTTCAAACAAATTGGCAGCATCCAGAACAGGGCTTACGGTTAAGTTGCCACCCACCGTAGCATTGCCAGTGGTTTCGAGTGTTGTAAATTTTCCGGAAGCAGCATCCAGGGAACCGATAGTTGTACCGTCGATGGTGCCACCAGTGATGTCCACATCATCGGCATCCTGAGTGGCCATTGTGCCTAATCCGTCGGCCACGGTTTGCAAACTTTCAATGTCGCTGGTATTTTCTTTTATCTGGGCATCCAGTTTATCATCAGCATCCTGTAAATCGGAAGCATCAGCGATATAATTTGCTGATCCGTTGGGTGTGTAAGTTCCGTCGTTACCTAAACCTGCACCGGTTTGGGTAGCGTCTAATTCGGTTTGCAGATTGGATATATCTGTATCGTTTGAACTGATATTTGAGGCATTGGTCGCAATGTTGGTTTCGTTGGTTGAAATATCTGAAGCATTGGTTGCAATGCCATCTGCATTTGTTTTCATCTGGGTGTCGAGCTTATCATCAGCATTTTGCAATGAATTTGCATCAGCGATATAATTTGCTGATCCGTTGGGTGTGTAAGTTCCGTCGTTACCTAAACCTGCACCGGTTTGGGTAGCGTCCAGTTCATCCTGAAGATCAGCATCAGCATTTTCCCTGGCGGTGGTTTCTGCCTGTATAAGAGCCTCAAGCTGATCAAAACTTTCAACTTTTTGCCATTTGGTTCCGTCAAAATAATAGAACCCCGGCTGGTTATCGGTTTGGTATATCAGCAAACCGGTGGCAGGATTTGCCGGGCGGTTGGCTTCTAAAATCCTTGGAATTAACAGTCCCATGGCTTCGGCCTTGATATCAAGCATGGCTGAGGGATCAGGGTCACTTCCATCGTTGTTGATGGCTACATTTTGGGCCTGAAGGCCCGCTGAAAGCCCTAAGAAAAAAACAAGGGCAAGAACGATTTGTAAAGTTTTCTTTTTCATCATTTTAAAAATTTGGTTCATACTTATTTTTGCTGGAAATAAATTTCAGTTTATGTATTTCTTATTATTTTGGTTTTTAAAATTTTCTTACTGCTCTTACCCTTAAGGATGCATTTTTGTCTGCAAAAGGTGGTCCGCCAAAAATGGTCCATGCATCCAGGTTTCTGTCAGGACGAATGCCTTTTTGATCCCAGGAGGCTTGTGTGGAAGTCCAGTAATCTCCGGTGAATGTATCGCCACCATTTGCAGTTAATCCATTGTTGATAGCGCTTAGATTATTTTTTATTTCCTGCCCTTCGTTAAATGAAGGGAGAAACCAGTCAGAATAAGTACCATCATCATAAGCATCACAAATCCTCGCAGCAATTCCGGCTGTGCTGCAACCAGCTATTATAGCTGTGGTATTTGCCTGCCCTGCCCCGATGCTTTGATCCTCACAACCGGTTAGTGCAGTGTTATAACAGCCCCATTCTGCCGAAGTGCTTTGGTCGGTAAGTGCGCACACCAGGCCACCGCCGCTGTCATCAAGGTATATTACGATTCCACCCTCGTACAGACTGCCAATGGCTAAAACAGAGGCTTTATCAGTAGTTGCATTGCACGTCTGGTAGCAGGTTTTGTTGTTACCTTCATCTTTAACCACAATATTGAAATAGTACTTCGTGTCCTGTGCAAGGCTTGTTATTGTTTGTGTTGCTATGTCGTTTGCATATGTGCCGAATGCTGTTCCGTTGTTTTCACAATCAGTTACAGTACCCAAATTATCGACAGTTGAATAATAAACAAGGTATTTCAGATTTGCCTGTAAGGAGGCGTTATCGGTAGCTTTTGTCCAGCTCAGCGTTACTTCACTGGTAGTTACTGTGCCTACCTCAATGATACCTGAATTCCCTGCAACCGGAGGATCATCTGTTATCAGTGTGGTGAAACCGGCCATCTGGTAAACAGATTTATATCCGGGAATATCTTTCACAACAATATTAAAATACCAGGTTGTTCCGGAAGTCAGGCCATTTACAGATTTACTATTCATATTCTCAGTGAAGGAGCCTGCCGGCGTGCCATTTGTCTCACATTGGCTTACTGTTGCGATATTATCAGAATCAGAATAATAAACAAGATATTTTAGGTTAGCCTGGGGGGAAAAATCATCGGTAGCATAATCCCAGCTTAGATTTACCTGCGATATTCCGGTATAGGTTGATGATATTACACCTGAATTACCGGGAGTGGGAGGATAATCCGTATCGGTGGTATCATTTACAACGTTGTAGGCATTCTTAAATCCCATCCCATCCTTCACAACAATATTAAAGTAGTAATTTGTACTAATGGTAAGGCCGGTTACCTGTTTGGAGTTTATGTTTGCAGCAAATGAACCATAAGCAGTCCCGTTCGCTTCGCACTCGTTTACCGTTGTGATATTGTCAGATGTGGAATAGTAAACCAGGTATTCCAGATCAGCTTGTGGGGTTAAATCATCAGAGGCATGAGCCCAGCTTAGGTTGATTTGTGTAAAACCTGCAACAGTAGTCAGAATTTCTCCGGATTCACCGGGAGTTGGCGGATAATCAATTTCAGTAGTATCATTTACCATGTTGTAAACGCTCTTATTTCCGGCAACATCTTTAATCACCACATTGAAATAGTAATTTTTATTGGGTGTCAGACCTGTTGCCTGCCCGGAATTAATATTTGCAGCAAAGGTACCTAATGGAGTTCCGTTGGCTTCGCATGAATCTACTGTTGAAATATTATCGGATGTGGAATAGTATCCAAGGTATTCCAGATCAGCCTGGGCAGTGATATCATCGGTGCCATATGTCCAGCTTAGGTTGATCTGCGTGGTGCCGGCAACAGTGGTCTGGATTTCGCCTGACCCGCCGGGTGTTGGCGGATAGTCAATATCAGTGGTGTCATTCACCATGCTGTAAGCGCTTTTATTTAATGAAGCATCTTTAATCACAACATTGAAAAAATAATCTGTGTTTGGGGTCAGGCCAGTTACCTGTCCGGAGTTTATATTTGCCGTAAATGTACCAAATGGAGTTCCGTTGGTTTCGCACGAATCTACAGTAGTGATATTGTCGGATGTGGAATAGTAAACAAGGTATTCCAGGTCAGCCTGGGCAGTCTTATCATCGTTGCCATAGCTCCAGTTTAGGTTGATTTGTGTGGTACCGGCAACGGTAGTTGAAATTTCGCCTGACCCACCTGGCATTGGAGGATCATCAATTTCAGTGGTATCATTTACCATGTTATAGGAACTCATAAATCCGGCACCATCTCTTATCACCACATTAAAATAATAAATTGTGGATGCTTTGAGGCCTGTCACCTGCGCGGTGTCTATATTTGCAGCAAACGAACCAAATGGAGTTCCGTAGGTTATGCACGAATCTACTGTTGAAATATTGTCGGAGGTGGAATAGTAAACAAGGTATTCCAGATCAGCATGTACGGTGATATCGTCCCAACCATAAGCCCAGTCCAAATTGATCTGTACCGGACTGGCTGCGTTTGTTAAAATCTCACCTTGGTCACCCGCAATAGGTGGGTCATCAATATCGGTGGTATTCCAGGCAGATCTATGGATTGCCTTTCCACCCTCACTGTCCTTTACTACAAGTCTAAAATAATACTTTGTATTGGCTTCCAGCCCCGTAATCCAATGGTTAGTGTAATAATAAGTCTGGGAATCCTCCTCCCACACCCCCGTAAAAGTTTGGAAATTGCCAAAGGGTGTTCCATTTCTTTCGATCTCTTCTAAATTACTAAGGTTATCCTCAAGCGAATAATAGACAAGATATTCCAGCTCAGTTACCGGAGTAGAATCATCGGTAGCCGACCGCCATAATGGTAAACATTCATGCGGGTAGTACTGATCGTAAAAGTCAACTATGCAAAACCAGCCGATTCTAGAATCGCGCCATGGTACAGGAACCTCATTGTAACTCGTGGTTAGGGTATCAAATTCATAAAGAACTCTATTACCGGCTTCATCTTTTACAATTACAAAAATATTCCAGGTATCTCCCATCGTAAGTTCTGCGTATTTAAAACTTATGTCTTTTTCATATTCGTCTATGCGATAATCAGATTCCAATACTTCAAGATCAAAAATAGGCCATATAGTGGCACAAACTACGTATTGTAACTGGGAGCTTTCAGTTTCTAAATCAGTTGCAGGGGTCCAGCCAACTCTAACATTTCCATTCCCAATATCTTGATTGTTGAGCAACCCATTGTTTCCCGGTACAGGATCAGTATCCATGCCTTTGATATTTCCTTTGGGGACTCCTCCCATCGTTTTTATCCGGCCTGAAAATATTCCACCTGCATTTCGGGTTGTATGGTTACTACTTTTCTGAGAAATGCCTGCAGCACTAAGCAACATGAAAAACGTCCAAATAATTATGAATTTTAAATTCATCTTACCCTCCTTAATTTAATTCGATGAGCATAAAATTAGGACTGAAAAATATTTTGTTTGTAGCAGTGGCATAACCGACAATCTGCACCTGGTTTGCTGTTTCGGTAGGGAATTCCTGCGATAAAACCCCGTCAGTAGTGGAAACATAAATTATACCTCCCACCGTCCAGTTCCAGTCATCATTCCGTACATATCCCTGGTGAAGTATTTTTTTTGTTCCGGTGCCGGTTTCTATGGCAAGGGCCACACAAGGCATGGTGCTGATGTCGGTGGCGTTGGCCAATTCGTAATTTCCGTCGGGAGCAACAAATAAAGCAGCGGCAAACCCCAGAGTATTTTCATCAACAAGCACACTGGATGTTATTCCACTCGCAGAATTAACTGCAGGGGCCGGATCCAGATTTAGGTTGTCGTTGCTCTGCCAGCTTGCATCAGTTCCGTCCGTGGTGAGGACTTTACCAGCATTTCCCGATTGATCGGGCAGGCCATTTACCTCCTGCCATGAAGCATTGCCATCGCCATCAGAAGTTAATACTTTATTATCGCCTGCTCCCAATGGAAGTGTTACCACACCGTTTACAGTTAAGTCGTCACCAATTGTTGCTATCCCTGTGGTTTCGATAGTTGTGAATTTTCCTGTTTGTGCACCGGTGGTGCCAATCTCTGTTCCATCAATGGTGCCACCACTTATGCTCACATCATCTGCGTCCTGGGTGGCCATTGACCCAAAACTTTCCAGTGTGTTAGCGTTGGATTTGATCTGTGCGTCCAGTTTATTGTCGGCATCCTGCAAAGTAGTGGCTTCAGAGATGTAATTCGCTGTTCCGTTGGCTGTGTAACTGCCTCCTGTTCCAAGCCCGGCGCCGGTTTGTGTGGCATCCAGTTCGTCCTGAAGTCCTGAATCTCCATTTTCACGTGCAGTGGCTTCAACCTGGATTACGGCCTCAAGCTGTTCAACGTTTTCAATTTTCTGCCAGGCGGCACCATCAAAATAGTAAAAGCCCGGTTCATTATCGGTTTGATAAATCAACAATCCCGTTGCAGGATTTGCCGGGCGGTTGGCCTCAGTTATACGAGGAATCAACAATCCCATGGCTGCGGCCTTGATGTCGAGCATGGCGGAAGGGTCGGGGTCGCTGCCATCGTTGCTGATGGCTACGTTTTGCGATCGAACATTTACTGTCAGCCCTATGGCAAAAATCAGGGTAAGAATAATTAGTAAAGATTTTGTTTTCATCATTATAAAATTTGGTTTTTACAAAATGTTGGATTTATCTGACTTTGTCATTTCCTTCATGGATTTATCGCAAAGCGCTTTTGCAAGGTTTTCGAGTGCAATTTTCTTTTTATGAAATTTGATGATGCTTTTTTCAATTTCCAATTCATCATTTTCCAATTCCGTTTCCCTAAGTTTTTTTTTCATTTCGCTTTGCTAAATTTTGAAGTATGATCCAAATTTACACTCTACATATCCCAATTGTCAAGAAAAGCACCACACGAAAACTACCTGCCTGGATAAAAAACCATACAAAAACCAGCTATGCATTATAATTTGCAATTGGCCTCTAATAAAAAATGAATGGGAAAGGAATCTTTTTAAAATGTGGAAAAAAAAGCCGGTTAAGGTTGATGTTGTAAAAAAGGAGAAATTTGAGAATAAGATCAGTTTTAAATGGAAAGTAAATAGCTTAAAAGATTGGTTTGAGGATGGAGTTTTAACTTTTTTCGAATGCTGGTTCTGGTGTTTTCGATGGTTCTCACCGAGCGGTTGGTAAGTGCGGAGATGTCCTTCGAACTCATGTTAAGCCTTAGTAAACTGCAAACCTTAATTTCAACCGGGGTGAGGTCGGGATGTAATTCCTTAAGTACACCAAAAAAATCTTTATGTACCTGTTCGAATCGTAACTCAAATTCTTTCCATGCATCCACATTGGATTCTGAATCTAAATTATGGATTATCCTACTTAACTTTTCGGTTTTTGTTTTGTCGGACAAGGGCATGATTTTGTTTATTTCTGTTGAGATGTTTGCATTGAATTCATAATTTTTGGCCAGGTGCATGGCAAAATTTGCAAGCTCTTTGTCCTTGGTATTCATTTGTGATTTTAGGATTTCATTATCTTTCTCAGCAAGTTTTTTATGAAAAATTGCCCGTCTGCGTTGAAAAATTATAAAGAATGAAAATAAAAGAAATGCCATAATAAAAATTAAAAAAACAATGATAAAAACACGATATTTCCCTTCATTCGCAAGTTTCTCCTTTTGCAGTTCAGTGAGTTCCTTTTGTTTTTTTTCATTTTCGTATTTGGCCTGCAACTCTAAAAGCACCTGATTTTTTTTTTCGCCGGCAATGCTATCCCTCAAATTATAGTGTTTTTCAAGATTTTTCAGAGCCAAAGTTTCATTGCCCAGTTTTAAATACGTTTTATAGAGCATCCTATACAACTCTGTTTTTTCCTCGGGCAAACTATAAACGGAAAGAAGTTTTAGTGCATTCTCCATGGTTTCAGCAGCAATCCTATAATTTCCGCGGTTGTAATACAGTTCACCGAGGTTGATTTTGTTGAGTAAAATTCCATATTCCAGACCAAGATTTTGGCAAATTTTTAATGAACTGTCATAGTAGGCAATTGCTAAATCGAATTTCTTTTGATGGCTATATAAATTTGCAAGATTTAAAAATGATCTTGCCATGTCAGCGACATCACCTTTTTGTTTTGAAATATTGAGTGATTTCCTGTGATAGTATGCTGCCTTTTCCAGGGAGTCTGATTTGTAGTATGCAACCCCGATATTTGAATAGATCATTGATAGATTTTTGCCTAAGCCATCGCGACTATTCAATTTGAGGGCTTCAAAAAAAAAGTGAAGTGCTTCTTTGTAATTTTGAAAACTCAGGTTAACAGTTCCAAGATTGTTATACGCAATCGAAAGGTTTTTGTAATCGTTTGATTTTTCAAAAATCCGGGCGGCCTTAACATAATATTCAATAGCCTCATCTCTTTTCCCAAGTTTATCATTTGCTTTTGCAAGGTTGTTGTATATCGCTGAGAGCGTTTTAAAATTATTTTGTTTTTCAGCGAGGTTCTTTGCATTTTCCAGAAAAAGGATTGCCGAATCGTATTGTAAAATCTCATAGTTAATTTCACCGTATCCAATCAGGATAAGGATTCTATGCAGGAAGTCGTTCGTTGGTGTAAGAAGCTTGCTGCTGTCGAAGTAATTTTTTGCAATTTTAAATTCACCTGTTCTTTTGTAATAATTGCCTAAAGAATAAAGAGCAAGTTTCTTTCCCTCAATATTTTGCAAGGAATCTGCAAGATCATTTGCGCGTTTATAATAGTGATATGATTCTTCAGGAATGCTATCGAGAAGATGCTCGCCCAAAAAACAAAGTGATGAAATCAATTCGTTGACTTTTACTAAGGGTAGTTGTAATGTTAAGCTGTTAATATTAGCAGATTGAGAATAGGCCGGAAAATATACCACAACCAGAAATGCAAGCAAGTGTTTAAGTTTCAATCCAAAATTTTATTTAATCATTACCCAATTTCCCGGTAAAGATAAAATTTTAGGTAAACATTATAAATCATTAAAAAAAATACTGCCCGAAATGTTTCGGGCAGTATTTAAAGGAAAATTGGCAATTGGGCTACTGCACCACTACCTTCCTAAAAGTATAATTTCCATTTCTGAAAATTTTGAGCACAAAAATCCCCGGCTGAATATGCTGAATTTCCATATTTGTTTGTTTTTGCAGGATGTCCTGTTTAAGTACCACACTTCCTGTAGAATTAACCAATTCAATGCGGGTATTGATTAAGTCAAAAGAATCATCGAAAACCAGATTCAAAACATCCTTCGCCGGGTTGGGATAAACCAGAACATCGGCAGCCAAATGATTTTTGCTGATTGCAGTTGCAGAAGATTTCAAGCTAACAATCTGCGAAAGCCCTTCCGTTGCAAACAAACCATCAGCATTGGCAAAGGCCTGATTCCATTCTGCTTCCAGCGGGGTTTCTTCGTTGGAATATGTTTTGAATGTCCGCAGGCTGATGGTTTCGCCTTCGGTGAGGCCATTGGCTTCTTCCGTCATCAAATCATCGCCGTAAATGGTGAGTAACACATTAGCGCTTGCCCCGGATATTTCAACAAATCCAACGCAATATCCATCGCCATCGAAAGCGCCGAGGTAATCTGCATTTTCGAGATTGGAGAAGGCCTCAGCCGAAACCGAAACTAAGTGCACATTGCCTGTGCGTACGATGGGCCAGGGCCCCTGAGCAGGCTCAGAAAAGGGTTTCGACTTAAAACCATCGTTTGTCATGTCGGGATATTCGATGGTAACAGCCTGTGAAAAGTTGGCCAGGTAACCTTTGCCGGGCTCCAGTTCCGTTAGTGTGTATATTCCTCCTGCCGGCCAGAACACTTTATTACCCGACAAATCGAACATGTAATTAAGTTTGTCCTGCGGATTTTCGATCACATCCGCCAACACAACATCGTGATTTGTTAACACCGGAATAATGTGTGTTCCCGGGCTGAATGCAAGGGACTTATCTGTCAGGGTGTCGCCAACAATAAACAGTTCATCGGCCTGGTGCATTTTCACCTTGTAACCTTTGGTGTAATCCCAGTTGCCCATTGTGTTGATGAAAAATGGTGCAGGAGCGTAAATGCCATTGATACCAGCGAGAATCGAAAGGTTATTGAGGGCAACGATATCCTGAAAAAGAATTTCGATGTCGGAATTATCAGGATTGAGGTAGGATGAAATGTACGACCAGCCCTGTGGTATTTCTAAAGTTTGGGTGTGGATTACCGTGATCAACACAACATTTGATGATACGGCATCATCCCATGCGGCCATACAACTTACGCGTGCCAAGCGGCGGAACCAGGTATTTTGAAGAATAACACCGGGTTGGTAAGATGCATTTTCAGCACCGGTAATGTCGCTAAAGCCCGTCGTTGCCGAAGTGGTACTTTGCTGCCACTGGTATTCCAATGCTCCGAAATGCCCTGATGCGGCAAAAACGCTGATAAGCTCATCGGGAATAGTATTGAATTCGATGGTTTGGCTTTCGCCGATTTCGCCTGCATTAGTTGGGTTGTAGCACGGATAAACTTCGAAACTTCCGGATGCCTCGCCGGTTCCGGCACCGTTGATGGCGCGGAGTTGCAAGGGATAGCTTTCGCCGCCGGTCAATCCTGAAATGATGACCGGCGAGGAAGCCTGTTCGGGAGCAAAGGCTGCCCAGTTGGCACCATCATCCAAACTGTACTCATAGTTGGTGATGGCATCGGCACCTTCGTTGGCGGGTGCATCAAAATCCACTTCCACTTCCTCTTCGCCCGGCGTAAAGCCCGTGATTGCAGGCGCAGAAAGCAGGAAGGCCACTTCGGCTTCGGCTGGACAAGCACCCGGACACAGAGCCAGCACGGTTGCCACACCCGATGTAGCCGCAGCCTGCAGCGCAACGAATACCTTGCCGTCGGCACCGGTTGTGAAAACCTGCGAACCAACGATGGCCACAGGATTGCCCGGGTCAGAGATATCAAACAAAGTTCCGAAATCGGTGCTCAGGGTAATTTGCTGTCCGGCCAATGCCTGCGGCGGTTCCTGCGCGTCGGTGAGCAAAACCGTGATCAGTGTTTCGCTGGTGCCATCGGCGGGAAGAGCAGGATCGCCGGCAGTAACGGAAAGGAAGATGCCGCGAACGCTGAACATGGCGCTTTGGCCGGTGTTGCCTGCCGCGCTGCCGCCGGTGGCCGAGGCCGAAATCATCACATCAAAACCTGCCAACGCACTCAGGCCGGAGTACAAAATATCGTCGAATTCGATGCTGCTATCGCCTGATGGCAGAGTCAGTTCCACCGGATCGCCAACCGATCCCAAAAATGAAAGGTTGCCGGCCACATCGCCACCACTGCCTGTGAGGGTGATGGTGGCATCGCCGCCCGTGTTGGGCGTGGGGTTGTCAAACGCATCCACGAGTGTAACTTTAGCGTCAAACGGAATGTTTTGAAGCTTGGGGCTGATGATGTCGCTGCCGTCGGTTTCGGTAACGAAGAATTTCACCGGTGCGCCGGGATTGATGTTGGCGGTGGTTTCGGGGGCACCATCAAGCGAAAGCGTGTAGTTGCCCATGTCAGCACCGGTGAGCAAAGCCGCAGTGATGAAAACTGTGTGGTTGCCCACCTCTTTGGAGGCAAAATCAATTTCAAGGCCGGTGAGCGAAACATCTTCTGTTCCGACCACACCCACAAGTTCGAGGTTGTTGGCATCGAAGGTAGCATCCGTATTATCATCATAAATTTTATCGTTGGCGGTGAATGTGCCGCCGATGGTGAGTTCTTTGGCGCCCACAGTTACACTGTGGGGTTCGGTAAACCCTTCGGAACAAACGCCACTTTGCACAAGGGCGCGGTATTGCCATGTACCAAGGGCAGCTGGGGTTTCACTGTAGATCAAATCCGTATGGACAATATCAGTCCAGGTGCCACTGGTTCCAAATCGTTTCTGCCATTTTTGAACAGGACCGTAATTTCCTGATAAAGTCAAATCGCCGGTTGAGGAGCCATAGTCAATATCTGTGGCTCCTGAAATGCTGCCGACTAAAGGAGTTATGGTATCGGCTACCATTACTACCGAAACACATTCCGACTCATTCCCGTTTCCATCGGAAACGGTCAGGGTTAAATTGTTGGAGCCAATATCGGCGCAGGTAAACGCTGTTTGGGAGGCTGAGAAATTCACAGTTCCGCAATTGTCCGTTGAGCCGCCATCTAAATCTGATGCAGTGATGGTGGCATTGCCTGTTTCATCCAGATATACGGTAATATTCTGGCAAACTGCCGTTGGGGGGGTAGTATCCGTGATACTCAGGGTAACAGTTTTCTCAATTAACTGGCCGCATGTGTTTACAGCCTGGAAAAGAACAGGGTAATCACCAGGCTGAAAATCAATGGAACCTTTTAAAGTCACGTTTACGGGTTCTTGTTGCATGGCTTGTTTAATTATCAGGCCATGCTCATAACTAATAAATAAGGAAGGTATGGTGATGGTGGGATCTGTTCCAGCCATAGTAACCAACCTTCCGCCAGGGACATTATTTACTACGATCACACCTATGGCA
>JAIOZV010000093.1 GCA_021740425.1 Bacteroidales bacterium | reverse complement strand
ATATTTTTTATCCCGCGAAGCTTTTCCTCCCTGTATTTTTCTTTCTGTTTTCATGAGTCCCGATTTCGATAAAATGATGCAAAGTACTCTAATTTTCTTATTTAAAAAGCTGGTCTAAATTATTGGAAATTTTCGACACCGATTTACCAGCTTGTCTCAACAAATAATTATTGTAAATTTGCTTCAACCTTTTCTAATGATAATGTATCACAGGCTAATCAATTTTATTACCTCTCCCTGGATTGTTTCATTGCTGATGACAATAATTTCAGCAATAATATTTTCTGTAAGATTAATTTATTGCCCGGCCATTTATGTATCATTTTTGCTTTTTATTTTCCTGATTCAAAAGCTTTATTTCATTCGGTATAATTTTAAAGAGGACACCCGACAAAACCTTATCAGATTGGAATTGAATTCGATAAAAGGCAGGATGAGCCCACATTTTATCTTTAATGTGATGAGCACCATATCGAATTTGGTACTCAGGGGTGATAAAACACAAGCTTATGAATGCATTGTGAAATTTTCGGGGCTTCTTCGCGAAACTTTAGAAAATAGCCGGGCAACTGCAATACCTTTGAGACAAGAACTGGCTCTGGCCGAAAAATATATAGCGCTTCAGTGGATACGCTTTTCAGGGAATTTTGATTTTAATATTAAAGTAGATGACGAAGTAAACCTGAGCAAAAGAATCCCAAAATCTATTATTATCACTTTTGTGGAAATTGCAATAAATCAAAGATTATTTCAGATGCACGGAGGCGGGCTCCTGAAAATTAAAATTTTTACAAGAGATCAGAAAACAGTAATCTGGATTAGCGACAATGGACCATTAGAGAAGGTAGCATCAAATGCTTCGACTAAGTCGGGAGCGGATTTAAGCCTTCTAAAAGAACTATTGATGCTGATTAACAGGCAAAGCATTAGCAAAGCTGAGTATCAAATTGAAAGGGTTTTTAATAAATATGATAAGCCCACAGGTACTTTGGTAACTATCAAAATTCCAAACAGCAATTTCAGACCTGACATTACATTATGAGAAAAAAAATTACACACCGATTGGTCAACCCAAAAACTTTTTCAATAAACCGTACAATTCTGTAGCTTTTATTGGTTTTGATAAATATTCATCGCAACCAGCGCCAAAACTGTTTTCTCTATCGCCCTTGAGGGCAAAGGCCGTTTGTATTATTACAGGAATACTTTGATTGAATTTTTTGATGTGTTCAGTAGCCTCATAACCATTCATAACAGGCATGCGTACATCCATTAAAATCAAATCCACGTCATTTCCGCCGATCACATAATTTACAGCCTGCTTACCATTGAATGCCCTTTCAATTTTTACCCTGGTTTTGCGCAACATGATCTCCAGAAGTTTGAAATTGGAATCTTCATCTTCAGTAATCAAAACTGTTTTGTCGGGCCATTCCATTTCTGTTTTTTCTTTCAAAACCTTTGCTGATCCTTGCGAAAATTCAAATTCATTTACCCGAATGTAAGGTATCAAAAAGTGAAACTCCGATCCTTTTCCAGGAGTTGACTCCATCAGAATATCCCCACCTAAAAGCCTTGCAATATTTCTGGAAATCGACAATCCCAAACCACTGCCAATTGCAGTGTTCATATAATTGTTGCTCGCCTGGGTAAATCTGTTGAAAATATGCTCTTTTTTTTGTTCAGAGATGCCCATACCTGAATCCTTTACATAAAAGTTTATGAATTTTTCATCACCTTTTTCAAGCAAAGTGTAGCCAAATATGATGGAACCACTTGAGGTATATTTAAAAGCATTTCCAAGAATATTTTCCAAAACCTGGTATATTCTCACAGGATCGGACATGAACAAAAGATTTTCATCGATGATATATTGCTGTGGAATAAATTTGATTTGTGTCCGGTCAAGTTTTTCCTTTAGTTTTTCGAAAGTGTAAAAGTTGTCATAAAGTATTTTATTGGCTGAGCACATCGAACTTGAAACCGACATCTGGCCTGCTTCTATTTTAGCAATATCGATGATATTGCCGATTGTGCTAAGCAACTTTTTACTATTTTCGATGATCAGGTCGAAAAATTCTTCATGATCATCTTTTGAATAATCATTGGTGCGAAGCATTTCGGTAAATCCGATAATAGCATTCATGGGAGTTCTGATTTCGTGCGAAATGTTTGCAAGGAATGCTGTTTTCAGCTTATCTGACTCTTCTGCACGAAGTTTTGCCTTACGCAATTCGATTTCAATTTGCTTGCGCTCGGTAATTTCTTCTTTAAGGTAAAGATAATGTGTTGTTTTATTTCTTACGTTTTTGATAGATGATATAAATGCATGCTCCCAACAGACCTCCCCTGCTGCATTGGTATTTTTATACTCTCCCTGCCATGCTCCATCTTTTCTTAGGGCAGCCCAAACATTGGAATAATGTTCGGTTTCGCTTTTATATGGATTGATAATGTTTGGAATTTTTCCCAATATTTCGTTCAAAGATTTACCCAGGAGGTTGGCAGCTTTTTGATTTGCATAAACAACATATCCATCAAGGTCGGTTATCATTGCTGATAGCGGGCTTTGTTCAACAGCCTGAAGCAATTTCAATGTTTCGTCCTGGGCTTGTTTTTTTTGCAGCACAGCTCCAACCTGAACAGAAACAAATTCAAGAAGCTCAATGTCGGCCGAATTGATTGCAAATTCACTTTCAAAATCCTGCAAAACAATTACACCTGATGATTTTCCATTGCGCTGAATGGGCACCCCAAGCCACACTTCCGGAGCCGGGCCATCCTGAATAATTTTCCCCTGACGGTGAAGTTTAAAAATTTCCAGTTTTTTAAAAAAAATTGACCGATTGCGCTTAATAACCAATGCATCAAGTGTTTTCGACATTGGAATTTTTTTATAGTATTCCCTGCCATCTTCAACACAAGGCACCAAAAACTCCCGCTTATCCCAATCGAATAAGTTGAGTTTAAAATCACCGGCAATGATTACTTTCCCGAGCTCATTTTTAATTATTTCGATGAGGTCTGGCAGGTCGCTGGAAGCATTGATGGCAAGTACCATGTGGCGCATCAATTCAATCCGCTGTTCGAGATTTTTATAATAATCAATGTCCATAATCACCCCTTCAAGAAAAATCTCCCCATTTTTATCTACCACCTGCCTGCCTTGCTCCCAAACCCATTTTATCCGGCCTTTGGCGGTTTTTATGCGATACTCAAGGGTAAATGAAAGGTTTTTTTTGAGGGCTTTTTGCACACATAACCAAACATGCTCCCGGTCTTGCGGTACAATGATATCAGAAAAAGTTAAATCTTTATTGTTGATAAATGAGCGAACCGGATAGCCTGTAAGTTTTTCCATTTTCCTGCTCATGTAAAGCATGGTCCAGTCGCTGTCATTTTTGCACCTGTATGTTATTCCCGGGAGGTTATTCACCAGTGCATTATACTTTCGCTCACTTTCGGCAAGCTGAAATTTAAGCTGGCCTGAACCAACGATCATTTCGATGATCGAAACTACCTGACCGTAGCCGGTTTTAACCGGTAAAATAATTTTAAAAACCTCCGAAACTGAGGCATTAATTTCCGGGTTATCAAAATCGCGTTCAAAAATTAAAATCGGCAAAAGGGAAAAATCAGCATTTTGGACAAGATGACTGATGCTGTTCAATAGTTCATCGCAGATTTCATGGGTAATAAGTAAAAATTTACCTGAAGATGCTTCATTTTTTTCAACAGCTAAATCGGAAAGTTTTTTTGTATCTACAATATTAAATTCACCAAAATATTCTTTGGAAATTTTGGTTGCCTCAGAAATCTCTTTGCTTGTATAAAAACACATCAATATGTTTTTCATCTGATCGGCTGGTATAAACAATGTTAAAGAAAAAAATGCCTTGCAAATTATTAACCATTAAACCTCACATTTAACTTTTCTGTCCATCAGTTCTTCACTGACAATTCCTTTGGCACTTACTTTTCCGTCTGGTGAATTTTGCTTGTAAATAAATTAAAATCAAAACCTGATAAAATCAAAATTAATGGAATTCCCAACGCTACAAATATAGTAAACCGAAGAAAATTTGTTTAAGCTGAGACATTAAATTCTGCTCAAAAATACGATAAAAAAAATCAAATCACTAATTTTGTAACATGAAAAGACAAATACAAAAAGTTTTGGATGTTTTGGATCAACTGGATATCAAATTCGAAATGTACGAACACCCCCCACTTCCAACCATCGAAAAGGCGATGGAATATTGGGGAGATATTGATGCCGTTCATTGCAAAAACATTTTCTTCAGAAACCACAAGGGCAACAAACATTATCTGGTAATTATCAAACATATTGCAAAACTTGAGATTCACGATCTGGAAAAACGCCTCCAGCAGGGAAAACTATCCTTTGCCTCTGCTCAACGCATGCAGCGGTATCTTTGCCTCGAACCAGGTTCGGTTTCACCCTTTGGGCTCATCAACGATACCGAAAATCATGTGCACGTATTTTTTGATGAAAACCTCCAAACAGCCGACAAAATCAGTTTTCACCCCAACCTCAACACCGCCTCAGTGGTAATTGCTTTTGAGGATTTTATGAAATACATGGCCTGGACCGGAAATTCTTTTGAATTTATAAAACTATATGATTAACATAAACTTAACCTAAATTTAATAATTTATATACTGCAATGATCGTCCGATGGCAGTAAATTTACCATCTGTTTTAAAAAATGAAATAAATGGAAATGCAAGCTAAGGATTCAACCATCATTAAGTTTAATAAAAAGTACCTCAAGCTCATTGCAACCTACCTCAAAAACAATAAGTACAATTTTACTGTAGATGAAAAGGAGAATGGCTCAAAAACTCAAATACTTATTCAAAACCTTAAACCTGACGATGCTTTCTATCTGGGGGTTAAAGCACAGGTGCAACTTATGGAAGGCGAGAGTTTGATTTAGCATACAAAAGCCCGGATTTAAAATTTCTAAGTTTCTTTAAGCTCAGAACATTTTAATCAAAATCCCAAAAACACATTAATATCTTTCCTAAATTTGGCTGCAAGTAACAACAGCAAATGAACAGTATTTACAATCGTCTGGTAGTCTTTTATTTTTCGGGAACCGGAAACGCACGCCGCACTGCCGAATGGATCGCTGACGAGGCACAAAAGCGCGGGCTCAAAACATTGCTCATCAACATAGATCATTTATCAGACCCTGCTCAATTTTTTGATGATGATAACAAAACCCTTGTTGGCTTTTGCGCCCCTACCCACGGTTTTAATTTCCCGCCGGTAATGCTCAGTTTTTTGTGGAACTTTCCTAAACAAAGAGGCAACGACGTATTTATTATCAACACCCGGGCAGGCATGAAGATTTCTAAATTGTTCGTGCCCGGACTCGGAGGCCTGGCACAATACTTTGCGGCTCTGCTATTGTGGTTGAAGGGATATAAAATCAAGGGCATGCAACCCATGGATTTGCCCTCCAACTGGATTTCGCTTCATCCCGGCCTGCGTCAAAAAGTTGTGGAATCGATTTTTGAGCGCTGCGAAGGCATCAGCAGGAAATTTGCCAACAAGCTTATCGATGGCAAAAATATTTACAAAGCTCTTTGGTCCTTTCCTTTCGATATGGCAGTTGCGCCCATTGCATTCTTGTATTTCATTATCGGAAGATTTGTTATTGCCAAAACATTTGTGGCCACGAACAATTGCACCAAATGCGGATTGTGTGTGAAACAATGCCCTGTGAATGCCATCAAAATGATCAGGAACAGGCCATACTGGACCTTTAGTTGTGAAAGCTGTATGCGCTGCATGAATAATTGCCCCGAACGGGCTATCGAAACTGCCCAGAGTTTTTCAATAGCTATTTGGTGGATTATTGTTTCGGTGATTGCCCCATGGATAATTTCAAAAGTGTTTGATCTGGGTTGGTTCACAACTTTTTCTTCAGGCACTTTTACAGGAATTCTCAGCGACATCCTCACCTGGCTCATTGGTTTAACCGTTATCTGGTTAGCCTACGAAGCAATCCATTATCTGATGCGATTCAAAATATTTGATCATCTGGTAGCCTACACCTCCTTCACCAAATACAAGTTCTGGAGGCGCTACAAAGTGCCCTCCAAATTCAAAGCCTCCCTATAAATCACTGAGTAAATATGTCGTTTGCTTTTTAAGGCAGAAACATTTTTTAACCTTTCCCAAACTTATTAATCTGTAAGGCTTTCGTAGCTTTGCCGTTAATTAAAAACAAAGGGTTTTCAAATTTTGCACAATTGTTGGAAACGATCTACAAAATAATACATGAAAAACTATGAGAAAAATAAAAGCAATTTTTTCGCTGCTGATCTTGCTCGTTGCAACAGTTTTGTTTGTGGCAAATAAGCCTCCCATGGAAAAAGATTACAATACCTTGTGGAATAAGGTTGACTCGCTGGAAAAAATTCAACAGCCCAATGCTGCTATGAAAGTTGTGGATGAAATTTACAGTCAGGCTAAAGCCATGGAAAATATCCCGCAGATTATCAAAACACAACTTTACCGCATCAAACTTTCGTCGGAATTTGAAGAAGACTACTTTGTGAAATCCATTGGCAGGCTGAAGAATGAACTGAAGAAATCGGAGGAACCCGAAACACAAATCCTGCAATCGATCCTTGGTGAACTTTACATGAAATACTACCAAAACAACCGCTATAAAATCCTCGGACGTTCAACAACATACAGTTTTGATGATGAGGATATTCAAACCTGGGATGCTGTCAAAATAATGGATGAGGCAGGAAAACATTATCAGCTTTCGCTGGAAAACCCCGGCGAACTGCAGAAATTCAACATCAGTGGTTTTAAAGCTATCCTCGAAAACGATGAAATTTCAGCGACTTACAGGCCAACTTTGTATGATTTCTTAGCCTGGCGGGCAATCGGACACTTTGAAAATGACGAAACAGATGTAAAAGTTGCAGCCGGACAATTTGTCCCTGACAGCAAAAAATATTTTGCACCTGCGGATAAATTTACGGAAATCGGCTTCCCCAATGAGTTCAGCGAATCCAATACAGTGCAGGTACTCATAATTTATCAGGATTTACTTAAATTCCATTTAAACGATAAAAACCCGCAAGCCCTGATTGATGCTGATTTGAAAAGGATAGAATATCTCTACCAAAAAGCCATTATTGCTGATAAGGATGAAATCTATCTCCAGGCATTGTCGCAATTGAAAGAGGACTATAAAATGACCGGGGCTTCAACATCTGTAGCTTTTGCCCTGGCACAATTCCACCATCTGCAGGCAGGAAAATACAATCCCTTGGTTTTAGAGGATTTTCGCTGGGAAAGCCAGAAAGCCAAAACGATTTGTGAGGAGGCCATCAAAGCCTATCCAAAATCGGACGGGGCACATAATTGTGAAATCATTTTGCAGCAAATTCTGGGAAAAACCATCACCATTCGCACCGAAAATGCTGTGATTCCGGGAGAGCCATCCCTGGCCAGCCTCTATTGGCGAAATGAAGACAAACTCTACTTCAGGGTGATAAAAATGGAGTACGACGAATATGCAAAACTCACACAGGGAAAAAGCAACAAGGATATCGCCTCAGAACTTGCAGGCCTTTCCTTTTTAAACTCCTGGGCACTAACCCTCCCCAACGACAATGATTATCAGGTTCACTCCACCGAATTTCAAATACCGGCATTGCAGGAAGGCTTTTATGTTTTACTGGCCGGCGATACAGAAGATTTTAATTCGGGGACAAACAAAATGGCCTGGGCTGATTTTTGGGCAACCCGCCTGACTTTTCTGAGCCAGCGCATCGAGAAAGGCGGCTACGAAATTTTTGTGCTGGATCGCGAAAGCGGAAAACCCCAGACAGGCGTGAATGTAAATATTTATAAGCGCGACTACGATTACCGTCAGCGAAGTTTTGAAAAACAATTTATAACAGGAAAAATCACTGATGAAGACGGTTTCATCAAAATTGATGCGGCAAATGATGTCAGAGGAAGCGTATTTATTGAGCTTATCCATAAGGAAGATAAATATATTCCCAGCGAAAATTTCTACCTCACCGCCAGCAGGGAACAGCAGGAAAAAACCACCGAAAAATCATTTTTCTTCACCGACAGATCCATTTACCGCCCGGGGCAATTGGTGTATTTCAAAGCCATCCTATTACAAAAAAACGGTGAGAAATATGAAATAAAACCGGAAGCTGAAACAAAGGTAGATTTTTATGATGTGAACAATCAGCTTATCTCATCGCTGCATTTAACGACCAACAAATTTGGCTCGGCCAATGGTTCTTTTACCATTCCCACGGGCCTGCTCAACGGCGAAATGCGCATCCGGAACCAAAGCGGAAACATCAACATCAGGGTGGAGGAATATAAGCGCCCGCAATTTGAAGTGGTTTTTGAACCCATTCGCGGAAGCTATAAACTTAACGAAACTTTAGCAATTAAAGGGAATTCCAAAGCCTATGCCGGCAACAGCATCGGTGGAGCCAAAGTAAAATACCGGGTAGTGCGCCAGGGTTTTTATCCGCTTCCCTACTTTTATTACAGCAGCTTCCGACCCATGCCGCAAGCCATTGAGATTGCCGCCGGCGAAATCGAAACCGACGACTCAGGGAATTTTGAAATTGTCTTCAAAGCCATCCCCGATTATTCTATTGACGGATCGTTCAAAACCTCGTTCAGTTACACTATCACTGCTGATGTAACGGATATCAACGGGGAAACCCAATCAGGCTCAACATCTGTAAATGTGGGAGCTGAAGCACTTGTGCTTGACATTTCGATTCCTGAAAATATTAATATTGAAAATCCTGCAACACTTAGACTTTCTGCAAACAACCTCAATGGCGAAAAACAGGAAACTGTGATTGCCATGAAAATTTATAAATTAATCCAGACACGCGGACTGCTCAAAAACAGGTACTGGCAGCAACCCGACCTGAACATAATCCCCGAGGACGAATTTGTGAAAACTTTCCCAAACCGCGTTTATCGTGATGAAGATGACCCCTCAAAATGGGGAAAAGGTGATGTGGTTTTCGATGCTCAGATGAATACTCAAACCGATACTATTTTCCCGGCAGCAATTTTTAAAAAATGGGCTCAGGGAAAATACCTGATCGAAATGAGTGCCACTGATATTTTTGGAACTCCCGTAACGTCCAAAAAAATCTTCACCCTGTTTGATCCGAATGCCAAACGACCTCCCGTTGAAACATACGCGTGGTTTGAGGCTCTCAAAACAAAAGTTGAACCCGGTGAAAAAGCTCAAATCCTTTTGGGATCCTCTGCAAAAAATACGCATGTACTTTACGAAATTCAACTGCGCGGTATTTCCATCGAACAAAAGTGGATCAACCTGAACAATGCACAACAAATCATCGAAATTCCGATTTTGGAAGACTATCGCGGCAACATCTCCTTCCAGTATAGTTTTGTGAATGATAACAGGATGTACTCCGGCACACAAGTTATCGAAGTACCCTACACCAATAAAAAACTGGATATGGCTTTCGGAACCTTTCGCAGTGATCTGGAACCCGGTGGCTCGGAAAAATGGACGGTTACCATCCGCAATAAAAACGGCGACAAAGTAGCTGCCGAAATGCTGGCATCCATGTACGATGCCTCACTGGATGCTTTCCTGCCTCATACCTGGAACTTCGGTTTGTATTTTCCCTTTAATCAAATCAACAGGTGGCAGTCGCAAAACAACTTTAACGCATCCTCCACTGCCGAATTCGATTTTAATCCTGTAAAACACCAGAACTACATTTTCCCGCAATACGAACGTTTGAACTGGTTTGGACTAAACAGCTACGGCTATATGAACCGTGATGTAATGGCCCTTGGCGGGATGAAAGGAAAAAGTGTTGTACAGCCGGCACCTGTAGGTGAAATAATGGAAATTGTTCAGGCTGACGGTGAAAATTCTCCGCCCGTGGCTTATGAGGCTGCCCCGGAAATACCTCAAATTATAAAGCCAGCCCCGGCAATTCAAATGCGTCGCAATTTTAGTGAAACCGCATTTTTCTATCCGGAACTACTAACCAACGACAGCGGCGATGTGGTGATCGAATTTACCCTGCCCGAATCATTTACCCGATGGAAATTTATGGGATTGGCCTACACCAATGATTTGTTGACGGGTTCACTTGAAAAAGAGTTTACAGCAGCCAAAAAAATAATGGTAGTTCCCAATGCACCCCGTTTTTTCAGAGAAGGTGATACACTTATTTTTTCGGCTAAAATCAGCAACCTCTCCGATGAAAATATGGATGGTTTTGCAACCCTCGAATTTTTTGATGCTGTGAGTATGAGAGAGGTTAGCACTAAAGTGTTAATGGATGATGGCTCCAAAAGTTTCAGTTTGGAAAAAGGAAAAAACCTGTCTGTAAATTGGCAGCTTACAATTCCTGCTGATTTTGGTGTGCTCACCTACAGGATAAAGGCCATTTCACAAAATATCACAGATGGAGAAGAAAAATCTGTTCCCGTGCTTCCCAACCGAATAATGGTAACCGAGTCGATGCCCATGCCTGTTGGCGGGCATGAAACCAAAGCATTCAGTTTTGAAAGACTGATAGAATCCGGCGAGAGCCGGACCCTGAAAAATTATAAGCTCACCCTTGAATTTGCTTCCAATCCGGCCTGGTATGCCGTGCAGGCACTGCCTGTAATTTCGGAAGTTGAATACAACAATGCTGTGTCGGTTTTTAATGCATTTTTCGCCAACAGCATTGCCTTCCACATCGCCAGCCAAAACCCGGAAATCAATCGTATTTTTGAAAGCTGGAAAACCGAAACACCTGAATCTTTCCTTTCAAAGCTGGAGAAAAATCAGGAACTCAAACAGGTTCTTCTGGAACAAACTCCCTGGGTACTTCATGCCCGGGATGAACAGGAACGCAAACAGCGCATCGCCTTACTCTTTGACCTGAACACCATGCAAAACCGCCTGGATAATTCCATCCGCCAACTCGAAAAATTCCAAAAACCAGATGGTGGCTTTTGCTGGATGAACGACATGCGCCAAAGTCGCTATATCACGCAACTGATTGTTCAGGGCATGGGCAAACTAAATCACCTTGGTGTAATGGATGCAATGAATGATCAAAGGATAAAACAGATGATGAACAGTGCAGTAAGATTTTTGGACAATGAAATTTTTGAGGATTATGAAGAACTCAAAAAACGCAATCCTGAGAAAATGGACGAAAACCATCTTTCATCAGACCAAATACAATATCTCTATGCAAGGAGTTTTTTCAAAAGCATCATCATGAATCCATCTCATGAAAATGCTTACAAATATTTTGAGCATCAGTCCGAAAAATATTGGCAAAGCCGGAATAGCTACCTGCAGGCAATGATTGCCCTTGCGCTGCACCGGAATAAAAAGGATGAAGTGCCCGGTTTGATCATTGCCTCACTCACCGACAAGGCGCTGCACAGCCAGGAAATGGGAATGTACTGGCTAAATGAGGCTGGCTATTTTTGGTATGAAGCACCCGTCGAAACCCAGGCCATGATGATAGAACTCTTTGATGAAGTAGCCGACGACAATCAGGCGGTGGAGGACATGAAAATCTGGCTGCTGAAACAAAAACAAACCCGGGACTGGGAAAGCGGCCGTGCAACAGTTGAGGCCGTGTATGCTTTGCTTGGGCGCGGTAACAACCTGCTGGAAAGCAGCGAGCTTGTAAATATTACCGTGGGCAGCGAAAACATTGGCAAAGAGGATATGGGCAGCATTGAGGCCGGTACCGGATATTTTCAAACATCATGGAGTGATTCTGAAATTGCACCTGAGATGGGCAATGTGATGGTTTCAAAAACCGACGACGGGATTGCCTGGGGGGCCATGTACTGGCAATATTTCGAGAACCTCGATCAGATAAGCCAACATGAAACCGGGCTTTCAGTACAAAAGCAGCTTTTTGTTGAACAGGATACCGACCGGGGTCGTGTGATTATACCGCTTGAAAATGGAGATGTTTTAAAAGTTGGAAATAGGGTGATGGTAAGGATTGAAATCAGGGTGGACCGCGACATGGAATATGTACACCTTCGCGATATGCGGGCTTCAGCTTTCGAGCCGCTTAATACACTTTCAGGCTTTCAGTACAACGGCGGACTTGGATATTACCAAAGCACTAAGGATGCTTCCACCGATTTCTTTTTCGATTATCTACGCAAAGGAACCTATGTTTTTGAATATCCTTTGATTGCCGGACAGCAAGGCGATTTCTCCAACGGGATCACTACACTGCAATGCATGTATGCACCCGAATTTTCTTCCCACTCTGAGGGGATCAGGGTGAAGGTACAATAGCTTTGAAATACGGTTATAGGTGTTTCAGCTTGCCTGCCAATTATTTGTTATTGACCTTATTGCCCACCGAAGGATTGATGGGTTTGGGCTTGTCGCATAGGGTTGGGTAAAAAAATATCAGCGTATTTCAAAACCCACGAACCACTGGTTGGGTAAGGGCTGAATGCTTACATTATCCACACGTGCCCAGGAAGGTCCCGACTTGCACCAGATGATGAATTGATCCAGATTTTCCTCTTCGCCTTCAGCTTCCACATAAACTGAACCGTTGGTCTGATTTTTAACAAAACCGGAAATGTTTAATTTTTGAGCTGTCTTTCGGGTATGGTAGCGAAAACCCACATTCTGCACCCGTCCTGAAATATTTAAAATTACCGCCTTCTTCATCTTACATCGACAATCGTTTGGTAATGAGTGAATTTATTCTTTCGTACAAATGATCGGGGTTATAAATTCTCCAGTCGAGGCTATTGAAATGCCCGCCAAAGGCGATATAATAATCGATCCGGGCATCGGTAAACTCATCAATGACGTGATCCCTGAAATTGATGGCAACAATCCAGCCATCCTCAATTTCATCAAACCACTCCTGATAATAATCATCATCATCAGAAGAGAAATAATTCATCACATTTTCACCTATCAGAATAAATTTATCGATGCCCCCGGCAATCAGCGGCTCAATGATATTTCGTTTGAAGTACATAATGTCGTTGTGAAGGCAATCGTTCCATTCACCGATCATTTCGATAATCACAAAACCTTTGTCATAATTTGCATAAAGAATTTTGATGTAAAGCGTTGATGAGCCAATTTCATCCCACTGCGGATGGATAAAATAATTGTAAATGGCCTGAGTAAATTCAAACTCGCTGTAGTTGCGCTTGAAAAATGGAGACCTGTCGTCATCAGCCGCAATATACAGATGCCTCCAGGAGTAAAAAGGTTCGATGTCGTGCATGAGTGATGAGGAGTTGGGTTATTGAGTTATTGGGTTATTGGTTATTGATTATTGGGTTATTAGCGTTGGAATAGAAACAAATAACTATTAATAAATAACGATAGCGATTTTTTTGAATTCATAAAGTGAGTCAGAGGTTATTTTGTGACTACCGACAGCCAAATGCTTACTGGCTACTTTCTTGCACGGTAAAGTTTCACGTTGATTTTTTCCTGTGTAATCATCCCCTGCTTCACGGATTCCTCCAAAAATGGCATGAGCTTCCTGATATTTTCCTCTGTATCCACCAGCTCGATCAAAACCGGTAAATCTTCAGATAGTCTGAGAACCTTGGTGGAATGAATGTGGCTATTTGCACCAAAGCCCATGATTCCCCTAAAAACCGTTGCCCCGGCAAGCTTCAGTTCTCTGGCTTTTAATACGATGGCCGAATACAGGTTTTCACCTTTCCATGTATCAGATTCGCCAACATAAATGCGGAGTTTTACACCATTTTCCAAAAGGCTCATCATTTTTAGTATTTAAGGTTAAGAAGCATTTTTGCTAAAACAAAGCCTGCAAAAACCAGCAGGATGCCAAAAACATTGCTGGCTAACACGTTAATCAAAGCATATTTTATGCTTCCATCGCGCAGCAGGTTGAGGCTTTCGAAAGCAAAAGTTGAAAATGTTGTAAAACTCCCGAAAAGCCCGATAAATAAAAATGACCGGACATTGGTTGAAATATTTTCGCGACCCAGAAATCCCCAGAAAAAACCAATCATCAGCGAACCTGCCAGATTAACAATCAGGGTACCCCACGGGAATACGCCGCTGTAAATTTTATAGGGCAAACCGGAAATCCAGTACCTGAGGATAGCTCCTGTTGCCCCGCCCAATGCCAAATATGCGAATTTAATCATGATGCAAAGCTATAATTAAACGGCGAATTTTATTCCAGGCAATAGTTTTAACCTGTGATACAAATACCCCATTTGGTCTTTATCGTGAAGGGTGATTTTCATGGTAAGGCTTACAAAATTACCTTTTCTGCTGTGTTTTGATTTCACAAAATCAAAACTTACCTCAGCATCTTCAAGCACCAGTTCGAGATTTCTCTGCTGAATCTCCACTTCCTTATCTGCATCCAATATCACTTTCAGGTCGTAGGTAACCGGGAATTCCACCACCGCCTTCCTACCGTTTTCTTCAAACGGGTTTTTATTAAAATTTACTGGTTCCAAAGATTTCCCTTTCACAAATTATTCTGAACGGAGTTTAACGCAGAGGCAGGTTTTATATTTTTCTATTATCCCTATTCATCGGTTTCCAGGCTTGCCCAAACCAGCCTGATTTCACCAAAACCAAAATCATCGCCCAGCACCTGCCTTACTTCGCTTACTGTGGCAGCTTCCGTATTTGTTATGCAATGCGTGATAATATCCGCCCGATCTTTGGTCATCAGGTCGGTGATTTTCAGTTTACCATTTTTCAGGAAGGGAATAAAATGACTTTGAATGGTTCCGACAGTCAGGCCACGCTCTTTGGCAATTTCATCAACTTTTTTTCCTTCAAGGTAAAGCCCAAAGGTAACATCGCGGGTTTTTGGTTTTGATTCAATCTTTTTGCTTTCTGTTTTTCCTGAAGGTTTGGAAGATGCAGCATTTTCTACAATCTCTTTGCGGTCGTTATAGAGTTTGCTTTTGTGCAGAGCTTCTTTTGAAAGTTCGGTGTCTTCAAGAGCCGATTTCAGGATGGCTTCGCATTTATAAATAAAATATAGCTG
>JAIOZV010000092.1 GCA_021740425.1 Bacteroidales bacterium | reverse complement strand
AGTGATTTTTCCGAATGCCAGGAAAAATTTCTAAACAGCTATCAGAATAATTCCCTTTCATCCTTTGCTGAAGCCGAAGTATATCTTTCCAATAAATTTGTAAGCAGGGTAGGGGGAAGGCTTGAATATTCGGATTACCTCAAAAAAACAAGCTTAGCCCCACGCATATCCACAGCTTATAAATTTGATAATTTCAGCCAGGTTTCGCTGGCCTATGGTTGGTTTTTCCAGGATCCGCTTGATGAATATTTAATCTATACTGACCTGATTGAACCTGAACGAGCTGATCAATACATCCTCACTTTTCAATCGATTAAAACCAAACGAACACTAAGAACAGAGGTTTACTACAAAGATTATAAAAACCTGGTAAAAGTATATCCTGATGATTTTTTCATGCCTCAGGCTTATTCAAATTCAGGCGATGGTTATGCCTATGGCATGGATATTTTTTGGCGCGACAACAAAACCTTCAGAAATGCTGAATATTGGATTTCTTACGGCTACACTGATACCAAAAGAGATTTCAGAGATTTCCCTTACTCGGCAATACCTTCATTTACAAGCAAACACAACCTATCCATTGTTTACAAATACTGGTTTGATGGCATAAGATCATTGGTTGGGATAAGCTACAATTTCGCATCGCCACGCGTTTATCACGACCCAAATTTACCAGGATTTAATAATCGCGAAACCATACCATACAACACAGTAAATGTAAATATCAGCTACCTCCATCGCGAAAACATCATTATTTATGCTGCCGTTACCAACCTTTTTGGATTCAAACAGGACTACGGTGAGCGTTTCGCCCAAATTCCCAACAGTGAAGGGGTTTATGCCGGAGAACCGATAGTGCCGGGTGCAAACAGGTTTTTTGTTTTAGCCTGTTTTATCACACTTTCAAAAAAAGGAGATTTAAACCAACTGGATAAGATTGAGTAAGGGAAAGGTTGCTGGTTTCTGGATACTGGTTACAGATTTCTGGTTGCTGGCTGCTAACGACAAACGAATAACTATTAACGAATAATCCCGCATAAGCGGGACTTTCCCGAAACTTCGGGACTCAGCAATTAACAATTAACGAATAACAATTAACCTTTAACTATTAACTTAATAACTTCTAAAGATGAAAAAGACAACATTAATTATTACAGCAATTTTTATCGCAGCAACATCATTTGCTGGCGGAGTAAAGTATCAAAAAGCTATGGGTGAAGCCCTGGCAGGATTTGGCACAGCCGAAAGTGTGGAAGATTATCAAAATCTGAGCAACAAATTTATGATGATCGCACAGGCTGAAAAAAATGAATGGCTGCCCTATTATTATCATGCCCAATGCTATATTTTGATGAGTTTTGATAATAATGAAACACCGGAAAAAAAGGATCAATACCTGGATGTGGCTGAACAATCGCTTGACAAAATGATGGAACTTGCTCATGGTGAATCAGAAGTTTATGTTATGCAGGGATTGCTTTATACCGCAAGACTTGTTATTGATCCGATGACCCGTGGCCAGAAATACAGTTCACTATCGGCACAAGCTGTCGGTACAGCCCTGGGCATTGAACCAGAAAATCCAAGAGCCCGGTACATGCAAATTGCCAACGAAATGGGTACTGCCGCATTTTTTGGGAATGATGTGACGGAAACCTGCGAAAAAGCTTCAGCACTATATGCCGTTTGGGATGATTATAAAATTAAATCAAAAATTCATCCACAGTGGGGAAAGGGTCAATTAACGGATTTGATAAAGAAGTGCAACAAGTAAACAATCTGCGCCAGGAGGGGTTTTGAAACATTTATGGCTTCTGCCTCAAATTTTCAAATCTCCTCCGGGCATTGATAAAGCCAGAAAATTATTGCATACATTTGCCATTACAAATCATGAAGATAAAAACAAATAGCAAAAAACGCTTTCCGGCAGTTTACCCGTTCAACGAGATTTTTACTTTTATTCTGGCGAACTTGCTGTTAAGTTTAATCATTATGTTGGCTTTCATGGGAAATCCTTTTGACAGCATTCGTGTTTTTTTCATTTCGCTGGGTTGGGCCTATGCAATCTGCGCAACCCAATGGCTGGGGCATGGTTACATTTTTAATTTTCTTGATAAAAAAATTGACTGGATTGAACAGCCTGTAAAGAGGGCTCTGGCAGGCCTTGCGGCTTTGGTGATCTATTCGGCCATTGCATTCTATTTCATTCAAATGTTGTTTTTCTACCTGGTCAACGGGCAACTTCCAACAGTATCATGGAAATGGATTTGGGGTAATGTGTTTTATCCAGTTGGAATTTCTTTCGTTATCACAATAACTTTTACTGCAGTCGGTTTTTTCAAGGCATGGAAAACTTCATTTAAAAGGGCTGAGCAGCTCAATGCTGAAATGCTCGCATACAAATATGAGGTGTTAAGAAACCAAATCAATCCACACTTTTTATTCAACAGTTTTAATGTGCTCAGCGAGCTGGTTTATGAAAATCAGGAGTTGGCTGTAAAATTCATTCAGCAGTTGAGCAAACTGTTTAGGTATGTGCTGGAAAGTCGTGAAAAAGAGTTGGTTCAGGTAAGTGAGGAAATTGAATTTGTGAAGTCTTTTTCATATTTGTTAAAAATCAGATTTGAAAATAAACTTCAATTCCAAATTGATGTTGCCGCCGAGCCTGACGAGATGATTGTTCCTGTAAGTATTCAAATGCTTATCGAAAATGCAGTGAAGCACAATGAAGTTTCCGATCAATATCCCCTGACTATTAAAATTATCAGAAATCAAGATTTTATTGAGGTTTCAAATTCGTTGAAACCAAAGGAAGCTGATGATGAATCAACCCGGTTGGGACTTAAAAATCTTAAACAGCAATTTGTATTTTTTACCAAAAAGGATATAGTAGTTGAAAAATCTCCTGATCAATTCAGGGTAAGTCTGCCAATTATCAAAATCGTAAAATCATGAAAGTACTGATTATCGAAGATGAACCCCGGGCAGCCCATCGTTTGTCGAAGTTGATTGAGCATCTCGCTCCTGACACCGGTATTTTGGCCACCCTGGAATCGGTGCGTGAAAGTGTGAAATTTTTAAGTTCACATCCCGATCCTGATCTGATTTTTTCGGACATTCGCCTGGCTGATGGTTTAAGTTTTGAAATCTACAAGCAAGTTAAAATAAATTGCCCGATTATTTTCACCACAGCTTACGACCATTATGCCATCGAAGCTTTCAATACCAATGGCATCGACTATTTACTCAAACCTATCGAAGAAGATCGTCTTAAACAAGCCCTCAAAAAATTAAAAAATCTGGAAAAAAAGCCTGATTTGGAAAAAATTATGGATTTAATTTCAAAAAATTCAGTCACTTCAAAAAAATATAAAACCCGATTCATGGTAAGGGTAGGAGAGCAAATCAAAGCAATTTCAAGCGAAAACATTAAAGTGTTTTACAGCTTCGAGCGGGCCACATTTATCCTCACCAAAACCAACAACAATTACATCATCGATTATTCCCTGGATCAACTCGAAGAAATGCTCGACCCCGGAGTATTTTTCAGGGTAAACAGAAAACATTTTGTGAGCCTGAATGCCTGCACGCAAATATACGCATGGTCGAACAGCCGCCTGAAAATCGAAGTGGATGGTTTGGATGATGAAGTGGTTGTGGCACGCGAAAGGGTCAACAATTTCAAGGAATGGCTGGACGGTTAGTAAACCAATCACAATGCTGCAGAACGGAATTTCGATTTGTCCGATTACCCAATGATGCAGAACTTTGCCAAACATAAACGAAACCGCCCTTTGACATTCAATAAGATAATAACTAACGCCTCTTTACCCCTCGCACTGCCTCAGCAGCCAGCGGATTATAAGGCCAAAAATGTTTTGGATAGCGTCTTTTCATCTCTTTACGAACCTCAAAATAGGCAACATTCCAAAAGCTGTTTAAGTCGGAAGTAATTTGCACTAATTTGAAGCCTGGCGACAGAAGATGCATGAGAACAGGAATCTGGCCGGCGTTAACCTTTGGGGATGCTATCATGCCAAAAACTTCCTGCAAACGCACTGCCAGAACCGGAGAGGAACCATCAACTGCATAATTCAGTTTAATGGACGATCCGCTGGGAACAACCACCTTTTCGGGTGCCAGTGCCATCAAATTCGCCTGATGTTCGGCTGACAGCGAATATATCAGGATATCTTTTAAATTCAAGCGTTCGAGGTCGTCATTTTTTTTAATATTAATCAGATAGGGGGCAAGCCACTTTTCGGAATTTTTGAGCAATGACCCGGTAGAAAAATCAGGCCAGTTTTTTTCAGGCCTCCATTGACGAAGACTTAACACTCTGTTCTGCAGTTGATTTACATCATCGTTGAAAGATAGCAAATGTTCACCTTCAAGACGGATGGCTTCAAGAATTTTTTTTCTAACAATATCCTTATCAGGTGAGGGCAGGGGTTTTCGCTGCAGAATAATGTTACCTATTCGCAATTCGCTCACCGTTTGCAGTCCCCCGTTTTTGGTTTCCCACGAAATATTTTCGCGCTCTTTAACCAGTGGAGCAAGATCCTGTGGATTTAATGGAGAAGCCAGAAAAATTTTACCCATTCCATCTCTGGCATCAAGATGCGCAACAGCAAGCCATGATTCGTGAGCCAGATCATCGGAATGATGAGCCATCACCAGCCTTCCATTGGATAATTGAAATTGCGCATTGTTTCCCGGACGCGCTGAAGCAATGCGTTCAGGATAGGCAAATACGAGCAAAAGGCCAGTTTCGAATGGGTTTACCGGACTATTGTCAGGGGTAATTTTAAACATGTCGCGATAGGATGCGGCAATTTTTTCGATTTGACGGAATCTTATATTTCCAGTTTTTTCAGCTCTGAATCTTCGCAATGCTTCTATTCTGATGTTTATGTCGATACCAGCCTCTGTTCCCGAAAGTGGATCTTTTTCTTCAAGAATGGCTGCAATATCTGTGGCGAGTGAAATTAAGCCTTCATCTTTTGCCATAAGCAACATGTGTGCAATACGGGGATGGCATGGCAAAGATTGAATCAATTTCCCATGTGAGGTAATGGAGCCATTTTTTAGTGCATCTATCTGATTTAACAGTTCAAATGCCTGCGCTAAAGTTCCTGAAGGCGGGGGTGTTACCCATGTTAAATCATCTGGATTTTTCACACCCCAATTGGCCATTTCCAATGCAAGAGATGTAAGGTCAGCTTCTGAAATTTCCGGAGTCCTGTGCTCTTTTCTTCTGGCATGTGTTGCCTTAGTCCACATCCTGTAACAAACCCCTTCGCTTAATCTGCCTGCGCGTCCTGCACGCTGATCAGCCGAATCCTTTGAAATCAGAACAGTTTCCAATTTGGATAAACCTGATTTTGGATCAAAACTGGAAGTACGGCCAAACCCGGAATCCACAACAATTTTTATTCCTTCAATGGTTAGGCTGGTTTCGGCTATCGAAGTGGCAAGTACTATTTTTCTTTTTCCGTTTTTATCAGGGAATACCGCTGCATTTTGTTTTGACTGCGGAAGCCGGCCATACAGCGGATGAATGACAAAGCCTGATAAATTTTTTCGTAATATGCTTTCGCATTTTTTAATTTCGCTTTCGCCCGGTAAAAAAACAAGTACGTCACCGGGGTTTTCTTTTACAGCATTTGCGATAACTCCCGAGGTCATTTCAGGAATTAAGAAAAGATCGGTATCACCTGTATATTTTATTTCAACATGAAATTGCCTGCAATAGCCCATAATTGATCTTGCTCTGAGTAAATGCTCAAGTGGATTTGTATCGATTGTTGCAGACATAATCATAATTCGCAGATCAGGTCGGAGTATTTGCTGGGTTTCGCGACAAAATGCAAGTGCGGTATCAGCATGAATGCTTCTTTCGTGAAATTCGTCAAAGATGACCATTCCTACACCTTCCAAAATACTGTCGCTTTGAAGCATGCGTGTTAAAATGCCTTCAGTTACGATTTCAATCCTGGTTTTCTCAGAAACTTTTTTTTCGAGCCTGATTCGATATCCGATAGTTTGTCCGGGGTTTTCTTCGATTAATTCAGCCATCCTGGCTGCAATCATCCGGGCTGCAAGCCGACGAGGTTCAAGTAAAAGTATTTTTTTTTCATTCAGCCACTTTTCATTCAATAAAACAAGCGGAAGCAAGGTGCTTTTTCCTGTTCCCGGCGGAGCGGTAACTATCAATACATTTTCTTTGCATAAAAAGCTTTTGATTTCCGGAATGATCTCCTTTATGGGAAGATTGATTTGATCGATGTTAAATTTCAAGCATTTAAAAATTTGAAGTTTAAAGTGCAAATTTAGATCAAAAAGCAACTACATAATCCTATTGTGATCTTGCTTCATGGAATTTCATACAATGAGTCTTTCATGTAAGCATAGTACAATTTGCTTCAAATACTAACTTTATCAAAAGTCCTATAATTAATATTATGTTAAATATCAATTTTTAATAAAAGAGCGGTTGCATAAATTACCACTCCGCTCCTTTATAAAAAATTATTGTGTGTCTTTTATCCGTTCGTTAATACCTTTAATTTTATGATCAAGGCTAAGTTGACTATAAACAGACATGAGTTTACTGACTACCTCTTCATTTTCCGGTTTCAATTCAAAAGCTTTTTCAAGGTATGGCATCGAATTTTCCAGCATTGCATTGCCAGAGCTGAGTAAGGATTTTCCATCATCTGAATCTTTGACTTCTATTTTGTCAGCCTGAACCAGATTTTCATGTCCATAGCTATAATATAGATTCCCTACATTATAATTTGTAGTAAAATCCTCAGGATTACTATTCAACATTCTCAAATTCGCATCTAATTGTTCATTAAAATTTTCCATGGTTTAGATTTTTATTATTTAAATCCTGCCAAAGATAAAACAAAAGGGAATAAGAAGCTGTGTTCTTATTCCCTCTGTTATAATATTTTAAGTTTTTTCAGGATACTAATTATTCAGGCGTTCATTTATTCCTTTCAATTTTTCCATCATATTGAGCCTTGTATAAATCTCTTTTAATGTTTGCAGGGTAACAGCATCTGCAGGTTGAATTGAGTCTGCCTTTTCGAGGTAAGGAAGGGCTTTTTGCATTAGGGCTTTACCCTCGGCAATCAAGGCATCAAATTTTGCTGTTTCAGATAATGGTAATGCATTTGCATTCATAATTTTTTCGGCAGCCTGGTTATAATAAAGTGCTCCAAGGTTATAATTGGCATCAAAATATTCAGGATCAACGTTAATCGCTTTTAAATACATGTCCGCAGCCTCATCATTATTCTTCATTTTATCATAAATGGTTCCGGCAGCAAAGAATAATGTTGCATTGGTCTGGTCTTTATCAATCGCAATATTTAAAACATCAAGTGCATCCTGATTTTGACCGGTAGAGAGATAAATGTTTGCTGCGTCAACAATTAAGTTATAGTCATCCGGGAAAATTTTACGACCATCAAGTAGAATTTTGGTTGCAGCAGTGGTGTCTCCGGTTTTTTTGTAAATATCCGACATCATGCGATAAACACTGGGGTCTTGATAATTAACGTCCAGAAGGCTGTTAAAAAAGCTCATTGCCTCATCATATAGTTCACCAAAGTATGCACTTTGACCTGCATATAAAATAGCAGCACTATCGGTACGACCCAAATTTTTATTTACTTCTGCAGATTTGGCAAAAGCATCGGCTGACTGTTTATAAATCTGTTCATTATAATTGTTTACACCGGCATTAAAGTATTGTTCGGCACAAACCTGCAATCTGTCTTTTACATCGGATGAAAACTGGTCTTTGTCGTCGAGTTCGAGTGATTTGAGGTAAGCATTGTAAGCCTTATCAAGTGGGTTTTCATCAAGTTTTTTATACTCTTCATTGTCGGTAAGCTGTATGGAAAGATAAATATTTCCGTAGTAAAACCAGGTTTTTGGGTCACCCATGGTTTTTTCGTGGTTTATGGCCGGATCAATGGCTTCCTTCGCTTTGTCGAGTTTATCTTTCCTGAGATAATTGAATGCACTTACAACATTTTGCTTTTGCGCCATCAGGTATCCCGTACTCAAGATTGTTGCAACCAATAAAATTACGATCTTTTTCATTTTGAATTCATTTAAGTTATTTTGATTTCTGATTTCCAATAGTCATACCAAAATAAAAATGGATGATTTGGCAAAACTAAAAAAAAATAAATGTGTGACAATTTTCAATCACTTAAATTTGATTATTCCTCAGTTTTCGGCGAATTTTCATCTGTGGCATTCTGGATTTCATCACTTCCATTTTCAAGGCCATTTTCTGAAATTTCGTTTTCAACAACAATTTCTTCTTCCACCTCAATATTTGCAACTGCTGCAATTGCATCATCATCACGTAAATTTATGAGCCTAACACCCTGGGTTGCACGCCCCATAACACGGAGCTCAGAAACTGCAAGCCGAATGGTTAATCCTGATTTATTAATAATCATCAGATCGTCCTTATCGGTTACATTTTTAATTGCAATGAGTTTTCCGGTTTTTTCGGTAACATTCAAGGTTTTCACACCTTTTCCGCCACGATTTGTAACTCTGTAATCTTCAAGTTTAGAACGTTTTCCATAGCCATTTTCGGAAACCACTAATACATCATAATCAGCATTTTCGAGGCAGATCATTCCGATCACTTCATCGGTTTTGCCGGCAAGGGTAATACCCCTTACACCCGAGGCATTTCTACCCATTGCTCTCACGGTATTTTCGTTAAAACGGATGGCTCTGCCTGATTTGAGGGCAATGATAACTTCATTACTGCCATTTGTCAAACGGGCTTCATAAAGTGCATCTCCTTCTCTGATAGTAATAGCATTGATGCCGTTTTGACGAGGACGGGAATATTCTTCAAGTGATGTTTTTTTGATAATGCCCCCGGCAGTCACCATCAAAATATAATTGCTGTTGATGTATTCTTCGTCTTTCAGATCCTTGGTATTGATAAATGCTTTTATCTTGTCGTCAGGCGAAATATTCAGCAGGTTCTGTATTGCTCTTCCTTTGGAAATGCGGCTACCTTCGGGAATTTCAAAAACCCTCAGCCAGAAGCATTTACCCTGTTCGGTAAAGAATAGCATATAATTGTGATTGGTAGCAATGAAGAGATATTCAAGAAAATCTTCATCGCGTACAGTACTGGCTCTTGAGCCACGTCCTCCCCTGCCCTGCACTTTATACTCGGTAAGTGCTGTCCTTTTTATGTATCCGAGGTGAGAGATGGTAACCACAACTTCTTCATCGGGGATTGTGTCCTCAATTTTAAAATCGCTGGCAGCAAATTCTATTTTCGTACGTCTTTCATCGTTAAATTTTTCTTTGATTTCCCTGAGCTCTGTCCTGATAATTTCCATCCTCATTTCCTGATTTGCCAGCACTTCTTTAAAATGAGCAATTCTGTTCATAAGTTCTGCATAATCAGCTTTAATTTTTTCACGTTCCAATCCAGTTAAACGGTGCAACCGCATGTCCAGAATAGCCCTGGCCTGTATTTCAGAAAGGCCGAAAGTATTCATGAGGCCTTCTCTGGCTTCTTCAGGTGTTCGTGAACTTCTGATGAGTGCTATCACCTCATCCAGATGATCAAGTGCTATTAACAGACCTTCAAGGATATGTGCCTTCTTTTCAGCTTCGCGTAAATCATATTCTGTTCTGCGGATTACGACAATATGGCGGTGCTCCACAAAATGATGTATGATATCCTTAAGATTTAGCTGAATTGGGCGGCCATGTACAAGTGCTATATTATTGACACTGAAAGAAGTTTGCAGGGCTGTCATCTGGTAAAGTTTATTCAAAATTACATTGGCCACAGCATCTTTTTTCAAGTCATAAACTATCCTGATTCCATTTCTGTCGGATTCGTCCCTGATATCCGAAATCCCTACAATTTTTTTATCGTTTACCAGGTCAGCAGTTTTTTTGATCATTTCTGCTTTGTTTACCTGATAAGGTACGGAAGTAGCAATAATCTGTTCTTTACCTCCGGGATTGGATTCGATGGTTGCTTCGCCACGAATGACAATCCTGCCACGTCCTGTCAAATATGCATCTCTAACACCTTCGTAACCGTAAATAACCCCGCCGGTAGGAAAGTCGGGGGCTTTAATAAACTCCATCAATTCTTCGATGGTAATATCATTGTTATTGATATAAGCAATTGTACCATCAATAACTTCACCCAACTGGTGAGGAGCCATGTTTGTGGCCATTCCGACGGCAATACCCGAGGTACCGTTGATCAAGAGGTTCGGGACTTTTGCAGGCAAAACGGTTGGTTCTTCCAGTGAGTCATCAAAATTTAATTGAAAGTCAACGGTATCTTTGTTAATATCATCAAGCATTTCCTCAGAAAGCTTTCTGAGTCTTGCTTCGGTGTACCTCATTGCGGCAGGGCTGTCATTGTCGATCGACCCAAAGTTTCCTTGTCCGTCAATCAAAGGGTACCTTAAAGACCAAACCTGAGCCATTCGTACCATGGCATCGTAAACGGAGGAGTCGCCGTGCGGATGGTATTTACCCAACACCTCCCCCACTATTCTTGCTGATTTTTTATATGGTCTTCCGGATAGAATGCCCAGATCGAGCATACCATAGAGTATCCGGCGATGAACCGGCTTCAATCCGTCTCTAACATCAGGTAAAGCACGGGAAACGATTACTGACATTGAGTAATCGATGTAAGCCGACTTCATCTGATTTTCGATGTTTACTTTGTACAGCTTTTCACCCTCTTGATTATTTTCCATCTGCTAACTTGTTCAATTTAAGTTACTTATTTAAAAATTAAAACGAAATGCAAAAGTACTAAATTTTATGCTTAGCAAGCCCCTTGATTTTTATTATTACTAACAGATTTTTGTTCATAAATTATCAGGTCGAAATTTTCCGATGCCTTTTAACGGTCTATATTTGCAAGTGAACGATAATTCAATTTTTCTTGTTGACGACATTAATACGAATTTCCAACATTAGTGATGATCAGATGGACCTATTTTATTTGGCAAAGTTGCATGATTATTAAAATAGTTAAAAACGGAACATTATTTGATAAACAGAGTTTGAATTATAAAAAATTTGACATTCCATGGAAGCAAAATTTTCGCAAAGAGTTAAGGATGTTTTGAACTATAGCCGGGAGGAAGCACTGCGTTTAAATAACGATTATATTGGACTGGAACATTTGATATTGGGGATTTTACGTGAAGGAGAGGGTTTAGCCATTCAAATTTTAAATTACCTCGGTGTTGATTTGTTTGAATATCGAAGATTAATAGAGCAGTCCATTAGCTCAACCACAAGCAAAACAATAAAAAACAGAGAAAACCTACCACTTGTTAAACAAGCAGAAAGAGCCCTTAAATTAACCTATCTTGAAGCAAAATTATTCAAAAGCGAATTGATAGGAACCGAACACCTTTTATTGGCTATTCTCAAAGATGAGGACAATATAGCTACCCGAACATTTACACAATATGGCGTTGATTATGAAAGTGTAAAAGATGAAATTCAAGCAATTATGACAAATAACACTCCTGAAAAAATAGAAGACATCAAACCCTTGAAAGAAATTCCACGAGACGAATTTCCGGGTTCAATGGACGACGAGTTTGATGAGGCTAAGAGCTACGGCAAACAAAGCAAAAAAGTTGGTGATACTAAATCGAAAACACCGGTTCTTGATAATTTTGGAAGGGATTTAACCAAAGCTGCTGAAGAAAACCGACTTGACCCGATTGTTGGTCGCGCCAAAGAATTAGAACGGATTGCGCAGGTGCTCAGCCGACGCAAGAAAAACAACCCCATTCTTATCGGTGAACCGGGAGTCGGTAAAAGCGCAATTGCTGAAGGTTTGGCTCTAAGAATTATCGAAAGAAAAGTATCAAGGGCACTTTTCAATAAAAGAATTATAACCCTTGATCTTGCTTCTTTGGTCGCGGGCACCAAATATCGCGGGCAGTTTGAAGAGCGCATGAAAGCTGTTTTAAATGAGCTTGAGAAAAACTCGGACATCATTCTTTTTATTGATGAAATCCACACCATTGTAGGAGCCGGAAATGCCTCAGGATCATTAGATGCGTCCAACATGTTTAAACCTGCCCTTGCCCGGGGTGAAATACAGTGTATCGGGGCAACCACCCTGGATGAATACCGGCAATACATCGAGAAAGATGGTGCACTTGAACGCAGGTTTCAGAAAATATTGGTTGATCCTACCACTGCTGAGGAAACCACCGAAATTCTCAACAACATTAAAGAAAAATACGAAGACCACCATCTTGTAAGCTACACCGACGATGCCATCAAAGCATGTGTAAATCTTACAAACCGCTATATCAGCGACCGATATTTACCGGATAAAGCTATTGATGCTTTGGATGAGGCAGGATCAAGGGTGCATATCACAAACATGCATGTTCCTTCACAGATCATTACCATCGAATCGCGAATTGAAGAGGTGAAAGTTGAAAAAGCCCGTGCAATTGGAAGCCAAAAGTTTGAAGAAGCAGCCCGTTTCAGGGACATTGAGAGAAAACTTCAGGATGAACTGGAGTATGAAAAAAAGAAATGGGAAGAAGAATCCCGAATCAATCGTGAAACAGTAAGTGAAGAAAATGTGGCCGAGGTTGTTGCCATGATGACAGGAATTCCTGTAAAGCGCATAGCACAAAGCGAAGGCAACCGATTGGTTAAAATGGAAACTGAAATCCAGGATTCGGTAATCGGACAAGACGAAGCCATTAAAAAGGTGGTTAAAGCAATCAGGAGAAACAGGGCAGGACTCAAAGACCCCAACAAGCCCATCGGCACTTTTATTTTCCTTGGGCCAACCGGTGTCGGAAAAACCCATCTGGCAAAAGTTCTGGCAAAATATCTTTTCGATTCAGAAGAAGCCTTGATCAGAATTGACATGAGTGAGTATATGGAAAAGTTTTCTGTATCGCGACTGGTTGGAGCGCCTCCCGGCTATGTGGGATATGAAGAAGGAGGACAGTTGACCGAAAAAGTCAGGCGCAAACCATATTCCATCGTTTTGCTTGACGAAATTGAAAAAGCCCATCCCGACGTTTATCATATTCTTCTTCAGGTATTGGATGACGGCTTGATTACAGATAGCCTTGGCCGCAGAATAGACTTTAAAAATACAATTGTGATAATGACCTCCAATATTGGAACACGCCAGCTAAAGGAATTTGGTCAGGGTGTTGGTTTTAATACTGCCGCAAAAGAACTTGCCAAAAGTAAAAACTCACAGAGTGTTATCGAGAATGCCTTGAAACGTACTTTTGCTCCTGAATTTATCAACCGTATTGACGACATTGTTATTTTTGATTCTCTCCAGCGCGAATCGATCCATAAAATCATCGACATCGAATTGGTTCATCTTTATAAAAGAATTAAAGAGCTTGGATACACCATTGAAATCTCCAATGAAGGAAAAGATTTTATTGTAGAAAAAGGATGGGATGCCCAGTATGGAGCAAGACCTCTTAAAAGAGCAATCCAGAAATATGTTGAAGATCCTCTGGCTGAAGAAATTATAAAAACTGCCATAAAAGAAGGTGATCATATAGTAGTAGAATATGAAAAAGAGGCTGAAGAATTAAGGATCATCATCACCAGGCAGGAAATGGAAACAAAGGAGCTACCCGCTCCTCCAAGCTCAACAAATTAGTAATCGAATTGGATTAAATACCAAAAAAAGCTGCATCTAAAAAAGTGCAGCTTTTTTTATAACTTTTCCATTAATTCGTCTTCCAGGCTCGGCACATTTGCGACAGGTAACTTTGTTGAAGATTGCCAATGCTGATCAACCAAATTGCTAATTTCATCGTTTGATCGGCTCAGATAACTCAGGCTTAAATGAAAACCATTGTAATGACACCAGAGCTGCGTATTGTTTTTCCCGCTGATAAGAAATGAATCCGAATCAAGAGGCTGCAAATCCAGGTATTTTTTTCTGATCACGCCGATAATTCTATCGATGTTCTCCTTAGTAGGATTCTTAAAAGTTAGTTGGCCTAAAAAAAATGTCTTATTCATGAAAAAATAATATTTCTTCATTTCGGTAGTAAACATGACATCTTTATAGCCCAAAACTTTGAGATCGAATTCAGGTAATCTGTTGGAATTGATACAAAAAGGCTTTTCGCTTGTCCTTAAAATTTCATAAAAACCAAGGCCATAATCGCTTTCCAAAAACGTAATTTCAAGGGCAGAATTCAATTTTAAAACCTTTTCCTGATTTTTGTAGAAACCTGCAATATGATTAATAAAATCATCCTTAATACAATAGGGATATGGACTTTGTCCGGTAAATCGCTTGCAGGTTGCAATATAACGCGAACTGTATTTTCCGAAAATTAATTTACTTAAACTGATGTATAAGATTGGATAAATTCTAATTAAAACGACAAATAAAATTATCGCTGTACCAATCAGTATTAAAATTTCTAATTTCATAAGCTACTAAAGTTGCCGCGCAAAATTATCAATTTTTGCTTTTAGTCCTGATTTCAGAATAAATTGTGTCATGTCCCGATAAATCCCAAAATCCCCTACCCAATCGAAAGCTCATGATCCCATTTGATATTTGAGGGTTTTGCACCAATATTTATTCCTTCAACAAACAGGTTGACACATTCTCTCAAATCTTCGTGGTAGCCTCCTTCGAGCACAGCAAAAATGTTTTTAAAAGCTTTGCTTAAACGATAGCCACATTCATAATAAGCATGCAACGAAAATTTTAGATCAAGGAGGCGATCTTTCCGGTATCCATCAAAACCTGCCGAAATGGCAACCACATCAGGTTCAAATTTCATCCCGGTTTCGATGGCTTTAAAAACTGCTTTAAGGAATTCCTTTTCTCCACTGTTTTCAGGAATTGGCAGATTTAAGTTGTAGCCGAGCCCCTCCCCTTTCCCGATTTCCATAAAAGTTCCGGTGTAAGGATAGGTATTTTGCTGATGAATGGAACAGTAAAACACATCTTTTCGATCGTAAAATATGGCCTGCGTACCATCACCATGATGGCCATCGATATCTAAAATAAAGACTTTCTTTCCCTCGTTT
>JAIOZV010000091.1 GCA_021740425.1 Bacteroidales bacterium | reverse complement strand
TATCGGGTAAAGGATCTGGTTTAATTCTGGATTTAAAATGTTCGTAGATAAGAACAAGTAATGCAGAACCCCTTCATTTGTTTGCCCCTGTTTTCTTGCATTTTACATTCATCACTTGTTGAGTATTGGAGAGTTTATGGGCAATTAATTCCCGGATTTTCAAATTTTTCAAGAGACTTGAAAGGTATTTAAGTTTTTAAACCTTCGGCAAAAAGCCCCAATAAACGTCACAAATGCTGCATTCCATCTAATGCAATTTTCCCAATTTGAGATCGGCAAGGTTTATTTGCAGATGAGTGTTGGGCTGCGATACTTTTATCCCATCAGCAAATAAAAAAAGGTTATGAAAAGTATATACACAATCACCGCCACATTTTTAATCACTGCTTTTTCAGTATTGTTTACAGAAAAATCGATTGCACAAAACTATGGACTGCCCCCAGGTTGGGAATTTGTTGCCACATCCACTAATCCTCACGGCATGATCATCCTGCTCGATGCAAATCCAAGAATAAACGACATTTTGATTCAGCCCGGCGATTATATCGGAGCATTTTTTACAGATGATTCGGGTAATTTAGTTTGTGGAGGTGCCGATTTTTGGCTCGGAGACGAAAATATAATTTTTACGATTTACGGTGATGAACCCATTACTCCCTGGAAAGACGGATTCAGCTATGCTGAACAAATGTATTTTAAAGTTTACTCCTGGAGCAATCAAAAAGAATATGATGTTGACAACTACAGTTTCAGCAATATATATTATGGTTCAGACCACTGGACACCACTTGGCCTATCTGCAATGGACAACCTTGTTTGTAATGTTGGCTTTGATGCTTACGCTTCAGCAACACCAAATCCGGTATGTATTGGAGATGAAATTACCCTGTCGGCAAATATTTTTATTGGCACAACAGGCAGCTACACCTACACCTGGACTTCGCAACCTGAAGGGTTTTCATCGACAAACCCTCAGAATTTCCTTTCACCATTAGTTACAACTACATTTTACCTTACAGTTTCAGATGGATTATTAATATCAAACCATGAGCTTACTGTAACTGTAAATGAATACCCTGTAATTGAAGCCGGCAGCGATATGACTATCTGCCCAATGGGATGTGCAGAACTTTCAGCAGATGCTCAAAATTTTTCGACAATCGTTTGGGTATCTGGCGGAGATGGTTCTTTCAACAATCCAAATACTGTTAACGCAATTTATTATCCCGGAGATACAGATATTATGAATGGGGCAGCTACACTGGAAGTAATAGCAAATCCACTGTCGGCCTGTAATGTTTACGCTTCTGACAATGTTGAAATCACAATACAATCGATTCCAACATTCGGTACTGAAACTAACCTGACCATGTGCGGCCCACAATATATAATTCTGGATGCCGATGCCAACAATTATTCAACAATACTTTGGAGCACCAATGGCGATGGAACATTCAGCAATCCAAACTCAGAAGGAACAGATTACTTTCCGGGAACATCAGACATACAATTGGGCGAGTTTACACTCAATATATGTGCTACTGCCATCCCTCCTCTTACAGGCCAGGAATGCTTGCAGATTCATGTAGAAATTATTGATGCCCCAACAGTTTTCGCTCCTGCTTCGCAAACTAAATGCGACAATCTGCCCATTCCGGTTACCTGCATCCCAAATAATTATACAGGTTTACTTTGGACTACTCAGGGAGATGGCACTTTTGAAAACCCACAAATACCAAGCACAAAATACTATGCAGGTGAACAGGACAAAACTACGGGAGGTACAATTGTGAGCGTGAACGTGTTTGGAGAAGGAGCCTGCGAAACATCTCCGGTAACTAAAAACATCACCCTCAATCTAAACCCGTCACCAAAAGTTGAAGCTGGCGATGCCTCTGTGGTTTGCACCGGAAACACCCTCGAATTGAGCGGATCGGTGGAAGATTATACTTACTTCATGTGGTCAACATCGGGTGATGGGTACTTTAGTAACATGCTTGCCATAAACCCGATCTATTATCCGGGTGCAAATGATGAAACCAACGGCGGGTTTACACTCACGCTTACTGCTTATCCAATTTATCCTTGTTTGGGAACCGTAAGCGATGAACTGGCAATAGAAATTGTTGGAGAGCCCTTTGTTGACATCAGTATCGATGAAAACCAGATTTTCCCGATGGGACAGCCATTGGAATTAACAACACAAGGCGATGATTTCATTTCGATAAATTGGGAAACAACCGGCGATGGAACATTTGAAGACCCCAACATTCTTGCCCCCTCCTATATGCCAGGCACAAACGATGCCTCGGGGGTGGAGGTGATTTTTTCGGTAGTTGCCATTGCTGCATCTAACTGCGGAAACAATGCCACCGATCAATTGACCGTATCCTTCACACAATTGGCTTCTATCTCGGCAGGTGCAGATATTACTGCCTGCGAAAATGGAGCTACCCTTTCAGCAATAAGCCAGTTTTGCAATTCATTGGAATGGGTAAGCAATGGTGATGGTGAATTTACAGATCCTTCATCAGAAACCACAACCTACATCCCCGGACCCAATGATGTGCTGGGCGGAATGGCCGAGCTGTGTGTAAATGGATTTTACGGCGAAAACCAAAGCGTTTCTGACTGTATAATCCTTTCGATTGTTTCCAATCCAAATATTGAAATTTCCAATTCTCAGGTAGATGCCTGCCACAATGAATCTGTTCAAATTGAAGTTTCAGCCACTAATTATTCATCCATTTTTTGGTACACTACAAACGGTGGAGGCGAATTTGGCAGCAACGGCAATACTACCAACACTTATAACCCCGCACCTTCGGTTGATTATCCCCAGGGTTGCATTACAGTTTTTGTGCTTGCCCAACCATTAACTGCCTGCTCAATTGTGGATGAGGAGAATTTTGATATTTGTTTTATCGCAAACCCTGAAGTTACTGCTAACCATGTAGATGCCTGCTATAATGAAGCTGTTCAACTGGAAGTTACAGCCACTAATTATTCATCCATTTTTTGGTACACTACAAATGGCGGTGGCGAATTTAGCAGCAACGGCACTACAACCAACACCTACAACCCCGCACCTTCGGTGGATTATCCCCAGGGCTGTATTACAGTTTTTGTGCTTGCCCAACCTTTAGGGTCATGCACAATTGTAGATGAAGACAGTTTTGACATTTGCTTTATTGAAGACCCCGAAATTACCGCAGGTGAGGATGCAACAATTCTTGAAGATGCTTCTTTTTCAACCACATCAATTGTTACTAATCAAGCATCGGTTTTGTGGGAAACCTCAGGTGATGGATATTTTAGTGATGCTGCATCGGTTACCTCCGAATATTTTCCGGGAAGCCAGGATATTAACACAGGAGAAGTGGAGCTCACAATCACTGCTTTACCCATTGCCAATTGTGGCAACAGCGTTTCCGATCAAATCAACTTAACCATTCATCGCGTACAAAATATATACATACCTGCAGGCTGGAATGGCTTTTCATCCTACATCAGCAACGAGAGTGCTATTGAAGATGTTTTTGCCCCAATTGCCGACTATCTGATCATTGCCCAAACCATGAACACTGTTTATTGGCCGGAAGGTAATGTGAATAATATTGGGACATTTTCGAACTCAACAGGCTACAAAGTGAAACTCACTGAGGGCGCTACAATTTCACTGACGGGAAAATTCAGCACAACGAGAACAATCAACCTCATTGAGGGCTGGAATATAATTCCGGTACTTGCATCCTCCAACATAAACCCCTATGATTTTGTTAACAAATTCAACGGCGCATTGATTCTTATGAAAGAAATTGGTGGAAACGGGATTATTTGGCCAGACCTGAACATTTTTAATATGCCAGCCATTCACCCCGGCAATGCCTATTTGGTAGCGGTAAATCAAAATATAACACTAACTTTTGAATCATACGATGAAATGAAAAGCGGCACCAATGGAAGCAAAGTTGTGTCCAACAGCAATTCTCCGTGGACTGCACCTGAACAAACCACCATTAGTCACAGTATTGCTTTTGTGGGATCAGCACTCAACCAACTAAATACCGGTGATTTTCTGGGAGCCTTCAACCAAGCAGGAAAATGTGTAGGCATGACCGAAATCACAGATGGAAATCAAAACATTGCTGTTACAATTTTTGGAGATGAAGCCATTACTTCGGATGTTGAAGGAATGAAAGCCGGCGAAGCCATCGGGTTCAGAATATTCAACAATAATCAACAATCAGAAACTACGGTTTCGGTGGAATATAGCAGCGGCTATGCCGGTACAAATGGACTTTTTATGGAAAATGGCCTGTCAGTAGTAGAAAATCTAATCATCAAATCAACAACAACAAATGAAATAAACACAAATACCATTTCAATTTATCCGAATCCTTCAAAAGGCATGGTTACATTCAGCACAGATGATGCCTTTGCAAACTATCACATTTCAATAAGCAACATGAGCGGCCATGTGATCATCGAAAATAATTTTACCGGCATTTCACAATTGGATTTATCAACATATCCAAAGGGATTTTATCTTGTAAATATTAAAGGAGATACCTGTCATAGCATCGAAAAACTGATTCTTGATTAGGATTATTTTTTTAAAAGGGGAAGTTTGGGGAAGCCCCTGAAGGTAAGACTTCGGGGGCTTTTTATTGAACTTGAAACATCGAATAAAAACTAAATTTTTTATTCCAGCAGGGATTGGGCTAACTGATCCGGATTGTGCAGGGTAATATCAATTACTTCCACATCCACCAAATTCCACCTACTGATAATTTTATGTACCAGCGATTTTCGCACAACCCAAATAAAGGTGAATTCTGAAACTGTCATCAGCTTATCAATTGATGGAGTCCAACCTTCACCTTTAAGCTCGAGTGGGCCAATTTCATCAATTACAACAAAATCCTTGTTTTTTAAATGCTCTGGATCTAACAAGATATGCCCGAATTTCAGGCCTTCGGCATCAAACCTGAAAGGCCCGGTTTTTTCTCCTTTGGTAAAGTGTATGCTGCAAAGCGGTTTTGATATTCCTGTTTCCAAATCCAAAACATTAAAGGATGATCTGCGGTAATTTTCGAACTTACCGGGAGCGATAAATCCACCTACCCTCTTTGCTTGTCCTGAAAGACACCGGGCAAGTTCCGAGGCAAATGTTGTTTTCCCTTCATGCCTTTCACCTGCAAGAATAATCACTTTGGGCAAGGCAATAATTTCTTGAAACAAATTGAGCAGGCGGTCGGCATTATCCAGAATTCCTGTAATGCTTCTGCCGGGAGCATGGATAATTTGACCGGGCTTGGGCACATTTTTAATAATCCAGGGAAGTACCGAAAATGCCAGGCCAAGCGAAAGGTATAGCTGTGAGAGCCCTTTTTTCATCAATAAATTCTTGATCACGGGATTGCGAAGTTCAACACTCACCGATGAAAATCCCACCAAAATCAGCACAGCACGTATGTTCATCTGCAAGCCTGCAACCAAACCTTCCTGATCGAAAACATCCCCTTTTTGAAAACCGTTATAAAATATGGTGGCTAAAAAGGTGAGCAAAATAACCTGCACCCAAAAAAATGGACGTTTCAGATGTTTGAGTGATTGCCGGTAGTGAAACACGGAGAAAAACACATAGGCAGCAATAAACAAGGAGCCATAAATAATCGAATAGCGAATCATTACAAGGCAAACAATCAAAGCAAAAAGATGAAAGAAAAGCAGCCGAACCGAAAAATGTTGATTTTGCTTTAGCTTAAAAAATCCTTCAGGTTGATAATCCTGTGTGCCTAATTTTGGTTGGGATAAAGGTTGGGAATTTTCTCTTTTTTTCCCAATTGCAAACCCAACAATAGCCGAAATAAACCCAAGGATAGCATACACAGCAAATAATGCGCTGAGGGCAAACCCTGGTTTCAATTCCGGGTATCCGATTTGTTCACTTGCATATTTATATAGGTTGACAAGAACTGTTACAATATCAAAACCATAAATCAGCAGCAGATTAATAATTTTATGGGCTATGGTACTCATTAGTGCAAAAGCACCACCAATAATATATCCAGCCAGATTACCCCCGAGTAAACGCACAAATAATTCCATCAGCAAGGCCTCAGTAAAAATGCCGGTCATTGGCCCCAAAAGTATGGCGCTGGGAGAAATGGATTTCATGAGAGCACATATTAATCCGGCCCGCCAAAACAAACCCTTTTGCTTCCAGTGCCTGTGAAAAGCAACCAGAATACCCACACTGATCATGGCCAGGATAGTACCGGCAAAGGGCACACGAAGGTTGTGAAAGAAACTACCCAGAATAATTTCAATGGTTGCCCAAAGGCTGCCAACAACAGTTGCTTTTAACCAAATGTCGGAAAGCTTTTTCATCTAAAGATTTTACTATTCACAATCTCATGTTTTTACCGGGCTTTCCTGTTCAATATGAATAATTTGTGCATTTAAAAGCAGTTTACTGATGGCTGTAAACAAAAAACATCACCCAAAATAAGGATGATGTTTTCGGTTGCCTTAGCTTATTTTTTATTGAAAATAATCGATAAGATACTCCAGCTTTTCGTCGATCATTGCCGATTGTTCGGTTTGTTTGCTGCGGTTAGCCAACAATGACAGTTGCTGCAAAACCATCAAAGCCTGCTGGATGTCTTGCTGATAATATTGTTTAAATGCTTTGTCGAGTGACGCATAATATTCAAGGTCGGCAACATAGCGATCAACCAAAACGGCAGAAGCTTTATTTCCTTTTTCAAAGGCCTTCACATCGTAATAGGTTTCAATCATCGGTATCATGTAAATATCCCAGGCAATTTTCTCATTGGGGAAAAAATGTATCATGGTATCGAGTGTAGTAATGGCCATTTCAGCTTTGTCTTCATCAGCAAGGGCTTGCGCCAGTCTGAGATAATTCTGTTTTGGCGAAATGGAGTTACGTCGGCTTTCAGGATCGATGTAAACATTTGGATCTTCAAGATTTCCCCATTTGGCCTTGTTCACCAAGAGATCGTAGGTTTCTTCGGTATTAATTCCACCCAAACCATTTATCAGGTGATCGGCCTTGACAGGCAGAAAGCGGTAAACCAAACCTTCAAGGTGGCAATAATCATCAACATCTATAACTTTTTCGATGGCAGCAGGACTGGTAAAATATACTGGCCGTTCCCAGTTGTTGGATGCAATGAAGTCGATGAGCATCAGATCATTTTTATACAAATAATTCTGTTTTACTTTCCAGGTGATTTCGGGTACAATTTTATCGTACATATCTTCGGGAATCAAACCTTTGCGGATAATCTCATCTTTGTTGACCGAAATTTTAAGGTTTTTGGTTGGAATAAAATTTAACTTTCCGCCATCACCAAAACTCCATTTGGTTTTTTCGCTGTCGCTTTCAATAAAATTAACCACATCCTTCAATTCCTGGGCTCCTTTTATTTGCTCCATATCAATAACAGGCACATAGTTATTCGAGCCTTTTTCATAATCTTCGTAAGTAAGTGTGAAAGGAAGTTTTTCGGAATCGTAAATTTTGCGCATCATTTGATGGATGTACCATTCTCCTGATGCCAGCATATAATTCACTACCCTCACATCGGTTCTAACACCTTCAACCTCCTGAACATACCACAAGGGGAAAGTGTCGTTATCGCCATTGGTAAACAAAATAGCATTGGGCTCACAGGATTCAAGGTAGTTGATGGCAAAATCGCGTGCTGCGTATTTCCCTGACCTGTCGTGATCGTCCCAGCCTTCTGATGCCATGATTCCTGGTACCAAAACCAGGCTTGCAAGAGTAACTAAAACGGCTGAAACATTTTCGTTTAAAACTTTTTTAAGGACATTATAAAGCGCCAAAACCCCCAGTCCAATCCAAATTGCAAAAGCATAACCTGAGCCGGCATACGCATAATCACGTTCACGTGGCTGATATGGATATTGATTCAGATAAATCACAATTGCAATTCCGGTGAGCATAAACAATAATGCAACTACAATGGTACCCTTAAAGTCGCGGTTGAGCTGAAAAAACAAACCTGCAAGCCCAAGCAGGAGTGGCAAGAGATAAAATTTGTTGTTTGCGGCATTTTGCTGACTCGGCGGAAGGCTCTGCTGATTCCCGAGCCGAACGGCATCCACAGATTCAATGCCGGTTATCCAGTTTCCGTTTTCAATCTCACCATGTCCCTGAATATCGTTTTGCCTTCCCGAAAAGTTCCACATGAAATATCTGAAATACATAAAACCCAACTGGTACCTGAAAAAATACCGAAGGTTTTCCCCAAATGTTGGCTTTACGATGGTTTCAGTTTCACCATTTCTATTGACGTGCCTCCTTGCCACACCTTCTACCTTACCCCATTCTTTATATTCACGCACATGTATCGATTTCTGATTGCTCCACATACGTGGGAAAATTGTAGTGAAATCTGAATCATAAACAGGGATAGTGCCTTCACGATTGTCAGCAACTACATATTTACCCTTTTTATCATCGCGAAGATAAACCGGGTTACCATTGTCATAGTCCGAAACCGGAGAGTTGTAATAGGGACCATAAAATATTGGCCAGTCACCGTATTGTTCACGGTTGAGGTATGATAAAAAACTTACAGCATCCTTTGGAGCATTTTCGTTGATGGGTGTATTGGTGTTTGATCTTATAATGATGAGTAAAAAGGAAGAATATCCAATGAGCACAAAAACCAGACTAAGCACAACCGTATTGAGTTGTGCTTTGTTAGCTCTGAAAATGTAAATCAATCCTGCAACACCTACACCAATAATTAATCGAAGAAAAAAACTTCCAACAGAAGAGCTTTCCGTTAGAATTAAAAGATAAAGCAAGGCCGCCGGGACAATAGCAAGTCCTTTTTGGGTATTGTGGGTTGCGGTAGTTGCCCTGATTGCCCCATAAATGGTTACTATTAGCAAAAGTGTGAGAAATATGGTACCCGAATTAAAGGGTAAGCCAAAAGTATTTACAAAAATCAACTCAGAATGTGCAAACAAACTAACAACTTCAGGAATGATGCCAAACATAACAAAAGCCAGAATAACCAGCGAAACCCCGCCTGTAATAATCATGCCTTTGGTGGTAGCTTTGTATTTTTTAAAATAATAAACAAAGGTAATGGCCGGAATTGCCAGCAGGTTTAGCATGTGCACCCCGATAGACAAGCCCACCATATAAGCAATCAGAATGAGCCACCTTGATGAATGTGGCTGATCAGCCACTGCATCCCATTTTAAAATAGCCCAAACAACAAATGCTGTAAAAAACGAAGACATAGCATATACTTCACCCTCAACGGCTGAAAACCAGAATGAATCACTAACGGCATAAGCCAGTGCCCCAACGATACCACTGCCAAGAACAGCTATCATTTTTGAACTTGTAAGTTCACCGCCAAACAAAGCTGCTTTGCGCGCAAGGATGGTGATGGTCCAAAACAAAAATAATATGGTAAAGCTGCTCGATAAGGCCGACATCACATTGAGCATTAAAGCTACTTTTGAAACATCGCCAAAGGCAAACAAAGAAAAAACCCGGCCCAACAATTGGAAAAATGGTGCTCCAGGTGGGTGTCCGACTTGCAGTTTGTAAGCTGTGGCTATGTACTCACCACAGTCCCACCAACTCGCCGTGGGCTCGATAGTAAAAAGGTAAATCAGGGTGGCAACCAGCCATACCCCCCAGCCTATCAGGGTATTGAGTTTGTTAAAATTTTTCATCAATCTATATTTTTGATGCTTTTTAAAAATGCGGGGCGAAAATAAGCAAATTAACTTAGTTGTATTTCATTTTAACTTCATTGCCTAACGAAATCATATTTATTTAAGTATTTTGTATTTTCAGGATATGACATCTAAAATCAGAACCTTAACATGAGGAATTCACTGCCAAATATTATTTTATTTTTGCATCGTGATAGCAAATATTTAAAATAATGGAAAACAAATACAATTTCGGAGGCCTGGAAGAAAGCCTTACAAATCTTGATTCTGCAAAGGTAGTCATGATCCCGGTTCCCTACGATGAAACCAGCACCTGGGGAAAAGGTGCCGACAATGGTCCCGAAGCCATTCTTGAAGCCTCAGCAAATATGGAGCTCTACGACATCGAAACAGATTCTGAAGTTTACAAGATTGGAATTCACACGGCTGATCCCGTCCTCGAAAAATCTTCTCCCGAAAAAATGGTTAATGCAGTCGAAAAAGCAAGTATTAAATTTCTCGACCAGGGTAAATTTATCGTGGGACTTGGTGGAGAACACTCCATAAGTTCAGGGTTTGTAAGAGCCTGCTCAAGGTATTATAACAATTTAAGTGTACTTCAGTTGGATGCCCACACCGATTTGAGACCCGAATATGAAGGAACTCCTTACAGCCATGCATCGGTGATGTCGAGAATAAGCGAAATTTGTCCATTTGTGCAGGTTGGAATCCGAAGTATGGACACCATCGAAAAACCCTTTCTTCGAAAAGAAAACCTCTTTTTGGCCGAGGACATTTTTGACAATGACTTATGGTTGGAAAAAGCAATCGGCGGGTTAAGCGACAACGTTTTTATCACCATCGACCTTGATGTATTCGATCCGTCAATCATGCCCTCAACCGGCACTCCTGAACCCGGAGGTTTGCTTTGGTATCAAACCATTAAGTTTTTAAAGAAAGTTATTGGCGAAAAAAATGTAATTGGCTTTGATGTTGTTGAACTTGCTCCGGTTAAAACAAACAGGGCTCCCAACTTTCTTGCAGCAAAACTGATCTACAAATTATTAACCTACAAGTTTGTGGAAAAAAATAATTATTAACTTCGGCTTTCAAATAGCTATTTCAAACTTCAAATATATCCAGACATGAATAAAAAAGAGCTTTTAAAAGAAACCATCGAACACATCAACATCAAATCGTTCGATTCCACCCCCATCATCGATGCCATGCGCAAGATGTCATTCACATCCCGCGACACAGCCAATGCAACCGATATTTTACAACGGATGATATCCGACAACGATTGTACAAATTGGCTGACCCTTGCCGGCAGCACAAGTGCCGGAGGCTGCATGCAGGTTTACGTGGATATGATTAAAAATAATATGATCGATGCGATAGTTGCCACAGGCGCTGCCATCGTGGATATGGATTTTTTCGAAGCACTTGGCTTCAAGCATTATCGTGGCACGCCCCACGTTGATGATAAAGAACTGCGTGCCCAGTATATCGATAGAATTTACGACACCTTTATTGATGAAGAAGAATTGCAGGCTTGCGATGAAACAACAAAAATAATTGCCGACAGCCTTGATCCCCGACCCTACTCTTCGAGAGAATTTATCCGCGAAATGGGTAGATACCTCACCAAGCACTCTGTGAAAAAAGATTCGTTGGTACAAGCAGCCTTCGAACATAATGTCCCGATTTTTTGCCCTGCATTTTCCGACAGCAGTGCCGGCTTCGGACTGGTGAAACACCAGTGGGAAAGGCCTGAAAAACACATGTCGATTGATTCGGTGAAGGATTTTCTGGAACTGACAAAAATTAAAATGGCTGCCGGCACTTCCGGTTTATTTATGATCGGAGGAGGAGTACCCAAAAACTTTGCTCAGGACACCGTAGTTTGCGCTGAAATACTTGGCAAAGAAGTCCCAATGCACAAATATGCAGTTCAGATTACTGTTGCTGATTCAAGAGATGGTGCCTGCTCAAGCTCAACACTTAAAGAGGCTTCCTCGTGGGGCAAAGTTGATACCGTTTACGAACAAATGGTTTATGCCGAAGCCACATCGGTACTCCCCTTAATGGTTAGCTATGTTTATCACAAAGGCGACTGGAAAAACAGAAAACAAAGAGAATGGAGCAAACTGTTTGATTAAAAGGAAACAAGTGAAGTAATGGGCTGTCCGCATTCATGCAGGCAGCCTTTTTTATTGGATGATCATCTTGCGGACTGCACGTTCCTGCCCTGCTTCAATCACCAAAAAATAAACACCCTTAATATCAATTTGGGGTTTCCAGATGATAACATGTTCACCGGCTTCCATTTTTTCACTTGCAATTACATCTAAAGTTTGTCCCAGATTATTGATTACCCTAAGGTTCACCAGCAAGTTTTCACTTAGTGAAAAACTAATTTGGGTTGAACCGCTGAAAGGGTTTGGGGTATTTTGCAATTGCAAAGGCTTAGAGTGAGTAAAATTTTCCGGCACAGCCGATGAATTGATAAGCGGGCTTCCTGCCTCAGTCCATGCAGTATAAATCAATTCGGCCAAGGCATGAGATGCGTTTTTGAACAATACCGTGGTAAATCCCTGAGAATACGCCCAAAGTGCTTGTTTGTAGGCTGTGGAATTTGTGTTTCCCGAAATGCTTTTTGCATAATCATCTGCAAGCAACACTGAATCTACAAATGCGTAATTACCATAAATATAATCGAAAACATATTGGTTTACATTTTCAATAAATGAAATGGGTTGTCCCGAATAGCTGATTTGAGAAATGTAAGCATTGATCATCGTGGATTCATAGCGCGAATGAATACCTGAATTGTTGGAAAACTGCCCGTTATAATTTCTGGTAATATGCAGCGGCATGTGACCATCTGCAACATAATGCCCCAGATCAGAAGCAAAAAGTACAGCCTTATCCCAATCCTGACGGGAAAAACAAGCCACTAAAGAATCGTAGGTTTTGAGCGTAGCCCAGGGAAGCACGCCCTGATCATAAACGAAATAACTGCCATAAAGCATAATCACCGAATCCAGTGTTTGGGGAATGTGACCTGTGGTGTTGAAAATTGCATAATTATCGATGTCGATGTAATGTCGCGGTCCTTCGTTAGGATCGATGCTTTTGCGGTAGTCAGCATCAGAAGCGTGATCAGCAAGAATTTGAGCCCATTGGCTAAATTGCTCCATTTGCTGATTATAAGAGAGGGACGAACGATAACTGATATGATAATGCCCGGTTGAACCCCATCCGCCAAGCAACAGCGCTGAAAAAATCAGCAACGGAATAATGAAATATTTTCTTTTCAATTTAATGAGTATTGATGAATCTGCAAAGTTACTTTTTTAACAGACAATACTTCTTTCAATTTATGGCAGCTATATATCAATGCCTGATTGTCAAAAGCCAAATTTAAAGTTTACAAAAACCTTTGTTTTATTATTTTTGTGAAATTCCGGAATTATTAAACATGCCAAATTACAAAGGTTTTACTTGCTTCTTTTTTTCTACATTATTGATAATATGCTTTGATTTATTGGCACAGGATAACCAAATTAAGCCCCTGCATGTTTCAACACCTTCCTATTTTGCAAAGAGTTTACCTCTAAAAAGCCTTCAGGTTATCAAACCTGAATTATCAAATACCCCTTGTGAAAAAGGCGAAATTGAAAATCACGACCGCCTGATCGGTGAAAACCAGAACACCCTCAAGCCTGAATGGGATCCCGTTCTTCAGACAAATGATTCCCGGGAATTACGTGGTGGCATATTACAAAACTTCGAAGGCATTGCCAACCTCCAATATAAAATTCCTCCTGATACGGAGGGCGATGTTGGCCGAAATCACTACATACAAATGATCAACATGTCGTTTGCCGTTTTCGATAAATCCGGGAATCTTCTTTATGGGCCGGCTTCAAATCTTTCGCTGTGGCAGAATGCTCCCGAAATCTGGGCATCTTATAGTAACGGAGATCCTGTTGTTCTTTACGATGAGCTTGCCGATCGCTGGGTGCTCAGCGAACTATCCTTCCCAAATCACCCAAACGGGCCTTACTATTTTAAACTTGCAGTATCAGAAACCGGAGATCCGCTTGGATCATGGTTCTTGTATGGATGGGAATACGAATATTTTTGTGATTACCCAAAACTTTCCGTTTGGCACGATGGCTACTATCTTACAACAAATAATAATGTCTGGATAAACTCACAATGGGATTTTCATGCCGTTGGCGTTTCGGTGTTTGAGCGCGACAGGTTGCTCGAGGGTTCGCCGGACGCCCGACTGATTTTCTACGATTTTTATCCAAACCAGCAACCCTGGAGCATGTTGCCCGCCGATTTTGACGGAACGCCACCTCCCCCTGACACACCCGCCTATCTGGCCTACTTAGGTGAAGGCGCCACCGATAGAATATTCCTTTATCAGGCAGTTACCGATTGGCAAAATATTTCCAATTCTTCGATTGGTTATTTGAATACTTTGCTGCCCGAATCTTTCAATGATGAACTTCCTGCAGGAATTCCACAGCCTGAAAATGCACCCTGGCTGGCTCCGATGTCCAACCGCCTGATGTACCGCCTTCAATACCGGCATTTTGAAAATTTTGATTGTATGCTTGCGAATCACACAGTAAATCGTGGTGACGATGTTGCAGGTATTCGCTGGTATGAGTTCAGGGATTATGGAAGTAGTTGGGAAATCTATCAGCAGGGGACTTATGCTCCCGACCATTTGCATCGCTGGATGGGATCGGCCGCCATGGACGGCTACGGTAATATTGCAGCAGGGTATTCTGTTTCAGGAATTTCAACTTACCCATCCATCCGCTATGCGGGGCAAACTTCAGATGCCCTTCCGGGAATATTTGATGTTGCCGAAAATTCAATCATCGAAGGCTCCGGCGTTCAAACCAATCCAAACCACCGTTGGGGAGATTACAGCGCCATGCAAATTGATCCGGTGGATCAAACCACTTTTTGGTACACCCAGCAATATTACGAAACCACCGGCGACCGTAGCTGGCAAACCAGAATCGCAGCTTTCCACATTAACGATTACCTCGAATTAAACTTATCTACCGAAAACGATACAATTTGCCTTGGTGATGAAATCCAATTGTTTGCTACAGCCACAGGAGGGTCAGGAAATTATTCTTTTTCGTGGCATTCCAATCCTCCGGGTTTCCAATCGGAAGAGCAAAACCCTTTGGTTTCTCCCACAACAAACACCCACTACTTTTGTCAAGTAGTTGATGGCGTGAATCAAAAAACGGACTCCACAGCGGTGTATGTTAATCCTCCGCCCACAATTTATGCCGGGTCGGACACCCTAATTTGCTCTAATCAAATGTATTTAGCTGCTGATGCATCTGCTGAAAATTTT